>CAIPBM010000078.1 GCA_903863295.1 uncultured Verrucomicrobiota bacterium | reverse complement strand
GGGTATTCAACCCTTTACTTAAAATCCGACATCCTGAGCGCAGCGCAGCGGAGTCGAAGGACCTCTAACTATTGCTTCCCCCTCGTTCCAAGTTGTACTTGGGAACGCCCCCTGATCCTCGCGAAATTCCATTTCGCACCTACCAGGAAGCCGTCCGCAATATTAACTGCCAGCCGCAAGTCCGACGGTTACCACGGAGGGACATTCCCTCTGGCAAACTCCTGGCTAAACCTTCGGCACCGGCTTCCGTATCGTCAAATGCACTTCCTTCAGCTGCTTCTCGGAAACGGGCGAAGGCGCATTCATGAGAAGATCCCTTCCATTCTGCGCCATCGGAAACGCAATCACCTCACGAATGCTATGCTCATCCGCTAGCAACATCACAATCCGGTCGATTCCCGGTGCAATCCCGCCATGCGGCGGCGCGCCATACTTGAATGCATTGATCATCCCGGCAAACTCCGTATCGACCACCGTCTGGTCATGCCCCGCCAGCGCAAACGCCTTGTACATGATCTCCGGGCGATGGTTCCGGATCGCACCCGAGGCGACCTCATAGCCATTGCAGACCAGGTCATACTGGTAGGCGTAAATGGTGAGGGGATCCTGCTTCTCCAGCGCCTCCAGCCCACCCTGCGGCATCGAAAACGGATTATGCGAAAACTCGACCGCCTTCGTCTCCTCATGCAGCTCAAACATCGGATAATCGACAATCCACGCGAACTTAAAGACGTTCTTCTCAATCAGGTTAAGCTGCTCCGCAATCTTCACCCGCATCGCCCCCAGAACCTTCGCGGCCTTGGTTTCATTGGCGTCGGCGGAGAAGAAGATGACGGTCGGTGAAATTCGATCAAGATACGAAAGTTTGTTTGCCGGGTCGTAAGCTGTGCTCGCCGCGATCAGAGCAACGAGGCCAGCGTAAACTTCAGGGTCTTTTTCAAGAAATTTTGAGACCGGACCAGAAAGCTTTATCCCATAACCACCAGTGCTTTCTGGCGATAACATTGCTTCAGCTTTGACATAAGCCAACCCCGGAGCCCCCAACTTCTTCGCCTCCTCCTGCAAATTATCAAACCACGAACGCGGCTGATCAAACGCCTGAGGCACCGCAAACGCCCGCACCGTCTTCCCCGCAAAAGCCTTGAACTCGCTCTTCGCAAAAAGCGGCGTCAAATCGGAAATCTCAAACGGAATCCGCATGTCCGGCTTGTCCGTGCCAAACCGCAGCATCGATTCCTTGTAAGGAATCCGCACAAAAGCCCCTTCCGGCGTCGCATTAATCGGCCACTCCGCCTTGAACTCCGTAAAGAGCGGGATCATCAATTTCTCAATCGCCGCAAAGACATCATCCTGCGTCACAAAACTCATCTCCACGTCGAGCTGATAGAACTCGCCGGGCGTCCGGTCGGCGCGACCATCCTCATCGCGGAAGCAGGGCGCAATTTGGAAATAGCGATCAAAGCCGCTGACCATGAGAAGCTGCTTGAACTGCTGAGGCGCCTGCGGCAGCGCGTAGAACTCGCCCGGATAAAGCCGCGACGGCACGAGGAAGTCGCGCGCCCCTTCCGGCGAGGAGGAGGTCAAAATCGGCGTCTGGAATTCCTGGAAGCCCAACTCGATCATCCGGCGGCGAATGCTTGAGATCACCTTCGCCCGCAGCATCACCGTCTGGTGCAGCTTCGTCCGGCGCAGGTCAAGGAAGCGATACTTCAGCCGCGTCTCCTCCGGCGTGTGGTCCTCCGGGAAAACATTCATCGGCAACGGCTGGCAACTGCCCAGCAGATCGTAACCCTGCACATCCAGCTCCACTTCGCCCGTCGAAATATTCGGGTTCACCGTCCCCTCCGGCCGTGGCCGCACCAGACCATGCACGCTGATCACCGTCTCCTTCGGCAAATGCGAAAGCGTGTCCTGGAACCCCGCCGTCGGCGGAATCACGATCTGCGTGATCCCATAATGGTCCCGCAAATCGATAAAGAGCACCCCGCCCAGATCGCGCTTATTATGAATCCAGCCCGCCAGGCGGACCGTCTGGCCCGCGTGAGTGGCGCGCAAATCGTTACAAGTATGGGAGCGGTAGGGATTGGACATGGGAACGGAAATTTTTAGACAGAATTCCCGGAATTAACAGGATTTTTGCTGGGATCTGCAGTCTGTTCCCCTGTAGCGGCGGTCTATGACCGTCGCCTCGGCGATACCAGATTAATCAGGTGAGTGAGGTCTTTCCGGCAAGCACTGCTAAAAAATCCGTCATCCTGAGCCTGTCGAAGGATCAGCCCTCCCGGTAGTTTCAAACCCAATGTGAATCCGTTTCTTGGAAAGCCACCAAAGCCAAAACCGCCTAAACCAATAGGCTCCCCAGTCTCCCTATGCCGGAACCGGCTCCGCCACCGCCGGACTCAGGATCGCGTCCCTCATCCCATGGAGCAGCTTCTTGTCCGACGGGCAATGGGTGACCAGCACCCCGCCCAGCGTCGCCCGGTCGTTGGCCACAAAGTAGTAGGGGCAGACTCGCGCCCGCCCGGTGAGGGTGACCACCTCGTCGTTCTCCGCCACGTAGTCCTGCTTCGCCAGTGCGCCCTTGACGAACCGCTGCAGCACCCGCGGGTGCTCCGCGAACTCCGCCAGCCCCAGCCGCACCTGCTCCGTCCACTGCTCCGCCGACATGTCCGAGCCAACGAACACCCCGCGCGCACCCCAGGCCAGCGGCGAGAAGCCGGAAATCTTCAGGACGAGTTCCCGCTGCTTTTGGCTGAACCGCTCCATCTCGCTCCACGACTGGATGCCCAGCTCCGGGATCACCGCGTGCGGCGGCAGCGGCGCGGGATCGAGCACCCACGAATAAGGGATGATGCCCTGAAGCAGCTTCTGCCCCTTCTCGCCAATCTCCTGCCGCCAGAATTCCTGGAGCGGTCGCGACCAGAAGAGCGCGAGCCAGAGCTTTTCCTCGAGGTAAGGCTTCAGCGGCGCGGTGAGCGGTTGCCCCGGTTGCCAGGCGCTCTTGAAGGCGGTGAGGGTGGGGTAATCGAAGGCCTCGAAGAACCGGTAGATGGGCTTGCCCGAAGCCGTATAGCTCTCGACCGAGCGGACCCGGTCCGCGCCGATGAGCCACTCCATCTCCGGGCGATAGGTCGCGCTCTCCTCGGAGATGAGGACCTCGCCGTCACCGAGCACGGAGGCGAATCCCTCGCGCATGCCGTTGGCACCCCCGAGCACGCTTTCGCCGAGCGCCGCGTAGGTTTCGCCGAGCCACGCAGTGAGACCGATCCCGCCAGGCACGGAATCGAGCTCGCTCATGGCGAAGCCCTCCTCAGTGAGGATCAAGTCCGGGCGAATAACCGCGGGCACCTGACCCTTGACCTTCTCATGCCGCGACAGGGCAATCAGTTCCGCCGGCTTGCCCGCATCCAGCAATGCCGCGACCCATGGGTGCACCTTTCCTGCCGCGCTTTGGCGATAGAGGAGATTGCAGGCGTTATTGAAACGATTCAGGACGATGCCGAGTTTCTCGAGTAACTCGACGTGCCTGGCGCTGAGCACAAAAGGCTGCGGAGCGATACGCCACGCCTTTTCGGCGAAGAGTCCCTCGGCGGGGATGTGATCCCGCACATAGCGGACGCGTTCAAGGGGTGTCATGGCGAAGTGTTAACGTGGCACAAATTGGGTGAGGTGCAAAAGAGAAAGAGCATCAGTGACTGTGGTCTGTGCTTGCCCTTCGGGTTGGCCCAAGTTTAATATTATCCGCTCGACCAAGCGAGAGCATAGAACTCTCCCACAGCGCGGTTAGCTTAGCGGTAGAGCGTCCGCTTCACACGCGGAAGGTCACAGGTTCGAACCCTGTACCGCGCACGGTTTCTGGTCACAAAAAAGCCCCACCTTACGGAGGGGCTTTTTGTTGGCAACGATTAGTGACCTAGTTCTTTTCGGAACGGCGACGCTTGTTTTCGTCGAGGATCTTCTTGCGGAGGCGCAGGCTGGTGGGCGTGGCCTCGACGAACTCGTCCGGTCCGATGTACTCGAGCGCGCGCTCGAGGCTCATCTTGATCGGTGTGTCGAGCTGGATACCTTTGCCATCGCCCTGCGAACGCATGTTGGTAAGCGCTTTCGCCTTGCAGGGATTCACGGCCATGTCATCCGGGCGGGAATTCTCGCCGACCACCATCCCGGCGTAAATCGCGTCGCCGGGACTGATGAAGAGGCGACCGCGTTCCTGGATGTTGTTGATGGCGAAGCCAGTCGCGTCGCCGGTTTCCATGGAAACGAGCACGCCATTGAGGCGGGTGAGAATTTCGCCGCGCTTCGGGCCGTATTCCTTGAAAAGATGGCTCATGATACCTTCACCACGAGTCAAATTGACGAGGTCGGTCTCGAAGCCGATGAGGCCGCGGGTCGGGATCACCGCTTCCACCGAGACGGTGTTCTGGTGGTGATTCATGTTCGTGATTTCACCCTTGCGGTTGGCGAGGTTCTGGAGGATGTCGCCCAGTTTGTCGGCGGGCGTTTCCACGTAGAGCGTCTCGATTGGTTCAAGCACGTTGCCCTTGTCGTCCTTCTGATAGATAACCTCGGGACGGGAGACCATGACTTCGAAACCTTCGCGGCGCATCTGCTCGACGAGAATCGCGATCTGCATTTCTCCACGGGCGCTGACTTCAAAGACACCGGCTGCATCGGTGTCGGCCAGCATGATACTGACATTGGTGCGGGTTTCGCGGACGAGGCGGTCGCGAATGTGACGCGCGGTGAGGAATTTGCCTTCCTTGCCGGCGAGCGGGGAATCATTGACGACGAACTGCATCTTGATCGTCGGGGGATCGATGTCGACGAAAGGAACGGCTTCACGCTCCTCGGAATCGGCGAGGGTTTCACCGATGAAGATGTCTTCAAAACCGGCGAGGCCGACGATGTTACCCGCGCTGGCGGAGGGGATTTCGATCTTGGCGAGACCGGCATGGGAGAGGAGTTTGGTGACGGTGCCCTTTTCCTTCGTGCCATCCTTGTGGATACAGACGATCTTGTCGCCCGTCGTGACTTTGCCGCCGGTGATCTTGCCATAGGCGATACGACCGAGATAATCGCTGTAGTCGAGATTAGAGACGAGCATCTCGAAGTGCTTGTCGAGGTTCGCCTGTGGCGGCGGGATGTGTTCGATGATGGTATCGTACAATGCGGTCATGCCGGCATTGCGGGTCTCGTCATCAAGCTGGCCTTTCCATTCCTTCGTCGCGAAACCGAGCTTGGCGGAAGCGTAGACGGTGGGGAAATCGAGCTGGGCATCGGTGGCGTGAAGTTCGAGGAAGAGCTCGAAGATCATGTCGAGAACCTTGTGCGGGCGCGCGTTGTCGCGGTCGATCTTGTTGATGACGACGATGGGCTTGGCGCCGACTTCAAGCGCCTTGCGGAGCACGAACTTGGTCTGCGCCTGGGGGCCGTCGAGGGAATCGACAACGAGGACGACGCCATCGATCATCTTCAGGATGCGTTCGACTTCTCCGCCGAAATCGGCGTGTCCGGGAGTGTCGACGATGTTGACGTGATAATCCTTGTACTGGAACGCGGCGTTCTTGGCCTTGATGGTGATGCCTTTTTCACGTTCGAGATCCATGGAGTCCATGACGCGTTCGACGACGGCCTGGTTGGAGCGGAAGGTGCCCGATTGGCGGAGGAGTTGATCCACGAGCGTAGTCTTGCCGTGGTCAACGTGGGCGATAATGGCGATGTTGCGGATCTTTTCGATGATTTCCATAAAATGACAGGTCAGGGTTGGGGAACCTGAAAGGCTAGCGGCTGTGGCGCGCGGTGACAAGGGGTTTCTTTGCTTCAGAGGAGGAGAGGGGTTGAATGAAATTTCTCCTGATGGGAATTCTGCATCTCAACCTGAGGGCATTAAATGAGAAAGTTACGGGGGCCATTTGTAGTTGAGGATTGCAAAGGCGAGTCGATGTTCTCCACAGTGGATGGCGTTTGACCTCTCTGACCGATTCTGAATCCGTTTTTCGCCGATGCCTTCCCCGTTCTCTTTGGGAATGGGCACTTTATATCTACGTCATTCTATGCGCGATCCGGCCGTGGGTGGTCTCAATGATGCTTTTTCCCCACGATCCAGCGGCGGTGCATGTGATTTATCGGAGCCCGATGGGAGATATCGAGGCTTTTCCGGTCATTAATGCATTGGCCGCGGGAAATTGGGGTGAGAACGCCGTTTATGAGTCTTGGGGGACGGGAGTGATGTCGTTTTCGATACCGTCGCTTTTTCCGCAGGTTCTGGGAACGGCCCTTTTGGGAAACTATTGGGGCTACATAGCAGCAGATATTTTTGTGACCCTGGCTTTTTTTCTCTTGTTCCGGGCTTGGTGTCGGTTGTTTTCGGCTAGCGAGGGATGGGCCAATTTTATCGCTGCGATTTTTGCCAGCGGTTTGCCGGAAATTTACGTCTATCTGGGGCAGATTTGGGGACAGCGTCTACCGCGGCCATTTGTGAACAACCTCTATTTTATCATGGGAATCGCTTTTTTGGTTTGGATGATTTGGAAGCCGGAGCGTTGGCGTGCATGGCTGCCATGGTCGATTATCGGTCTGATACTGGCTTTGAGTCTGCAAGGTTCAGTTTATTATATTCCGGCATTTTTCATGGCGATCACCTATATCGTCGTGATTTGGGTGATGAAGGATTTCAGGGAAATGCCTCTCGTGGTTGGAAGGTTGGGATGTGCCTTGGGAATCTTTGTCATCCTGGATATTCCCTTTCTTATTCAAGGGTTAATGGAATCACCGGACGCTATGGGGCGTTTTGGCGTCTTTCCGGTTGATCGTTGGTCGATCTGGGCGAATCCGGTCTGGCGAGACACAGATGGAGCTTTTTTATTTGGAATGTATTGCCTGATGATGTTAGCGCTATTCAATTTATTTGCCCGACAGCTAAAATTACCCGTTTTGCCGTGGCGTGTCCTGGGTTTGCTGGCTGTTCTGCAGATTGGCGCATTACTGGCTTTGCCCTTGACGGCAATGCTGACGGGTAAATTGGTCCAGCCTTACCATTTTATCGCCGTCAGTCATTACATGGAAACATGCATGCTGGTGGCATGGGTGAGTTATGTTGGCGGCGGCTTGATCCCGCGCTTGGCCATCGCGCCTTTTCTAGCGGGCGGCTTGCTGGCATGGAGCTTTTACGTCGTGACAGTTCGTGAGATAGTGGCGGATCATTCCCTTGGTCATTTGCGGCCCGATATCTACACACCACCCGGGCCCGATTACCATGACGCCTTGACCAAGCTCGCGCGGGAACTCGACAAGGACAGCTATCGGGATGACCGCGTTGTGGCCACAACCGACCATGAGATCTATGTCTACTGGGTGGGCTTTCATCACGGCTTTGCCTTTCTCCCGGACAGCTTTACCACGACGCTTTCCAATCATGAGATTGAAGATCGGCTTCTCTGGTTTGCACGTGAGGGAGGTCTGGGGGCGGGCGACTTGACGCGTTTTTTGGATCAAAAAGCGATCATGCTTTTCTGGCTGGAGCATGATCGCTATCAATGCTCGCCGCTTTACCAGAAAGCGTCTCTGTCGGATTATTCACCGGAGGATATTGTCCGGAATTTTGATCATCCGCCTGATTTGGGGAGTTTTGCGCTGGCCCTGCCGAAGGGAGATTTAGCCCGGCTGCAGGATAGGTATGCCCAGATTCTCGCTCAGCCGGAGATGGAAAAGCCACGCCTTGACCTGATCATTTTAACGACGGATTTGCGGCAGTTTCCGCTACCCGGTCCCAATCCAGCTCGTTACAAACTGACTTACCACGATGCCTATTTTCAAATTTGGAAAGCGCGGAAGGATCTTCCGTAGAGGCTGCTTGGCGGCGTCCTATTCGATCTCATCCGGCAGCGGGATGCGCGTGATCAAATCGCTCGGCTCGGAGCGGGCGTCCTGCAATTTCTTGTCGTAATAGATTCCGATGACGAAGCCGTAGTATTTGCCCATGGGAACGTTGTTGCTGTCGAGGGCACCGGGCAGCGGCATGAGATAATCGACACCGAAGGTCTCCCGGAGCTTGCCGCTCCAAAAGAGAAAGGTGTCATCGAACGCGCCTTTGTGCTGGCCGAGATCGGGAGTCAAATTGCCATCCGGCATTTGCTGATAGAAAATGACATAGGGCTGGAGTTTCTTTTGATCAAAGAGAGGCATTTGCGGATCCATCCGCATCAAGGTCGCCCGCAGACGAAATTGAGCCTGGGCATTGACAGTCTCCACCGGCGTCTTCTCCACGGAATCGATGTAGATGTTCCGGGGGAATGTGGAAGTATCGGTCAGCGGACTCGCTTCATGGCCACCGAGAAGAAGAATGTGATCCTTGGCCACGGCGTAGATGGTTCCCACGGCAGGACCGATATCGACCAGCCGTTGCCAATAAATCTTGGAACGGGCCGGATCGTTGAGCAGGTAGTAGGTTTCGGCCAGGTTCTTCAGGGTGTCGGGATAACGGGGATCGATATCCTCCGCCTTGATCAGGGTTTCAATGGCCGACTCCGTGGCGTGGGCGTGAATAAAGGCTTGGGCCTCGTCGTTAAGCGTGCTGATTTGTTCGAGCGGATCGGAACCGCTGGGAACGGTAAGCCGGGCGGAATGGGGGGTGGTGAGGGCAATTCCCGGAAGGCTGGGTGGCTCCGGCTTGGGCGCTGAGGTGGCGTTGGCGACCGAATTATTCTTTCCGCCTTGCGGTTTGGGCAAATTAACCCGGACGGAAACAACCATGGCGCGCAGCCAGAACACGGAGATGAGCATCAGAATCTGGAGCGCGACGATGGCGAAGACCAGATAGACGGCCACGGAGTAGGTCTTGGGGCGGACACGCTTGGTGTGCGGCTTGGCCGGGGGACGATGCGAATGAGGAGGAAGTTGAGTCACGCTAGAGCTTCAAGGTGATAGGACCTAGGGGCTTGTGGCCCTCTCGTCCGAATGGACAGAATGCCCCAATGGAGAGGTTGACGCAATACCTATGCCACGCAACCGATTTGACAGCCGGGGCAGTCGCGGTATTTTCCACTAAACGCCTATAAGAAGACGCGCACCCCTCCACTCGTCCCAGAGCCCTTTGCTCGCGTGCAGCTCTTCACCCCATGAATACCCTCGATCTCAATCATCGTCATTTTTCCTCCCCCGGCCAAGGTTATTGGTCCGACGCCACTCCTGAGCAATGGAATGACTGGCAGTGGCAAATGCGCAACAGTGTGAAATCGCTGGCGCAACTCACCGGCAAGATGGAACTCAGCCAGGAGGAGCACGCGGGTGTTCTTCTCGCCAATACAAAGCTGGCCATGGGCATAACGCCCTACTTCTTCAACCTGATTGATCCGTTTGATCCCGACTGCCCGATCCGGCGCCAGATGATTCCCCGGATTGAGGAAATGACTTATGCGCCTTCCGACATGGCCGATCCCTGCGGTGAGGATCACGACATGCCGGTGCCCGGACTCGTGCATCGTTATCCTGATCGCGTCCTTTTCCTCGTGACGGATCGTTGCGCCTCCTATTGCCGTTACTGCACGCGCAGCCGCGTGGTCAGCGGCGTTGGCGAACAGGAACTGGAACTCGATTTCGACCGGGCCATCGATTATCTGCAGAAGCATACCGAGGTGCGCGATGTGCTGCTTTCCGGCGGCGACGCGCTGCTGCTTTCTGACAAACGGCTGGGCGAGCTCCTGCGTCGGCTGCGCGCGATTGATCACATCGAGTTCCTCCGCATTGGCAGCCGGGTGCCGATCTTTCTGCCTCAACGGATCACGCCGGAACTGTGCGCGATGCTTAAGGAATTCCATCCCCTCTGGATGAGCGTCCACGTCAACCATCCGAAGGAATTGACCGAGGAAGTTCGGGCGGCGTTAGGACGACTTTCCGATGCCGGTATTCCGCTGGGCAACCAATCGGTCTTGCTCAAGGGCGTGAATGACGATCCAGCGGTGATGAAGACGCTCGTGCAGAAGCTGCTGCGCTGCCGCGTGCGGCCCTATTACCTCTACCAGTGCGATCTCATCCAGGGTTCCTCGCATTTGCGGACATCGGTGAGCAAGGGGCTGGAGATCATCGAAAGCCTCCGCGGACATACCAGTGGCTATGCGATTCCGCAGTACGTCATCGATGGCCCCGGCGGCGGCGGCAAGATTCCGATTAATCCAAACTACGTCGTGGCGCGGACGCCGGACAGCATCGTTCTGCGCAACTACAAGGGCGATATTTATGAGTATCCGGAGGTCGCACCTGCCGAACCGGCAGCACCTGCCTCCAATCCTGAATACCGGCGGCTCGAATTTTTCGAACCTGTGGAAGATGAGGAGATTACATCCCGATCCTGGCGAGCCGGGCGGCGGGATTAGCTCTTTCCAGGTGCCACTAAGCTGAGGAAGACAAATCCTAAAAAAGAAAAACCGCCGCGTGGTGCGCGGCGGTTTTCTTTAGCGCGGGTATCGCGCGGGAAGCCTAGGCTCCGACGAACGTCGCGATCCGCTTGAGACCGTTCTCGATGTTCTCCGGGCTGGTGGCATAGGAGATGCGGATGGTGTTGTCGTTACCGAAAGCGATGCCTGGGACGACCGCGACCTTCTGCTTGTCGAGCAGGCGCTCGGCGAACTGGGTCGAGTTCTGGCCCGTGGCGGAGATATCGACCAGGACGTAGAATGCGCCCTGGGGTTTGACGTATTTGAGCTGGGGAATGCCGTCGAGGAGGCCGCAGATCAAATCGCGGCGCTTGGCGTATTCGGCCACCATCTGCTTGACGCAATCCTGCGGGCCCTTGTAGGCGGCGAGTGCACCCTTCTGAGCGAAGGAAGTCGGGTTGGAAGTCGAGTGACTCTGGAGCGAATCGATCGACTTGGCGACCCCTTCCGGCGCGGCAACGTAGCCGAGGCGCCATCCGGTCATCGCGTAAGGCTTGCTGAAGCCGTTGACGGTGAGGGTCAGGTTGTAGACGTCTTTGCTCAAGGTCGCGATGCTGACATGCTTCGCGTCACCATAGGTGAGTTTCTCATAGATTTCATCCGAGAGGATGAGGATATCTTCATCAAGCGCGACATCGGCCAGTCCGGCGAGTTCGTTTTCGGTGTAGACGGAGCCGGTGGGGTTGCCGGGCGTATTGATGATGATCATCTTGGTCTTCGGCGTCATCGCATCGCGAAATTCGTCGGGAGTGATCTTGTAGTTGTTCTCGGCCTTGGTCTGGACGATGACCGGTTCGGCACCGACGAGCTTGGCCATTTCAGGATAGCTCAGCCAGTAAGGCGCGGGGATGATGACTTCATCGCCCGGATCGAGGGTGGCGAGCATGGCGTTGAAACAGGAGTGCTTGGCGCCACAGTTGACGATGATCTGGGATGGCTTGTAATCAAGACCGTTATCGGCCTTGAGCTTCTCGCTGATGGCGGAGCGCAATTCCGGGATGCCGGAGGAAGGCGTGTACTTGGTGAAACCGGCATCGAGCGAACCCATCGCGGCGGCCTTGATGTGCTCGGGCGTATCGAAATCGGGCTCACCGGCGCCGAAGCCGATAACATCCTGGCCTTCGGCTTTCATGGCCTTGGCTTTGCTATCGATCGAAAGGGTGAGGGATGGGGTGAGTTCTTGAACGCGGGTGGAGGGTTCCATAATTAGGTATTTTCAGGTAACGGGGTGAAGAGTCATCAAAGCATGTTGGGCGGACAGATGCCAGCCCGCATCGCACTAATCTTGATAAAAACTTTCAATCAAGGTCTTAAAATTATTTTCGCGGATTTTGACAATTCCCATTTCGCGATGGGCATTGTCGGCGGAATCCGAGGCATGGGCGGCATTGACCATGATGGTTGAACCGAATTCGCGGCGGATCGATCCCGGGGGCGCCTTGGCCGGATCGGTCGGCCCGAGAACCTCGCGGATCTTGCGGACGGCATCGATTCCTTCATAGACAAGGATGATGCATTTCTCCGTGCCGGGGGCGTTGCGTTCCTCGCCCTTGGTATCGAGCGAATTGTGTCCCGTCATGAAGCGGACGATGTTGTTGAACTGCTGCTCCCCGGCGAGTGGGCCAAGGATGCTGCCAATCTGGTTCTGCAATTCAGCCGTAATGGGAAGATTCAACGCGGAGCTGAGGATATCCTTCGACCGTTCACCGATGCTGCTGGAAAGGACTTCCTTCAGGACGCTGCGGACGGGGCCATAGAATTCCTCCGCCTGTGCCACGGTCATCCGGTGCACCTTAATCGCCGTGATGGCCAGGCCGGTGCGGGAAAAGATATCGATGATGTTGCCGGGACGGCCACTGGGGAACTTGAAGTTGTCGGGCTTGATGATGACCAGCGTGCGCTGATGGCGCGGATCGCTTACGGTGGGAACGGCCTTTTCGAGGAGACCACCGTCGGTGTCGCTGTACTTGGCCCAGATTTTCAGCTTCGTCCGGGCTTCCTCGATGTTGGGGGAGGCAAGAACGGCGGGCTCAAAATAACGGACGGTGCCATCGCGGTTATGAACGATATCGCCGTACGTATCGCGGATTGATTCACCACCGAGGAAATTGGCCTTGAAGGTGCCGACGGTTTCGCGGATGCGGCGCACGGCATTTTCCCCGCGGAAAAGGAGCATCATGACACGCTCGCGGGCGCCGGTCTGGGGATCGGGGGCGAGATTTTCCTTCACGTAATCGCGGATCAATTCCTGAATGTGGCGATCCTGCGGATCGGCCTCGGTGACAATGCTTTTCGCATACTCATCGATCAAGGCCTGGCTGGGGGCAAACATCTGGGCACCAACTAAATCGAGCGAGGTCCGCGTGAGGAGGCGGGCGAGAACACCACCCGTGCGCGATTTGTAAATCGTGTAGGGGTTGATGATAACGTAACTGAGTTCTTCTGCCATAAGGGGTATTGACCGTAGAGCCTGTAGGAGGCAGGGTCAAACGGAAAACTCAGGGTAGTGATCGCATGGCGGGCAGGCGGGACGGAAAGGGGGAAATGATTGCGCCCGGAGCAGGTCTTGCCGAAACAGGGTCAGAGCTTGGGAACGGCGCTGAGGAGTTTGCGGGTGTAGTCGTGCTGGGGATTTTCGTAGATGGCCTCAGCGGAGGCGGCTTCGACGATCTTGCCCTGGTTCATGACAAGGACGTAGTCGCTGATGTGCTCGACGACCGCGAGGTCATGGGCGATGAAGAGGTAAGTAAGACCGAGTTCTTCCTGGAGGTCCTGGAGGAGATTGACGATCTGGGCCTGAACGGAGACGTCGAGGGCGCTGACAGGTTCGTCGCAGACGATGAACTCCGGGTTGACGGCCAAGGCGCGGGCGATGCCGACGCGCTGACGCTGACCACCGCTGAATTCGTGAGGGTAACGGTCGAGGTGGTCTCGCTTAAGGCCAACCTTGTCGAGCAGCCCGGCGACACGTTCGCGGCGGTCGGCGCGGGTCATGGCGGGGAAATGGATTTCGAGCGCCTCGCCGATGATCTCGAAAATGGAGAAGCGGGGGTTGAGGGAGTTGTAGGGGTCCTGGAAGATGATCTGGATTTTTTTCCGGTAGGGGCGGAAGGCGGCGGAATCGAGCTTGGAGATGGCTTTGTCCTGATAGGAAATGACGCCCGCCGTGGGCTGAGTGAGCCGGATGATGGCGCGACCGATGGTGGTTTTGCCGCTGCCGCTTTCGCCGACGAGACCGACGGTCTGGCCGCGGTTGACTGTAAAGGAGACGTCGTCCACGGCTTTGACTTCGCCGACCGGACGGCGGAAGACGCCGCCGAGAATGGGGAAGTAGACTTTGAGGTGCTCTACTTTGAGGAGGGGTGGGGGTGGGACGATATTAGTCATGGGCAAAGGTAGCCGTCGCACTCCGTGCGACGGATTGGCGCGAAATGGAATTTCGCGGGGAGCAGGGGGGCGTTCCCAAACGGAGTTTGGGAACGAGGGGCGGAAGACACCGTTACGCGGAGTGCGATGGCTACCTCGGATACTGGAAGCGGGTGCTTATTGGATGCCGGCATAGTCGATGACCTTGAGGCGGTGTTGTTTTTGGCCGAGTTTGGGGACGCATTCGATGAGGGCTTTGGTGTAGGGATGCTGCGGGTTTTGCAGGACCTGGGCGGTGGGGCCGGTCTCGACGATCTTGCCGCGGAACATGACGACGACGCGATCAGCGAAGCCGGCGACGAGGCCGAAGTTGTGGGTGATGAGAAGGATGGACATGTTGCTGGTCCGCTTGAGGTCCTTGAGCAAATCCATGATCTGTTTCTGGATGGTGACGTCGAGCGCGGTGGTCGGTTCGTCGGCGACGAGCAGTTTGGGCTGGCAGGCCAACGCCATGGCGATCATGACGCGCTGCTGCATGCCGCCGCTGAGTTGGTGCGGATAATCGCCGAGGCGGCTGGCGGGGTTGCGGATGCCGACGGTGTCGAGGGCGTGGACGATTTCGGCGGTGACGTCGCGGACCTCAGGACGGTGCAGCTCGATGGCTTCGCGAATCTGGTAGCCGATGGTAAAGACGGGATTCAGTGAGGAGCCGGGTTCCTGGAAGATGTAGGCAATCTGCTTGCCACGCAGGGAGCGGAGTTCGCCTTCGCGAAGCTGGAGGACGTCGCGGCCTTCGAATGCGATGGAGCCGGAGACGTAGCGCGCCGGTGGCGAGGCGAGGAGGCGGGTGAGCGCGAGGGCGGTGACGCTTTTGCCGCTGCCGCTTTCGCCGACGACGGCGAGGGTTTCTCCGGCTTGCATGGAGAAGGAGATGCCGTCGACGGCCTTGACCGGATCAACGGTTGGGCCGAAGTGGATGCCGAGGTTTTCGACTTGAAGGAGGGGCATGGTCATCGCATGGAAAGAGGGAGTGATTTAACAGGAAAACATGAAGACATGAAATACATGAAGGAAGGCAGGGGAAAAATGGAAGGGAGGGAAAGGCGAACTATCCTGAGACTCCAGTTTCTGTTTTCTTCAGTGGTTTTCTCTCTCATTTATTTCATGTCTTCATGTTTTCCTGTCAAAAATTGTTACTTTTGCTCCTGAGACCGGGACGTTGAATTTTAGCCGTGAAAGAACGCAAGGAGCACAAAGGAAAAGGGGATCGGACTTCATCGGCTTTGCGTTTTCTGTGTTCTTTAGTGGCTACTTCATTTTGAGTCGCGGATCGACGGCGTCGCGCAGGCCTTCGCCGACGAAATTGTAGGACATGATGGTGATGAGAATGGCGAGTCCGGGGAAAAAGGCGAGCCACCAGGCGAAGTCGATATAGCGGCGGGCATCGGAGAGGATGTCGCCCCAGGAGGGAGTCGGGGCCTGCATGCCGAAGCCGAGGAAGCTGAGGCTCGACTCGATGAGGATGGCGGAGGCGACGCCGAAGGTGCCGGCGACGAGGATGGGGCCGAGCGCGTTGGGTAAAAGATGGCGGACGATGATGCGAAAATCATTCGCACCGATAGCCTTGGCGGCGAGCGTAAACGGGAGGGAACTGAGACGGAGGAACTCGCCGCGGACAAGGCGCGCGACTCCGGTCCAACTGGTCAGGCCGATGACGGCCATGATGTAGAACATATTGTTCTGCGACTCGAAGAGGCTGATGGCGACGAGGATGAAAAGGAGCGGCGGGAAGCAGTCCATGACCTCAATGAAGCGGCAGATGCCGATATCGAGCCAGCTCCGGTAATATCCGGCGAGTCCGCCAAGCGCGATCCCGATGGTAAGCGCGATGCTCTGCGCGACGAAGCCGATGGAAAGCGAGGTGCGTGCGCCGTGCAGCATGCGCGCGGCGATGTCGCGGCCGGTGGAATCGGTGCCGCAGAGGTGTTTCCAGGTTGGCGGGGAGAATTGATCGGGAGTCGACTCGATGGGCGAGTAGGGAATTGGGGGTAGGAGCTTGAAAGAGGCGGGGCGGTCGCGGTCGTTAGTGGGGTCATTGATCGGATGCGTGAGCGCGAGAAAGATTTCGACCGCCGCGATGAAGCCGATCACGGCCAGGATAAAGATGCCGGGGTGAGCGATGAAACGATGCCGGAAGAAATAGACCAAACCCGCCAGAGGGACGTAAAGGAGGAAGCGCCATTCGATCGGTTCCAGGCTGAGAAAGATGGGAAAACTGACGTGGCCATCAGCGACGCGAATGAGGGCGTGGCTGTTGGCAAGGAACGGCGCGAGCGCGGCGACGATGAAAAGAAGGATGACGATGCGGAGACCGTTGAGGGCGAATTTGTCCGCGTGAAAATGACGCCAGAGGCGTTGTGTGTAGGTCTCCTGGCTGAGGGAAATCGAGTTCATTCGTAGCTGATGCGCGGGTCAACGATGACGTAGAGAATGTCCGCGACGAGGTAGCTGAGGAGCGTGACGACTGCGGCCAGGACGGTGATGCCCATGATGACCGGCTCATCCCACGAATCGAGCGACTGGAACATGAGTTGGCCCATGCCGGGAAGGGTGAAGATCGATTCGATGATGATCGCGCCGCCGATGAGCACCGGCAATTCGAGGGCGAAGATGGTGATCAGTGGGATGAGCGCGTTGCGGAGCGCGTGACGCAGGATGACGACGCGTTCCCGCAAGCCCTTGGCCCGCGCGGTGCGGACAAAATCCTGGCTAAGCGCCTCTAGCATGGAGACGCGGGCGTAGCGGGAAATGGAGGCAAGACTGGCGTAGGTGAGGCAGACCACCGGCAGGATCATGTGGAGGATGCGATCCCAGAGCCACGGGAAGAGGCTCATCTCGGAGGCGTTGATCGAATTGATGCCGTACATGGGGAGGAGATTGAGGTAATCGCCACCAGCGACGAAGAGGATGAGCAGGAGTGCTGCGGCAAAACTCGGAATCGAGTAGAGTACGAAGACGACGAAGCTGATGGTGCGGTCGACGACCTGCCCGCGTTTGATCGCAGCGATGACGCCGAGCGGAATGGCGAGGAAATAGGAGAGAATCAGTGCGGAACCGGTGATGCTGATGGTCAGCGGCAATCGCTCCAGGATTTTATCGGCGACGGGACGGTGATCAGCGAAGGAGTTGCCGAGGTCACCTCGCATGGCCTTGCCCACCCAGTTGCCATAGGCCACGAGCGGCGGTTTATCGAGGCCGTAGAACTTGACGATCTGTTCCCGCTGTTCCGCGGTCATGGCCTTGCCTCCGCCCTCGCCGCCACCGCCCTTGATCAGGGCGGCATTGGTGGGGGAGAGACGAATGAGGAGGAAGGTGAGAAGCGTGATCCCGAAAAGCGTCGGCACCAGGAGAAGGAACCGACGGATAATGTAATGCGTCATGCCATGGCAATTTCAATCGTCCTACTTTTGATTTTCAATGCTTCCCATAGCATAATTTCATCCGGGACGGAACAATCAATGCAGAGACAGACCAGGTCGCCATTGGGGCGGGAGACGACCTCCACGCGATTGATCTGCGCCATCATGTTGACGGTCGCGTTAAAGGGAATACTGACGGACATACCGTCGGTAAGCTGCCCCTCCACGACATGACCGGCAATGACAAAAGTGGCGCGGTCGTTAATGGCAAAGGTATCATTGACGTAAAAACGGGGCATGAGCGTGGCAAGGTAGGCCGAATTAATGCGATATTGAGGTCTCCATTCGAGCAGGATTTCAGCCACGGCCCCTCGGATTACTCAACCGTAACCAAGTATCAGAAGCGTCGGATGCGGCTTGTTATGTCTTATCGACACGCTTAGGCCGCAGTTAAGGCTTCTAGAAAATGAGATTCATCTTAAAATCACTTCATGGACACGTTTTCTGACCGGATGGCCCATGCGGGGGTCACGCTTTTACGCAGCGGCAAGGTTCGCGACATCTACACTTGGCAGGACGAAATCTGGCTGGTGGCGTCGGACCGCATCTCTGCCTACGACGTGATTATGCCGACGCCGATTCCCGATAAGGGTAAAATTCTCACTTCCCTGTCGCGTCACTGGTTTGAGTTGACGGCGGATCAATGTCCCAATCATGTGCTCGGGTACAATTTGCCCAGCGGGTGCGATTTGGTTGAATTTGAAGGGCGCCTGACCCGTGCCCGGCGATGCGAGATTTTCCAAGTGGAGTGTGTGGCCCGCGGCTACCTGGCCGGTTCAGGTTGGGAGGAATATCGCCAGTCGGGGACGGTGGGGGGGCATGCCGTGCCAAAGGGGCTGCGTGAATCGGACAAACTGCCGGAGCCGCTTTTTACCCCGGCGCGGAAAAATGATCACGGTCACGATGAAAACCTGACACCGCAGGAAGCCCGCGCCGCACTGGGAGAGGCGCGGTATGAGGAACTGCGCGACCTGACCTTGAGGCTCTACGCCTGGGCGGCGGATTATGCGGCGCAGCGGGGCATTCTCCTGGCAGACACGAAGCTGGAATTTGGCCGGGATGCGACCACGGGGAAAGTTCTGCTGGCGGACGAGATTTTTACCCCAGATAGCTCGCGCTTCTGGCCGGCGGATGCGTATCAACCGGGCGGACCGCAGCCGAGCTTTGACAAGCAGTATCTGCGCGATTACCTGAAGACGCTGACCTCCTGGAACAAGACCGCGCCGGGTCCGGAACTGCCGCCGGAAGTGGTGGAAAACACAAAAAAGAAGTATCTGGAGGCTCTGGAGCGACTGGGGCGTTGATTCTTTTTCGATAACCTCTAGGTTCAGTTGCCGTTACCCATTCTCCGCATGATCAAGACGTTTTGCTTTCTCCTACTCAGTGCCACGCTCGCTTTGGGTGTAAGTCCCACTGATACGTTTGATCTTTCGATTACTTCCGTGGGTGTGAAGGGTACGACGTTTGAAGTGGCGTTCACCATCGTGAATAAATCGGTCGGGCCGGTGAGCGTTGACCTTGGGGCGGAAGCGGTGATCGTGAAATCAGCGCATGAGAAGGCGGACGTGCAGACGCAAATCATCACGACGCGCCCCGGGATTTATAAGCCACGGCTCACCATTCTGGTGCCAGGCGACCAGCAGATTTTCTTCACGCCCAAGAGCTCGCGGGCGTTCGCGCCAAAGATTCTGGCGCCGGGAGAGAGCCTGTCCCTGACCAAGGACATCCCGATCTCGGCGGCGGCGTTCCTGAAGGATATCCAGACCCAGCCCTACACGATCTTTCTCAGCCTGGCCTACCAGACGGACACGGATAAGAGCTGCCAGGGCACAGCGCCTTCGCCGACTTACAAGATTACCGGGACGGCGGATGGGAAGTTGGCGGTGACGGCGGGGTAGGGTAAAATCGGCGCAGTCAGCCCGCCAAGCCATCGACTCTCACTGATTTCAGAAAAATTTGGCGAGGAGTTACTTATCTCCATCATTTCCTATGCTGTCTGTTGGGCAACTTACACGAGCATCCTCGGCCAAAAGGATTTCCTCAACAGTAAGTGGCTGCCGGTAAACGTAGGTATATCCGCCGTTGTCTTGTCGCTTGAAGAATTGCGGAGCAAGCTCCCGGCAAAGATCGCAGTCGATGCAGGTGGTGTCATTGTAGTATGGACCGGGTATGTTCTCCGGCGCTTTGTCTTTTGAATTTGCCATGTCGAATAATCTCATGCTTTTCTTTTCAAGAGAAATTCATTAGTTTTATGAATTGATGAGTAAAAAGCATGAGTTTCTCTTCCGCCGACCATTCGACCTTTACCAACTCCATCTCTTTAGATTGGTGGCTGAGACCGGAAGTTTCACACAGGCTGCGCATGTCACGGGACTAACCCAAAGCGCTATCACTCGACAGATACAAAACATCGAGCAGCAACTGGGATTGAGCCTGCTGAATCGAACGACAAGGTCAGTCACGGTGACTAAAGCTGGAGAATTTTTGATTCGGGAGTCGGCCCCCTTTTTAGGCGATGTCGATAGCCTACTCCGCCGCTTGAATGAAGAATATGCAAGCGCTCCACGCGAAGTTCGAGTGGGAGTTTCCCGTACTGTTAGCTTGGCATATTTGCCCGGATTTTTCTCTGCAAATGTACGGCGCGGTTCATCGGTGATTTCGCGAGTTACACATGAGTCAAGCCAGACGATTCTGGCTTCGCTTGAATCAGATGCCCTAGACATCGGAGTGCTCCTGCCACCACCCCGACTCTCTTCACGTCTGCGCGTAACTCATCGATTTCGTGACGCATTTACATTTATTGCGAATGAGAAGCAGTTGGTTACTTCTAAGATTAATGTTCAAAAGCCTGAAAGCCTAGGCCGATGGTTGGAAGCGCAGCCTTGGCTTGCCTTGCAAGATACCACCCAAACGGGACGCCGTATGACCACATGGCTCAAACAGCAGCGACTAAACGTCAAACCAGCCATGGAATTGGATAACTTTGACTTGATTATCAACCTTGTGGCCTTGGGGGTTGGCGTAAGTCTTGTTCCACAACGATCCTTAGCCCTTTATGGAAGACGTCGCGCCCTTGCACGATTGCCATGGCCCAAACGCTTCGTTCGGGACCTGGTTGTTGTCATCAGGAGGCAACGTGAGGCACCCGCACATATTCAAAGCTTTGTTGAAAATATTCTTTTCTAAAGTGAAGCTTTTTGTCGGCGAGGCACTAGGCAAATGATGGGTTAGTGGCGATTACCGAGGGCGAGAGGAATAGTTAGAGATCGTTGACTCGGTTCGCTCCCGCGAACCCGAGCCCTGCGGGATCGCCTACGGCGATTCGATCTTGATCGTTCCCAACGATCAAGAGGCGACTCCGCTACGCTGCACTCAGGATGACGGATTTTAAGGGAGTCGCTTACGCGATCCGTCGCACGGAGTGCGACGGCTACCGGGAAGGAAGGCACCGTTGCGGCGGCGCGCAACGGCTACCGAAGGCAGGGGAATCAGGCAGATTCGACTTCTTTTTGGCCGAGGGTGGGTTGCTTGCCCTTGAGAAGGGCCCAGGCGTAATCGCGGTTGGCTTTGGCGATGAAGGTGACAGGGATTTCCTTGGGGCAGACGGCCTCGCAGGAATTGGTGTTGCTGCAGGCGCCGAAGCCGGCGTGGTCATGCGCGGCGATCATGTTGAGCACGCGTTCGTCCTTCTCGGCCTTGCCCTGGGGAAGGAGATTGAGATGGCTGATCTTGGCGGAGGTGAAGAGCATGGCGGAGCCGTTTTTGCAGGCGGCGACGCAAGCCCCGCAGCCGATGCACTGCGCGGCATCCATCGCTTGATCAGAAATGAGCTTGGGAACCGGGATCGTGTTGCCATCGGGTGCGCCGCCGGTGTTGACGGAGATGTAGCCTCCGGCCTGGATAATCTTGTCAAAGGCAGAGCGATCAACGACGAGATCCTTGATGACCGGGAAGGCGCGCGCGCGCCAGGGCTCGACGGTGATGGTATCGCCATCGCGGAAACTGCGGAGGTGAACCTGGCAGGTGGTGCACCCTTCGTTCGGGCCATGGGCGCGGCCATTGATCATGAGCGAGCAGGAGCCGCAGATGCCTTCGCGGCAATCGTGATCGAACGAGACGGTATCTTCACCGCGGGCAAGGAGTTCCTCATTGAGAATGTCGAGCATCTCGAGAAAGGACATGTCGTCGGCCAGGCCCTTGGGTTGGTACTCGACGAAAGAGCCTGCGGTCTGGGCATTGGGCTGGCGCCAGATGCGAAGCGTGATCTTTTTGCCTTGGGCCGTGCTGGAATCGGTCGTGGTCATGGTCGTTTCGTGGCTACTTGTAGCTGCGCTGGGACATGTGGACTTCCTCGTAAACGAGCGGTTCCTTGACCAGTTCCGGCGCCTTGCCGGGGCCTTGGCTCATCCAGCCCGAGACAAAGGAAAAATTCTCGTCATCGCGCTTGGCTTCGCCGTCGGGAGTCTGGCTTTCCTCCCGGAAATGGCCACCGCATGATTCGGTGCGGGTCTGGGCATCGAGGCAGAGGAGTTCGCCGAACTCGAGGAAGTCGGCGACGCGCCCGGCATACTCAAGCGACTGGTTGAGGTTGTTGGAATCGCCGGTGAGATTAAGGTTCTGCCAGAATTCCTCGCGCAGGGCGGGGATTTTCTGCAGTGCCTCGGCGAGGCCGGCATGATTGCGAGCCATGCCACACTTTTCCCACATGATCTTGCCGAGCTCATGATGGAAAGAGCGCGGCGACCGCTTGCCCTTCATGTTGAGGAGCGTCTTGATCTGGGCCTGGACATCGGCCTCGGCCTTCTTGAATTCGGCATGATCGAGTCCGGGGCGCTTTTCCTTGGGCATCTGCGCGAGGTAATTGCCGATGGTGTAGGGGAGGACAAAGTAACCATCGGAGAGTCCCTGCATCAGCGCACTGGCGCCTAGACGGTTGGCCCCGTGATCGGAGAAGTTGGCTTCGCCGATGCAGAAGAGACCAGGGATGTTGCTCATCAGGTTGTAGTCGACCCAGAGTCCGCCCATGGTGTAGTGGATCGCGGGGTAGATGCGCATCGGCACCTCATAGGCGTTTTCTCCCGTGATGGTGTTGTACATCTGAAAGAGATTGCCGTAGCGCTCGACGATGGTCTTGTGGCCGAGCCGCTTGGTCGCCTCTGCGAAATCGAGATAAACGCCAAGGCCACCGGGACCGACACCCTGGCCCGCATCGCAGACTTCCTTGGCGCTGCGGGAGGCAATATCGCGTGGGGCGAGATTGCCGAAGCTGGGATATTTGCGTTCGAGGAAGTAGTCGCGTTCCTCCTCGGGAATTTGCGAGACGGGCCGGTTGTCCCCGGCACGCTTCGGCACCCAGACGCGACCGTCATTGCGGAGCGATTCCGACATGAGGGTGAGCTTCGACTGATGATCGCCGGTGACGGGGATGCAGGTTGGGTGGATCTGGGTGTAACAGGGGTTGGCGAATGCGGCGCCCTTCTTATAGGCGCGGTAGGTGGCGGAGACGTTGCAGCCCTGGGCGTTGGTGGAGAGATAGTAGACGTTACCGTAACCGCCGGTGGCGAGGACAACGGCGTCGGCGACATGGGTCTCGATCTTGCCGGTGACCAAGTTGCGGGTGACGATGCCGCGGGCGCGTCCATCAATGATGACGACGTCGAGCATCTCCGTGCGGGGGTGCATGGTGACGGAGCCCTTGGCGATCTGGCGGCTAAGAGCGGAGTAGGCGCCGAGAAGCAATTGCTGGCCGGTCTGGCCCTTGGCGTAGAAGGTACGGGAAACCTGGGCGCCGCCGAAGGAGCGGTTGGCGAGGAGCCCACCGTACTCGCGGGCAAACGGAACGCCCTGCGCGACACACTGGTCGATAATATTAACGCTGACCTGAGCGAGACGATAGACGTTGGCCTCGCGGGCGCGGAAATCGCCGCCTTTGATCGTGTCGTAGAAGAGGCGATAGACGCTGTCGCCGTCGTTCTGGTAATTCTTTGCGCCATTGATACCGCCTTGGGCCGCGATGCTGTGGGCGCGGCGCGGGCTGTCCTGGAAGCAGAAGCTCTGGACGTTGTAACCGAGTTCCGACATGGTCGCGGCGGCGGAGGCCCCGGCGAGTCCGGTACCGACGACGATGACGCTGTACTTGCGCTTGTTGGCCGGGTTGACCAGCTTCATGTCGAACTTGTGCTTGTCCCATTTCTGGGCGAGCGGTCCGGAGGGGATATTCGAATTAAGCGTGGTGGCCATGGGAGATTAGGGTTGATCCGGGAGCTTCAGGGAACCGGATTGGACAGCCAAGGGGATGATGACCATGCCGAGAAAAACGACGGTGGAGAAAATTCGCGCGAACCAGACTTGGAGCGGGAGATAAGCCTCGTTGGTGAAACCGAGCGACCGGAAGAAACTGGCGACGCCATGGCTCATGTGATAACAGAGCAGCCCCACGGAGATGACGTAGAACCAGGCGACCCAAGGGCTGCTAAACGCGACGATGACCATGCGGTAGACGTCGTGGTGGTTTTGGGAATCGACGTAGGCGGCATATTCCGGGTTGATCGCCATGACCGTGAATTGGAGGAGATGGAAGATGATGAAGACCAGGACGACGGTGCCGGAGTAGGCCATGGTGCGCGAAGCGAGGCTGGCCTTGGTGGCGGCGTTGCGGGAGTAGTCGATTGGGCCGCGCGCGATCTTGTTATGAATATAGAGGCCATAGCCCGCGAGGATGTGAGTGACCACGGCCAGGAAAAGGACGATGCGGAAGGGCCAGAGAATTTCCGGGGTGGACTGGAGAAAGTGGGCGTAGCCATTGAGCGCATCCGACCCGAGAAAGATTTGCAGGTTCCCCGCCATATGGGCGAAGACAAACCCGAACAGAATCAGGCCGCTGAGAGCCATGAGAATCTTCAGCCCAACAGTAGAGCGGAAAAACTGGAAGAGAGCCATTGGTGCAAAATAGTAGAAACCCTAATGATGTAAAGATTGGCGAACAATTATTAGCTAGGGCGGTGGAGGTGATGGAAATGCTTATCCAAACCGGTAGCTACCATTGCTCCTATCGGCGGATGCTTGCCTGCTTGGGTGGGTGCCGTCGCCACGGTAAAGCTGGTCGCATAAGCGACTCCCTAAAATCCGTCATACTGAGCGCAGCGAAGTCGATGTATCTCTGGCTGTTCGGTTCAGATGGGAGGGGCACGTTTCGGCTGGGAAAGAGGCAGGAAAGCACTTAGAAATGTAAATATCGAGACTTGCGCGAAGCTTGTCCTACGAAGTTATTTTCTAATAGCTACTCTCGTCCGGTGATGGAGCAACGCTAATACTAATGAAAATGAAGTGGATAATAGGATTGGTTTTAGCAGCAACAACGGGATTGGCTGTTTTACAGTTTGCGAATCCAATAAGGCGTTCTCACGTACCTCCAAATGGTTTCGTGCCAGATGAACAAACCGCTATTCGCATAGCTGAAGCCGTTTGGATCCCTCTTTATGGGAAGGAGCAGATAGATGCAGAGAAGCCCTTTCAGGTTCGATTGCAAAACGGTGTTTGGATAGTTAAAGGAAAACCCATTCCTCAAGGAATGTTCGGTGGCGTAGCCATTGCTGAAATTTCAAAACGAGACGGCGCGATTATCCTGGTAAGCCATGGCGAATAAAGGGCTCAGGTAGCTATGTAAGCCCTGTAATTGACTGATATCGTCCGAGCAGAATAGTTAGAGATCCCTCGACTCCGCCACGCTCCGCTCAGGATGACGGATTTTATGGAGGCGCTGACGCGCCCGTTGCGCGGCGCACAACGGCTACCGGAGGCAGGGAGGCACGTCGCACGGAGTGCGGCGGCTACCACTGACGAGAGGCACGACGGTCATAGACCGCCGCTACAGGAAGGCAAATCTACCTCTTCGTGACGGCGCGGACGGCGGACCAGAGGTCGCGCTTGGGGCGTTCGATTTGGGCGGCTTGCCATCCGGCTTTGCGGGGACCTTCGACATCGGTGCGGGAATCGTCGCCAACGCTGAGGAGCGTGGCAGGCGCAAGGCGCAGCACGTCGGTCACATGGCGGTAGATGCAGGGATCGGGCTTTTCCCAGCCGAGCTCCGCACTGATGAAGCGGCGGGGAAGCCACTCCCCGAGACCGAGACCATCGAGAACGGCATGGAGGCGTCCATCCCAATTGCTGAGGACGGCGAGATCCACGGGGTGATCGCGAAGGGCTTCGAGAACTTCGAGAACCTCGGGGTAAAGACCCCAGGCCTCGGGCTTGGCGAAGTAGGTATAGGCTTCCTCAAAAAAAGCATCGAACTCGGGAGAATTGGGGAAGGCTTCGACCGGGACAGACAGGCGGACGACCTGCTTCCAGTGGACACGGTCATTGCCGTCGCTGGGAATCGAGCCCTTGGCGCGGGGCGAGAGACTTTTCATCGCCTCATGGAATGCGACGGTGGTGGCTTCCGCCGATAATTTCACGCCGTGTATGCGAGCGAGACGGGCGTAGGTTTCTCCCACCGGATCGACCGGATATATGAGCGTGCCGCCCACATCAAAAATGATTCCTTTTATGCGACCCATACGGTTACGGGGTGCTCAAGCCTTGGCGGCCTGGTGCGATTTTTTCCAGCCGTTCATTGAGTCTATATTCTTCCGCATCCCCCTGCCCCCGCGCAAGCATTTCTCCAACGAGAAAGAGGGAACCGGTGATCAACGTTACTTCATCTGATGGAAGCGTTGCGAGATTTTGCCATGCTTCGGTGACCGAATTGTAACAGACGCTGGGCAGGCCGGAAAACGATGACACCAAGAGTGCGGGATCGATGCTTCGTTCATTGGCCAGCCGGACAAACGAAATGCTTTTGATCCAGGGGCGGAGCAGCTGCGCCATTTCGGAAATGTCCTTGTCGACGACGGAACCAAAAACGAGATGGGTGCGCGATTTCATCTCGGGTTCGCTCCAGCCATAACGCGCGGCGAGAAGAGACCGCCAGGTGTCGATGAGCATGCGTGTGCCGGCGGGATTATGGGCGCCATCGAGAACGATGAGCGGATGTTCCGAGAGAATTTGGAAGCGCCCCGGCCAGGTGGTGGAGGCGAGGCCGTAGGCAGCGATTGATGTACTGTCCTGCGCCTTGACTCCCTGAAGATCCTGTTTCCAGGTGAGCGTCTCAAGGGCGGTGATGGCACAGGCGGCGTTGAGAATTTGATGAGGCCCGATGAGACCGAGCGAATAATCATGCCCGCCAAGATGCGCCAGCTGTTTCGTGCCGCGCAGGCCAAGGTCTTTCACGACCATTGCACCGGGGATACGGATTAAGGGCGCCTGAACGGCAAGAGCACGTTCTTCGATCACGGCGGATGCTTCCCCATCTTCCACCGCGGTGATGACGGGGATACCCGGCTTGATGATACCCGCTTTTTCCGCGGCGATTTCCCGCAAGGTATTGCCCAAGTATTGCTGATGGTCTAGGCCGATATTGGTGATGATGCAGACTGCGGGCTCGACGATATTGGTCGCATCGAGGCGCCCGCCGAGCCCAGTTTCCCAGACGACCCAGTCGACTTTCTCCCGCGCGAAAAACCAGAGTGCGAGAGCGGTCATGATCTCGAAGAAGGTGATCGATTGATGCTCCATCTGCCCGATGGCCTGCCGCACCGCGCTGATGCCCTCCGCGAAATCAGCCTCGGAAATCAAGGTGCGGTTGATCTGGATGCGTTCGCGGATACTGACGAGATGGGGCGAGGTGTAGAGCCCCACGCGGAAACCGGCGGCGCGGAGGCACGATTCGCAGAACGCGGCGGTGGAGCCCTTTCCATTCGTCCCGGCGAGATGGATGAAGCGGAGGCACTTTTGCGGATTGCCCAGCTTCTGGGCCAGTTCGCGCATCGGTTCCAAGCCCGGCTTCATGCCAAAGCGGCGGGCTTCACCAAGATATGCGAGGGCGTCCAGATAAGTCATGCGGAGGGGAGTTGATTAAAAGCCATCGCCAAAATAATCCAATCCTTACTGCGTGTGGCTGGGAATTTAATTAGAGTGCGAGGTTTGACCGGCATCGCTAACATCGCGCTTTGACATGAAGCTTTATCAACGCGTCATCGGCTATTACCGGCCTTATCTCGGCACGATTTGTTTCAGCCTGATTTTGATGGTCATCGGGGCGAATTTCAACCTGCTCAAGTATTGGCCGATCCAGTGGGTGATTGATCACGTGCTCACGGCGGGGGCTGGAGGCAGGATCGATTATGATTCCTTCAGTTTCACCGCCGGACAGGGTGCCGTCCTCGCGGCCGTGGCGATCGTGGTCATCTACCTGCTGGCAGGGTTGCTCGCCTTTTGGCGTAATTACGTTTCCATTGAAGTGGGGTTGAAGGCGCTCTTGCAATTAAGGACGCAGCTCTATTCCTACCTGCAATATCTGCCGCTCCACTTTCACGACCGGCGGCGCAGCGGCGACTCGACCTTTCGCGTGGCCTATGATTCGCAGGCGATCCAGACGTTTTTCAACCGCGGGTTCGATGCCATTGTCGGATCGGTCATCACACTGTTGATGACCTTCATCTATATGGTCTCGATGGATGCGGTGCTGGCGTTTTATTCGTTGCTGATTTTGCCACCGCTCTGGCTGACCATTTACTTTTTCTCCGGCCGCGTACGGCGTCAAACCACCGCACTGCAGCAGGAAGAAAGCGATGTTCTCGCGCGTGCCAGCGAGGGCCTGACCAGCATCCGGATTGTCCACGCCTTCGGACAGGAGGAGTACGAGGTGCGCGAATTCGTCCGCGAGGCACGGGAGAGTTACGCGGCCAGCCTCAGCCTCACCGTGACGAATGCGATCTCCAGCCTGGCTGTCTCCGCCGTCATGGCCCTCGGGCTCGCCTTGGTTCTCTATGTCGCGACGCTCCACATCATGGAGCACCGCCTGACCGTGGGGCAACTCACGCTTTTCATCGCTTATGTGAATATGCTTTACCAACCGCTGGAGCAACTGAGCTACACGGCCTGGGCGCTGGAAGGCGCGGCGGCGGGGATGCAGCGGGTCTTTGAGATTCTCGATGCGGAGGACGCGGTGCCGGAAAAAGCCGGGGCAAAGCCGATGCCACGTGCGCGGGGCGAGATTGCCTTTGAGAATGTGGCGTTTGCTTATGAAGCGGAGCATCCGATTTTGCGCGGGATCAGCCTTGAGGTGAAGCCGGGGCAGACCGTGGCGCTGGTCGGCGGGACGGGCGCGGGCAAGACGACGCTGCTCTCGCTGGTGCCCCGCTTTTATGATCCGAATGCGGGACGGGTTCTGATCGACGGCGGTGATGTGCGCGACGCGACGAAAAAATCGCTGCGGGCCAATATCTCGGTCGTGCTGCAGGACACTCTGCTGCTTTCCGGCACGGTGCTGGAGAACATCGCCTATGGACGCCCCAAGGCGACGCGGGCGGAAATCCAGGTCGCAGCGGAGGCGGCACAGGCGCACGAGTTTATCCAGAAATTACCGCGCGGTTACGATACGGAAGTGGGCGAGCGCGGGGTGCGACTGAGCGGCGGACAGAAACAGCGGATCGGCCTCGCCCGCGCCTTTCTCAAGGATGCACCGATTCTGCTCCTGGATGAGCCGACGAGCGCGCTTGATCTGGAAACCGAGGCGGAGATCATGGGTACGCTCCATTCGTTGATGAAGCGTTACACGACGCTGATCGTGACGCACCGGTTGAGCACGATCCATCATGTTGACTGCATTCATGTGCTGGAGAATGGCCGGGTGGTGGAGTCGGGGACGGGGCCGGATTTACTGACGCGAAATGGTGTTTACGCCCGGCTCTGGAACGCGGCGACGCAGGAGCGGACAACGGCTTCTTGATTTGCGGGGGAAACTGAGGGGTTTCACACGGAGGCACGGAGAACGCGGAGAGGGAAAAGGCAGGGAATTTTTTCTCCGTGTTCTCCGTGCCTCCGTGCGAATTTTTTTCGCTGACAGGAGTTCAAGTTGGTGGGGATGAGACGCTTGGCTCAACTTTTAACTCACTCTCGCTTTTTGGGCGCGTTTGCCCTTAACTGTCGGCTTCTATGAAATTGTTTCCCACTTCCCGCTATCGCGCCCTGGTTTTCGCCGGAATGCTTCTTCTCGCTTTTTCCTTCGGGGCACTGGATCAGCTTTTCTTGGGCGCGTCGCTGGAAGCGCAGACTAATGCGCCCGCCGCGACCGCTCCCGTCGCCAGCGCGGAAAAGGATAAGGACACGGGCAAGCTCATCGTGACGACGCCCTCCGGTTTGAAGTATGTTGACCTCGTCGTGGGTACCGGTGCAGCGGTGAAAACGGGCGATCATCTCGTGGTGAATTACGAGGGCAAGTTGCAGGACGGCACGAAATTCGATTCCTCTTATGACCGTGGCCAGCCGTTTGAGCTCGTGCTGGGCGTATCGCCCGTGATCAAGGGCTGGACGGAAGGGTTGGCCACGATGAAAGTCGGCGGCCAGCGCAAGTTGATCATTCCTCCCATGCTGGCTTACGGCACCGATGGCTTTGACGTGATTCCTCCGAATGCGACGCTGATTTTCAAGGTTGAAGTCGTGG
>CAIPBM010000077.1 GCA_903863295.1 uncultured Verrucomicrobiota bacterium | reverse complement strand
CTAGGGACAGCGGCGGCTACCTCGGATTGACGATAGGAGATTGTCCAACAATCAGATTGATAAGAAAGTTCCGAGACCTCCGCACTGCACACGATCTCCCCGCCATAACTCTGCAAACATTTCGCCAGCGCCTGGGTCAACGCACCGCTGCCGCCCTTGGCTCGCTTGGCACCGCTTTTGTGGATCATGGCGTTCCAGCCGAGCATATTGCCACTGGCCATTTCGGCGGGAGCCGGGCCTGACTGGGCGGCGAGCCACAAGAGGGCGGTTCTGACCGAGGGATGCTCGAAAAGCTCGTCTATCACCGAGCCGTAGGGCGCCATGAGTTGGCGGGAGGTATCGAGCGACGACCAGAGCTTGCGCGAACGCAGATTCATCAGGTTGCGCTTGAACATGGTGCCGAAGATTTTTCCTGCCGTGGGCGGCTTGAGGAAGGTCTCGAAGATGCCCTCGTTGAGTTCGCCCCAATGCTGGACGAATTTGCGGTAGGCCTCGGCGTCCCGGGGCGAAATCTTGGCGATGCTGGCGCAGGTTTTGTCGAGATCGCGGTAAAAGCTGATGCCGGTTCCCGTGCCGAGAATGGGGTAGTGGGCCCAGGGATCCATCTCCAGGTATTCGAGGCCGAACTTGTGCAGCTCCAGGTCGCGCAGCACGGGCGTGAGGTGGATCATGATGTGGGCGGAGGAGCCGACATCAAGACGGTAGCCGGGGATGAGATCGTCCTGCGTGCAGACCGCGCCGCCGACAATATGGCGGCGTTCCAGGACGAGCACCTTGCGTCCCGCTTTGGCCAGGTAACAGGCGCAGGTGAGGCCGTTGTGCCCCGCCCCGACAATCACGACATCATAGTGCGCCATAGATTCTGTCTAGCGGTGGTCCAGGACTACCGCACTTAAATTCAATCGTCTATTAGCGTTCCGTCATCCTGAGCCTGTCGAAGGATCAGCTTCCATTGGTATTCGATCTTCACGGATAATGTCCAAATCACCGGAGGCTGATCCTTCGACAGGCTCAGGATGACGCAGTGAAAAAGCTAACTCTTCTTCGCCGCACGCTTGCGGGCGCTGCTGCGGGCCTTGACGACTTTAGCCGGCATGATCGACCGCTTTTCCGTGCCGTTGGTCTCGGATGATTCCCCGGCAGGCGCTTTCTTGAAGAAAGATTTCTTGGGCTTGGAGCCTTCAGGACGCGGCTCAAATTCAAAAGTGGTTTTGCCATCCGCGCCCATGACGAGGTAGGCGGAAAACTTGCGCCGGGTGCGCATGGAGACAAAGCCTCGGAGCAGATCGGTCTTCTTGTCGGTGAGAAGCTTCGCCACCTGGGTGCGGTCGATTTCCTGCATGAGGATTTTCTTGCCGATCTTCATCTTGCAGGTCGGGGCATCGCCGAAGGTGTTCTCGCAGGCGTAAGCCATCATCGTCTCGAAAACGCGACCGCCGCAGACCGGGCAGATGCCGATCGGTTCCTGCGTGTTGATATCGAGCGTCGTTCCATCGGCATTCACCGGCGCGTTGTCGAAGACAAATTCCGTTTCGCCCGCGTCATTCAACTTCAGCGCAGCGGCGAAGGGCCAGCCCGCCTTGCTACGGAATCCCTGGAGCGGTCCGATCAATCGCTTTTCGAGGAGTTCCTTGGCCTCGAGCGGTTCAAGCAGTCGTCCGGCGATAACTTTACGCAAGGTGATGGACGCATCATCGGTCTGGTAATTACGGAGCGTTTCAACCATCGGATGGCCGTTGGGGGCGTTGAAGCCGAGCGGCTTCGCTTGTACGCCCGATTCATCAAAATTCTTCGCCTTCTCGACGATCGTTTGCGTGAGACCAACGATCTCTTCCATAAAGCGGCTGCGGAGCAATTCGCCCCGTTCCATTTGCTTCAGCTTGTACTCCCACTCACCGGTCATTTCTGGCGAGGCAAGAGCAGGAATGTCGACAGCCTGGAGCAGTTCCATCAGCGCCAGCGCCTTGGGCGTGGAGGAAATTTCGCGACCTTCCCGGCGGAGATATTCCTCAGAGAGCAGTCCCTCAATCGTCGCGGCGCGGGTCGCAGGCGTACCGAGTCCCTTGGCCGCCATCGCGTCGCGCAGTTCCTCGTCATCGATCAACTTACCCGCGCCTTCCATGGCGCTGAGCAGGGTGGCTTCCGTGTAGCGGGCGGGGGGACGGGTCTCGAGGCTCTTCACTTCGATTTCCTCGGTCTTCACCGATTCGTTTTCCTGCACGGGCACGAGCGCGGGCTGCTCATCGGCATCGCGTTCTTCATGACCGTAGATTTCCATCCAGCCAGCGGAGATCAGAATCTTGCCCTCAGTCTTGAACGGCTCGCCTTCCACGCGGGTGATGCGGGTGGTGACCTCAAATTGTGCGGCGGGGTAGAAGACGGAGAGGAACCGCTTGGCCACCATGTCGTAGACCTTGCGCTCGATATCGTCGAGTTTGTCGGGCGACTCGAGTGTGGGCGTGATGGCGAAATGATCCGAAACCTTCGCGTTATTGAAGACGCGCTTGGTCGGCTTGACCCAGCCTTCCTGCAAAATCTTAGAGGCAAAGGTGCCGAGGTGGCTGCTTTGGAGATTGCGGAGAACCTGCTTTACGGTGTCGATGTAGTCTTCCGGGAGCGCGCGCGAATCGGTTCGGGGATAAGTGAGAACCTTATGGTGCTCATAGAGACGCTGGGCAATTTGAAGGGTCCGCTTGGCGGAGAGGCCCAGGCGGCCGTTGGCTTCTTTTTGCAGCGTGGTCAGGTCATAAAGAAGAGGAGACATCTGCGTCGCGGGCTTCTTCTCTTCCGTGACGATGCCGTTCTTGCCGCGACACTTTTCCTCGATGGCCTGTGCCTCGGCGGCCGTCCAGAGCCGTTCGGGCTTGGCATCGGGGTTGGCTTCATCCTTGGAGAAGCCTTCCTTGAACCAACGTCCCGGATAGGTTCCAGCCTTGGCACCGAAGGTGGCATGGATTTCCCAGTAGCCCTTGGGGACAAAGGTCTTAATCTTCTGGTCGCGTTCCACGACGATGGCGAGGGTCGGCGTCTGTACGCGACCCACGGGAGTGAGTTGAAAGCCGCCGTTGCGGGAATTGAAAGCGGTCAGGGCACGCGTACCGTTGATACCGACCAGCCAGTCGCTTTCCGAACGGCAGACGGCGGCACTGGCCAGGGGCTCCAGTTCGGTTCCGGGACGAAGATGAGCAAAGCCGTCCCGAATGGCGGCGGGGGTCATCGATTGGAGCCAAAGGCGCTCGATGGGCTTCTTGCAGTTGGCCAGCTTGACGATGTAGCGGAAAATCAGCTCGCCCTCGCGACCGGCGTCGCATGCATTAATCAGGCTGGTGACATCGTCCCGCTTCATCAGCTTCTTGAGCAGGCGCAAACGGCCTTCGCTCCGTTCAATCGGCTTGAGCGCAAATTCTTCCGGGATCACCGGGAGGTTGGCAAAGCTCCACTTGCCCTTCTTCTTATCAAGTTCACCCGGCAGGCAAAGTTCGACCAGATGGCCGACGGCCGAGGAAAGGACGTAAGCATCGCTCTCATAAAAAGACTCATCTCCGGCGGCGACTTTCTTAAAGCCACCAATAGCCTTGGCAATATCGCTGGCGACGCTGGGCTTTTCTGCAATGATAAGGGCTTTCGACATAGTAACTTGCGAATTACGAACAAATGGTTTGTCCGGGCGACTGTCGCAACAGCCGGGGTAATCCAAGCCGTGCAACCTAGAAGACGCGCCCCCCGTTGGCAACTTGCTTTTTTATTAACGGAGTCAAACATCTCCGGTTTACTAACAGGGCCAAAAGCCCTTTTACCGGGTGAAACCCGCGAGCGGGATCAAATAAGTGGGATTTAAGTCCGCCAGCATTTCCTTCACCTCAGCATCGGGCTTTCCATAGATGACGAAGCTGATCGGGGTTGCGATTTGCAATAACTGGCCCACATCCTCCGCAACTCGCTCGGCGTGGATTTTGATCGCATCGGAGTCGGCGTAGCGTTCGTAAATATGGCAGATGTTGCCATCTTCACTCAGGCTCCACTCATAATTGAGGACGCCCTCCTCGAGGCGGGTCGACTCAACCAGCTTCTGGCAGATGGCCTTGAAGAACTCGAGTTGCCCGGGCTCGATTTGGAGGGCAAGAAGCCAATAGATGGGTTCGGACATGGGGATCTCCTGGTTAATCCAATTAGATCAGCTTGAACCGCGCCATATCCTGGGCATCGATCAAGCCGACGGGTCGGTTTTGGCGATCCACCACGATCAAGTCATCGATATGCTTGGCCTCAAAGATGTTCAAGACTTCAACCGCCAGCTTGTCATAACGCACCGTGACGGGACGGGCGGTCATCTCGCTGCTCAACTTGGCGCGACCAATATGGACATCGGTCTGGTAACCACGGGTGAAATCGCCGTGGGTATAGACGCCTTTAAGCTGACCATGGGCATCGACGACGGCGGCGGCACCGACCCGTTTTTTCGTGAGAATATCGAGCGCCTCGTTGACCGTCGCCGTGAGGGGAAGAATGGCCATTTGCTCATGGGGCCGCATGATGTTTTCCACGCGGAGCAGCAGATTGCGGCCAAGGGTGCCACCGGGGTGGAAGGTGGCGAAGTCTTCCTTGCGGAAGCCGCGCGCCTCCAGCAGAACCATGGCCAGCGCGTCTCCCACGGCGAGGGTGGCGGTGGAACTGGAGGTGGGGGCGAGGTTGAGGGGACAGGCTTCGCGCGGGACGTGGACGTCGATATGGATGTCCGCCTCGCGGGCCAGGGTCGATTTATGATTGCCGGTGAGAGAGATGATGCGTGTGCCGATGCGTTTGAGACTGGGGATAAGGCGGGAAACTTCCTCGGTCTCGCCGCTGTAGCTGAGGATCAGGATCAGGTCGCCGCTGGCAATGACACCGAGATCGCCATGAGAGGCATTGACGGCATCCAGGACCACGCTGGGTGCACCCGTGCTGGAGAGAGTCGAGGCGATCTTGGCGCCGATGGTGCCCGATTTACCGATGCCGGTGACGATGATTTTGTGGCCTGAGTCGATGGCCTCCTTCATGGCCTCCACGGCCAGGGCAAAATCTTCGCCGAGGCGGCGTTCAACGGCCCGGAGTGCGGCGGCCTCCAGCTCAATGACGCGGCGGCCTTTCGTGATATAGGATTGAAAAAGCGGGGAACGGCGAGTGCGATGCATAGGGAACAGCCCATGATGCTACTTCCGGCACAGGAAGGGAGCAAGACCGGATGGAATACATCTCGCGGTCCTCGCGGGTCACCGCTATTTAGGATAGCTCGTGGAAACTCCAGAATCTCATCCTACCCCGGTACTGGTTCGTCGAGCGCGTGCACTGCTCATCGGCGCGACGCTTTTGTGGGCGCTCAGTTTTCCGCTCGTACGCGGACTCGAGTTGGCGCAAAAGGCCCATGTCCCGCAGGTTTCCGACTCCGCGCTGGCCTGCGCCGATATGGCGATCCGGTTCGGCCTCGCCACGCTGGTGTTATTGCCGTTTTATGGACGGGGCTTGCTCAATGTTACCCGGGCAGAGTGGAGTCAATCGATAGGCCTCGGGCTTTTCGCCGGGGTGGGGCTTTATTTTCAAACGCTCGGGTTGGCCTGGACGGATGCCTCCGTTTCGGCCTTTTTAACGCAGCTCTATACACTGATCGTCCCGTTGATTGTCGCGCTGCGGGATCGACGCTTGCCGAGTCCGCGAGTCATGGTGGCATGTGTCCTGGTGTTGATCGGAGTGGCGATGCTGAGTCCCGGTCTGATGCAGCATTTGCGTCTGGGGCCTGGGGAAATGGTCATTATCATCAGCACACTTTTTCTGGCGTGCCAGATCGTCTGGGTGGAACGGCCGATGTATGCGGCCAATCGGTCGGGGCTGGTGACGTTGATCATGTTCGCGATTCTGACCGCGATGTTTGTCGTCGGTTATTTTGGGATGGGGGGCGCGGCGCGGGATGTTGTGCCGTTGGTGGGAACGCCGGTGCTGGTGGAGATGACGGCGGTTCTGGTGCTGTTCTGCACCGTGGTCAATTATTTCATCATGAACACCTGGCAGCGGTATATCAGCGCGACAGAAGCGGGGCTGATTTATTGCATTGAGCCGGTCATCGCCACCGGACTTTCCTCGTTTCTGCCGGGATGGATTTCAGAGCTGGCAGGCATATCCTACCCCAATGAGATACTCGGATTGGCGCTGCTGCTGGGAGGCACGCTGATTGTGGCGGCGACGATCCTAGTGGCGACCGAAAAGCGGGAGTGAGCTGAATTGGGTAGCCGTCGCACTCCGTGCGACGGCTACCTCTGAGAAAAGGCACGACGGTCATAGACCGCCGCTACAGGGGGGGGCAATTTTATCTCGGGCTGAAGGCGAGCTTCTCAAAGACAGCCAGGGTCTCGCTGACATTTCTGGGGAGATCGTGTTGCTGGGCGAGGGCTTGGGCAGGTTCGCGCAGGGCGGCCCGACGCGCCGAGTCCTCGAGGTCATTAAGCAACGTCACGATTTTTTTGAGGTCGTTGGCCCTTGGCAGAACAAAGCCGTTTTTACCTTCAGTGATGATTTCCGAGGCTCCGTTCTGCGCGGAGGTGATCACGGGCAAGCCAGCGGCGAGCGCTTCCAGCGTGACGTTGGCAAAGGGATCGTAAAGCGTCGGCAGGATGAACACGTCGGCGGCGGCATAGACATGAGGCATGGCGACGGGCGGCGGAGTATCGACGATGACCAGCTTGGCGTTTTTGTTCCTGATGCGGGTCATGGCCAGGCGGGCGATGGCGTGGCCCTTGCGTTCGCTGCCCGCGCCGACGAGGAGCACGACGTAGTCCTTCTCGGCAAGTTCCAGGGCCTTGCGTCCCAGCGCACGGTCGCCCTTGCTGAATTGCTGGTAAGGGACGCCATTATAAACAACATCGATGCGTTCAATCGGATACTGGAAGCGCTTGGTGATCTGGTTAGCCACGAAACGCGAGTTGCAAATGACGCGGCGCACACCTGCCGGGGTAAAGATTTTGGCTTCAAGATCGCAAAGCTGCCGGTTCTTGGGCCGAAGCCAGGTGCGGATCCGGCCCATGACCGGGGCGAACGATTTTCGATGGGCGAGCCAGTCGGCATGGAGGCCGTCTCCCGCGCGGTAGAGGTCGCAACCGGGGACACGCTCAAGGCTGAAAATGATGTCATGGCGGTCGCGCAGGGGCTGGGCCATGACCTTGCGGGCAAAGCCCTCGGGCGAATTCGAATCGATCTTGCGGACGGCTTGGAACGGGTTTTCGCGGGGCGACCAATCCTCGCAGTAGAGGGTGATCTGGTGGCCGCTGGCCATCAGGCCGGAGGCGAGGCGGAGCAGATAGCGCTCGGCACCTCCGGTCGGGGAAAAACGCCTCCGGAGAAAGGCGATGCGCCAGTTGCGCGGGGATTTCGTTAGCTCAGTTGCCGCCATGCGTGAAAAGGGTTCTAACACCTTTGGCGGGAAGATCGAAGATATTTGCTGCGGGTTTTACCGGGTTAAACAAGGGCAGGCTCTTCTTGGTAGCGGCACATATGGTCGAGGCACCGTTGGAAGGCATCGTGGCCGCGCATGATCTCGATCTCGACACGGAGGAAATAGACAGGCAGGGGACGTTTGCCGAGGCGGGGAAACCGAACCGAATCTTTTTCCGTGGTGATGACGGCGCGGGCACCGCGGGCCTTGCTGCGCTCAAACATGCGGGCGATCTCGTTTTCGCTGAACCGGTGGTGATCGGCGAAATGGCGCGAATAGATTAATTCGACGCCGAGTTTTTTGAGCCCTTCCTCAAAGCTTTCGGGCCGCGCGATGCCGGAGATGGAGCCGACGCGTAGGTCCTTGAGGAAGGAAAGGGGTTTCACTTCATGGGTGAAGACTTCCTCGAGATGAAGCGGCTTGTGGCAGCATTCGACAAATTCGGCATGGCCATTGTAGCGGCGCAACTCGGCCTTGAGTTCCGAGAGATCGCGGCCATCGCACTTCGTGATGAAAATGATGTTGGCGCGGCGGAGTTGTTCAGGTGGTTCACGCAGTAGCCCGCGTGGGAGGAGATAGCGGTTAGCGAAGGGCGATTCCCGGTCGACGAGAATGATGTCGATCCGCTCCTTCAGGCGAAGGAACTGGAGGCCATCGTCGAGGAGCAGCGTGTCGCAGCCGAACTTGCGAATCGCGTGGAGTCCGCTTTTGACCCGGTCCTTATCGACGAGGACGAGGACATCCTTGAGATTGGAGGCGAGCATGAACGGCTCGTCGCCCGCCATCTCGGAATCGAGCAAGAGCGAGCGGCCATCCGAGACGACCCGTGGTGGGTGACGCCGTTCAATGGGCCGGAAGCGGTCCACGAGGGTTTGCGGGAAAGGCGCGGGCTGACTTTTGTAACCCCGGCTGAGGACGGCGACTTTCCGCCCGCGCCGGGTCAATTCCCGGGCGAAAAGCTCTACAACCGGAGTCTTTCCTGTCCCGCCGACGGTGAGATTGCCGACGCTGATGACCAGACAGCCGAGCGCATGCACGGAGCCCATCCGGCTCTCAAACCACTTGAGGCGCGCCTGGACAATGACACGATAGATGCCCGAGAGGAACCAGAGGAGCAGCCGGAAAACGCCTGCGCGGAAACCCCAGCGCCGCTCCAGGATGACATCGACGGCAAATTGCTCGATTCGATCAAAACGGTTGGAGGCGCGTGGCATGAGAAAGGGTGAAAGGGACAGGAATGTATCTCACAACTCGGCCTCCGAGCCAAGACGATGTATGGCTTTGGTGAAGAGAATCGTCACCTTGGAGAGAAACAAGATTGCCAAAGGGCCTCGTCGTTCGCATAAATCCGATGATGGATTTCTCTCATTACTGGTCGACGCGCCAGAAAAAAGTCGAAGTGGCGCTTAATCGCTTTCTACCCTCCGCAGGCACTCGCCCCAAAACCATTCACCAGGCGATGCGCTACAGCATTTTTGCCGGAGGTAAACGACTCCGCCCCATCATCTGTGTCGCGACGGCGGAAGTGTTGCACGGGAAAATTGAGGAAGCGCTGCCGTTAGCCTGCGCCTTGGAGTGTATCCATACCTATTCGTTGATTCACGACGATCTTCCCTCGATGGATAATGATGACTTTCGTCGTGGCAAGCCGACTTCCCACAAAGTTTATGGGGAAGGGATCGCGGTGCTGGCGGGCGACGCGTTGCTGACCATTGCATTTGAAATCGCCGCGCAGTGCAAATCGTGGCCCCGTTATTCGCACGCCGATGTCATCCTGGAGCTGGCCAAGGCTTCGGGCAGCCAGGCGCTGGTGGCGGGACAGGTGGCCGACCTGGAAGGCGAGGGGAAGAAGATCACCCCGGCGCAACTCCGGTACATTCACGAAAACAAGACCGCCGCGCTGATTGCCAGCTCGATCCGGCTTGGGGCGATGTCGGCTAACGCCACGCCGAAGCAACTGGAGCGGCTGACCGATTTCGGCCAGAGCCTGGGCCTCGCCTTTCAGGTGATTGACGACATCCTTGATGTCACCCAGACGACGGAGAAGTTAGGCAAGAGCGCCGGCAAGGATATCGCCGCGCAGAAGGCAACTTACCCGGCGCTGCTTGGCCTCGAAAAAGCGAAGAAAGAGGCGGACCGGCTTACCGCCCGCGCTCGCGCGGCGCTGAAGCCCTTCGGCAAGGATGCAGGGCCTCTGGAAGCGATCGCCGATTACCTGCTCAAGCGCGAGAATTGAGGTTTGGTTACTTGGGATCGAGTCAACCATCCGCCGCTGGGGACAGCGGCGGCACCACAGCATGGCGCTGAACGACTCTTGCAGAGCTCCCGAGAAGATTGCTCAGCTTTTGGCGGAGAGCTTGGCTTTGACGGAGCTGAGCTCGCGGGAAACCTGATCGTGCTGGGCCTGAAGCAGCATGTTCTGCTGGACAAGCGTTGCGTTCTCTTTCTTGAGATTGTCGAGGCTAACCTTGGCAGCGGAGGCGCTTTCCGTGACTTCACGCAGGGTATCGCGGGTTTCCTGGAGCGCTTTCTGGCTGAGGGCGAGTCCACGCTGGGGAATCGAGGCCTCTTCCTTGGCCTGGACAACTTGATCGCGAAGGGTCGCTATCTCCTTCTTAAGTGATTCGATCTCCTCATGCGTGCCGGTCGTTGCGGATTTGGCTCCGGCAATTTCCTGCTCCCGCTCAGAAAGTTTTTGGCGAATGGATTCGATTTCCTTGTCACGATCAGAAAGTTGCTGGCGGATCGATTCGACTTCCTTGTCGCGCTCGGCGAGTTGTGTCCGGAGGGTTTCGAGGTCTTTTTCGTGGGCGGAAAGTTTCTGACTGGAAGATTCTTGATCCTTCTCGCGTTCTGACAGTTTTTGGCGGGAGTCTTCGAGCTCCTTTTCCAGACCGGCAAATTTATGCTGGGTCGACTCGAGCTCTTTTTCACGGTCACTCAGCTGAAGGCGAACGGCATCGAGTTCAGCGGTAAGTTCCGGATTGGGCGCTTCGGCTCCGGTTTTACCATAAAGAACATCCTGCTTCAGGTTTTCAAACTGTTCCCGGAGTTCTGCATAATCGCTCCGGATTTCGTCCCGTTCGCGGGTGACGTAGGCAAGCTCGTCCGAGTCGGTATCACTTCCACCCTGTTTTTTTTCACGTGCCAGACGAAGTTCTTCGCGAAGGGATTTGATCTCGGCCAGCGCTTCATCCCGTTCTTTGCTGACGCTGGTTGGAGTCGCTGATGGAGCGGTGCCATTTTCGAGGCTTTCAAGTTGCTCATCAGCTTGTTTCAGCTGTTCGCGCAGGAGGATGCCTTCCTTGACGGCTTGGTCACGATCCTGGGTCGCCTGGCTCAATTCCTCATTAAGCTGGGCGATTTTCTCCCAAGCGGCGGATAGATCCTCGACCGACTGGGAAGTGAGGGAATTGGAAACGGCAGGGGCTTTTACTTCGCTCGATTCAACCGGAGACTTTTCCGGGATGGTGGGCGCAGGTGCGGGCTCGTTAACGGGGATGTCCGTGGATTTTAAGCTCACGGGGCCCGTGACCGAATTATTGAGACTGGGGGCTTGCTTGGGTAGGCTATCGTACTTGAAAACAGACTTAAGCGCGGGCAGGGGAGCGGTGCGGCGCCGGAGCACGGCAGGCTCGGCGGGAGGGGAAAGGGTGCCTGTGGTCGAGGGAGATTCCGCCGGGGCCCGGATCGGTTCATCCTCCCGCTTGGCTTCGACCGGCTTTTCCGGCGTCTCGAAGACCTTTTTCAGCGAGACGGACTGGGAGGTCATCATCCGTTGCGACGTCGTGGGAGGTGCGGAGGGCTTTTGCACCAACACCGGCTGGCTCGATGTTACCTCCGGCTGACCGGGGCCCGACTCAGGTAGAGATTGAGTCGGTGCCGACTTGGGTCCCACCTTTTTGACCAGGCGGGAAAACTTGTCCTGATCAAACCACGAGGGAGACGTACTCATCACTTTGTGGGGGAACGACCAAGTCGAGTTTTGCTTCGAGTTCAGCGGCCAGTTGATCAAATACCAGCGCGATTGGCGGCGGTGCGCCACCGCGGATCAAGCCGAGCGGCATGCCCTTCATGCTGGCGTGAATCACGGCGGAATCGCGGGGAAGCATGGCCTGGAAAACGAGTTCCGGAGGGAGTACGCGCTTGATTTCCTCGACGATTTTCTTGGTGTCCTCGACATCGGGATCAGCCATGGTCAAGACCACGCCCACGAGAGAACAGGCTTCCTCATTCTCCGTCTGCAATTGGTTGAGGAAATCGACTGTCATCATGAGTGAGCGGAGGGCGAGAGGCTCACACTGCTGGGGCACGAGGACGTGCGTACAGCTGCGGAGAATGCCTTCCGTGGGGCCGTGAAGACCGGAGGGCGTATCGAGGATGACGATGTCATAGCCACCTTCGGCGGCCGTCTTGAAGAAAGGGGCGAGCCGGGTGCCGTCCTGCAGGCTGGCACACCACTTGGAGATTTCCTGGCTGGGGATTTTACCAGCCATGACGATCTTGAGCGTATCGAGCTTCGTCTTCAGTGCGGCCTGCTCAAACGGAACGCCTGAGGCGACGATTTCATAGAGGCCAATGTAGGCCTGGGCGCTGGGCGAGAGCGAGAGGCCGACGGAGCCTTGCGGGTCGGCATCGACGAGAAGAGTTTTCCATCCCCGCTTGGCGAGAGAGAACGCAAGGTTAATGGCGCATGTGGATTTTCCTACGCCCCCTTTGAGACTTGATATGGCTAGTGTAATCACAGGATGTTTTAACTTTTACCTACTCAAGCGGTTTATCGCCAGCATGAAACTAAAAAAATGCTGCCGAGTAAAAAAATGTTGGAGTAATCAATTAATGGTTATCATCTAGAAAGAATTTCCAGGCTAAAGTCGATGGCGCGAATCGTATGCGTGAGCGCACCGACAGAGATGAAATCGACCCCCGTGGCGGCGACATCTTTAATCCGGTCCAGGGTCATGTTGCCGGAGGCCTCCGTCTTGGCCCGACCGGCTATCAGAACGACGCAGGCCCGCATCTCCTCCAGTGACATATTGTCGAGGAGAATGACATCGACGCCCAACTCGACCATGTCGCGTACTTGGTCGATGCGGTCAGCCTCAACTTCGAGGATCGCCTTGGGATCGAGGGTGCGGGCTTTTTTCACCGCATGGGCCAGCGAACGGCCTTCTTTCATGAGGGCGATATGGTTGTCCTTGACCAGGAAGCGATCGTAAAGGCCGAAGCGATGATTGACGCCGCCGCCGCAACGGACCGCATATTTCTGAAGCGCCCGCAGTCCGGGGATTGTCTTGCGGGTATCGAGAATCTTGGTGTGGGAACCAGCGGCGTCAACAAAGAGCCGGGTCTGGGTGGCGACGCCGGAAAGCTGCTGGATGAAATTGAGCGCACAACGCTCCGCGGTGAGGATGGACGCGGCGGAGCCTTGGATTTCCAGGACGGTGTCACCGGTCTTAAGGGTGGCGCCGTCTTGCTGCCTCGCGGTGAGTTTCAAAGCGGGATCCTGCTCGCGGAAGACGTGTTCAGCCACCGGCAGACCCGCAAGGACACAGGCTTCCTTGGTGAAGATCCGCGCGGAGGCCTGGGCTTCAGAATCGACGCAGGCGAGCGTGGTGATGTCGGCGGGGCCACGGTCTTCCCCGAGGGCGCGGGAGGCGGCTTCACGAAGAATCGCGGGGTCGGGGGGAGGAATAATCATGGAGTAAAAAGAGCAATATGCCTGAAGAGGGTATCGGCCCTGTCTTGCCTTCTGTCAAAATGAAATCGTGCTATTGCCAGCACGAGATCGCGATTTTACATGATCGACTTGATCAGGTCGTCGGCGTTGTAGATATCTTCCTTGGCTTTGTGTGCGGGGTCGCCATTGCTGAGCTCGCTAAGCGCGGCGTTGATGGAGCGGGTCGCACCTTTGAGCTGTCCATGGTAGACATGGGGGATTTGCTCAATCATCGTGAGCGCTTTCTTGAGGAGCTCGGTCTGTTGCGCGGGGGTTGGTTCCGAAATGCTTTGGTAACCGGCAGCCTGAAGTAAGATTTTGTGGACATCGGCGAGCGTGGCCGGGGGATTGTCATCGGCTCTTGCGCAGGAATAAAAGAACGATGACGCTGTGAGAATCAAAACCGCCAAACAGGTGATGCCCGCTTTCTTCATGCCGTGATATTATTGTGATAGTGCCGTAATGGCAATCGGGTTTGTGATTGGGGAGAAGGTTCACACGGACGCTATTTGGCCGGGGCGGGTGCTGCTGCACTCCATCCACCGTTAGCGGCCAAGTCGGTCAGCGCAACGCGGTACTTGGCCTCGATAATCACGAAGGCATGGCGCTTGTCGGTGTCGATCAGGATGCTTTCAATGCGGACGTTGCGGGCGAGGCGGATATCGGCGACCTGCTGGGCTTTCTGCAAGGGAGAGAGAGCATCGTTATTGAGGATGGCCAGGAGTTTGGGGCCATCGGAGAGGTAATTGTCTTCGACTTCTTTCTTTTCGGTGTCCGTGAGCTGTGCGGTTGTGGCGAGGTCGAGAATGAAGTCTTCCAGCTTCAACGTTGGTGCCGGGGCCGGAGCGGGGGCGGCTGGAGCAGGTGCAGGTGTTGCAGGAGGGGGCGTAGAAACCGGAGTAGCGGTCGCGGCCTGGGGGGCGGATTCCGGCGTTGCCGCAGGCGCAGTCTTGCTGGCGGCAAAGCCGGTGGAGCAGGTGATGCAAAGAACGATAAGGATGGCGGGAAGTGATTTCATGGTCAGGGTATGCGAAGAGAGATTTCGGGGTAAATTGATATGCTAGCGGAGGTTTGTCGATGCGATTTTAAACCGTTCTTCATGAGCGTGGCTCGACGTCAGGGAGCCTGCTCTTGGAGGGAAGTGGATGTCCAAGCGTATTGAATATCAAAGTAAAGCTTCTCATTAGGAGCCGTGTTTCGCATTTAACAGGACGGCGGCGGAGATTCATGGTTGAATTGGCCTGAAAAAGGCTTGGTTGGCATAAGATAGCTGCAATTGATTTCCGTTGAAGATTGGTCTATGGATGTGAAAATGAGTTCCACAAATGAACCCAGTTTTGATTGGTCGCAAGCCGCCTCGCTTCTGGGGGACGATCCGAATCTCGTTGCCGATGACATGGCGGAGATCGTGACGGAGTTGATCGAAAGTGGTTACTCGCATCTTCAGGAACTAAAGGGCAAGAACGCGGATGCTGACCGCAAGGCCATTTCCGCCCAAGCCCATCAATTGCGGGGAAGTCTCCTGAATTTTGGCTTCACCGAAGTGGGGACGATTTTGTTGAAGATCGAAAAAGGTGACTATACGACGCCGGAATATCCGGCCTTGATCGACCAGACTGAAAAGGTGTTCGCCGAATCCAAGAAGATGTTGGCGGCCCGGTATCCGTCCTTGAAACTTTCCTAGGCGCGGCCATTGTCACAGGCAATGGCCCGACCTTTTTCAGACCGTCAGCTCCCCGGAGCACGCACCGCCGATTACGAGTACGTTTTGCCCCCGGACTTGATCGCCACGCACCCTGCGGCGCGGCGGGAGGAATCGCGCCTGCTGGTGTATCATCGTGCCGAAGACCGCGTGGAGCACCGCCATTTTTACGATCTGGCTGAGTACCTGGGGCCGGACGATCTACTCGTTTTGAACAACTCCAAGGTGCGGCCTGCCGCGCTGACCACAAGTGATGGAAAACTGGAAGTCCTGCTCTTGGACGAGACGAGTCCGAATCATTGGGTCGCCTTGGTGAAACCGGGAGCAAAGGCCAAGCCGGGCATGCGGATTTTCTTCGCCACCGGGCCGACTGAGGCGGACAAACCGATTGAAGCCGAGGTCTTGAAAACGCTTCCCGGCGGCGAGCGGGTATTGCGATTTTTTGGCACGCCCAATTTACAAGCCATGGGTGAGATGCCGTTGCCACCCTATATCCGCAAACGGCGCGTCGCGTTGGGGGAGAGTGAATACATTCCCGAGGACACCACACGATACCAGACGGTCTACGCGGAGCAGGAGGGATCGGTCGCTGCGCCGACGGCGGGGCTCCATTTCACGCCGGAATTGCTCGCCCGGTTCAACCATGCTTTTGTCACGCTGCATGTGGGACTGGGTACATTTCGCCCGGTGAAGACGGAGTTTATTTCGGATCACGAGATGCACGAGGAGCTCTACTCCATCCCGGCGGGATTTGAAGCGGCCTATGACGCTGCCAAGCGGGTGATTGCGGTGGGGACAACTTCGGCACGCGTCCTGGAAGCCGCGCCGCACCTGCACCCCTGCCGGGGGCGCACCCACATCTTTATCCATCCGCCTTACGAGTTCAAACGGGTCGATGCGCTGCTCACGAATTTCCATTTGCCCCACTCCACGCTGCTCATGCTTGTCAGTGCCCTGATGGGCCGGGAAAAGCTGCTGGAGGTCTATCGCGAGGCGGTGGAACGGAAATACCGGTTCTTCAGTTACGGCGATGCGATGCTGATTTTATGAGGCAGCGATCCAAGCAGGTGATTTCGCTGGCCCTGACCTGGGATGGCGTGCGGTGGCCGACAAAGTCACTCCCGCCCAAGGCCCGTGCTTTCCTCCGAGCTAAATCCGCGAAATTGACGACGGTCTCTGCCCAGAAAGCGACTGAGCTGTTCTCCCAAGATGAAGTGATTGAATGCCGCATCTGTTGGGTGCCCCGCTTACAAGGAGGTCCTCATGTATTATCCGAGCCGTTTATGACTCCATCCGGAAAGAGGCTAAGCTTTACCGCCAAGCGGATGGTACGTTTCGGAGATATGCTGGGAGTGGTTTATCTGAGGGACTAAGGGGAAGGTTTCACGCGGAGGCACGGAGACCACGGAGAGCGAAAGGCAGTTTTCCCTCCGTGTTCCCCGTGCCTCCGTGTGAAAAATGCCTTCCGCAGCTTTACGCGGTCGGCTGTGACTCGGGACTGGTGACAGGGCTCCACGGAAACGCGTCCTTGCTGTCTTTATGCCGGTACTTGAGATGCAACTGCGTTTCCATGACGATGAGAGGTACATCGCATTTGTGTTCGATCAGGTCGAGGATGCCTTCGATGCAGGCTTCCTCCACCTGGCGTGGTTCACGTTTGAGGAGTTGGGCCAGCCGCTCCACCTGTGGAAGTGTCTTGGAATGAAGTGACCCCGGTTTCTCGCTTTCCTCCTTTTTGATGAGGAGCGATATCGCTTCCCGAACGAGGTCGGAGATGGTTTCGCCATGGCCGCGTTCGGCGCATAGTTTGTCAAGTAACGCGCGTTCTTCCGGGGTAACGCGCACGCGGAGCTGATAACTCTTGCTGGTGTCGGTGTCCATGCTGGTTACTTATTTTATCGGTACACGGAACGAAGAGTTAAGAAAATGCTTTGCGACTTATTTTTCGGGAGGTTCTGGAATCGGTTCGCCGCACTTGATGTATTCGAGGTCTTCCTTGATCGCGCGGCGGTCCTCAGCGGAAATATGATCAATGAAAAGGCGTCCGTGGAGATGATCCACCTCATGCAGGACGGCACGGCCCAGCAGACCACCCGCATCAAATTCAAAGATGCTGCCATCGAGTTGCTTGGTTTTCACCGCCACGCGTTGCGCCCTCGGAATATCGAGCGTGAGCGCGGGAAAGCTAAGGCAGCCTTCATGACTCGTGACCTTGGTCTTGGTCGGCTTGAGCACGGGATTGATCAGGATCAGCGGCATGTAATCCTCAGGATCGACTGGTTTGCCCTTGATCCACATCTTGCTCGGTCGTTCCTTGATCCCGGTGATATCAATAACGGCCACCTGTAACGCTTCGCCAATCTGCTGGGCCGCGAGACCGACGCCGCGTGCGTGACGCATGGTATCGAAAAGGTCTTCGATCAGAGACTTGATGGCCGGGGTGATGGCGGCGATTTCGCGGCCTTTCGCGCGGAGGACAGGTGCGTCGTAGTGAACGATCTCCCGGATCATTGTCCCGAATCTCCCGCAGGCTTGCTTTCCGTATAGGTGGGCAGGTCAGAGATATTGGCGATGTGCGCGGCGTCCATCACCTTGGTGATAATGCCGAAGGGAGCCTTGGTGTCGGCCTTGAGGGCGACCTTGAAGGAAGGATTCGCGGCCATCTTGCTCTTGAGCATATCGGCGAGCTGGTCGGGTTCAACCAGGGTATCATCGAGATAAATCTTGCTGTCCTCGGTCACGTAGATGGTCGAGGGCTGATTGTCCGGGGTCACCTTGGCGGTCGTGGAAGGCGGCACGACGATATTGAGCTTCGGTGCGCTTTTCTTGAAGACGGTCGTGGCGATGTAGAAGATGAGCAAAACGACGAGGACGTCGATCAACGGGATGATATTGATCATCGGCCTGCGCCGCGGTTTCCGGGGAAATTGCATGGGGCGTTAAACCGTGTCGGAGGCTTCCGCTTGGGTGTAGAGCTTGCCGAGGAGTTCCGAGCAGAGGGTTTCCAGATCGATGGTCAGTGCTTCGATGTGCCGGGCGAAGAGGCTGTAGGCGATCAATGCCGGAATGGCGACGAAGAGACCCGCCACGGTGCAGTACATCGCCTCTGCGATACCGGCCGCGATGGTCGCCGCCTGGGCGGAGAGATCGTTGGAGCTGCCCGCCGCGCCGAAGATGCGGATCAGACCGAGGATGGTGCCCATCAAACCGAGGAGAGGTCCAAGTCCCGTGACGATTTCGAGGAAGACCAATCCGCGCTCAAGGCGAATGATTTCCCGGCGCGCGTAAGCCTGCACGGCCTCGGCGTTTTCGTCCTTGGGCCAGCTGGTGTACATCAAGCAGGCGCGGGCCAGGCGGGAGAGGGCGGTCTCTTCATCGACGGAGAGCTGCTCCACCAGCGTCGTCTTGCCGCCGTAGTGCAAATCATGAATCGCCTTGGCCAATGACGGCTTGATGACGACCGAGACGCGAAGGGCGATGATGCGTTCCAGGATGATCGCCAGGGAGATGATGCTACAGATCACCAACGGGACCATCACATACCACGAGAAAATAAACGTTTCTTGCCAAGTTCCTAACATAGGCCCCGAAAATAGCGAAGGTTCACCGGGAAGCGATTCTTTTTCGCATGACTTCTATGAAATCCTGAAAGAAGGGCCCTTTTCCTCCCTCGTTCCCAAGTTGCACTTGGGAACGCACTTGCTGAGGCAATTTCATTGCCGATCTGTCCCCCGCAAAAAAATCCAGGTAGCAAGAAATAAAATTTCACGACAAACAGGAAACGCTCCCAAGTGAAACTTGGGAGCGAGGCACCTCTGAGATTGTGTACCGTTTGTCCGCACGGCCCTAGCTACAAGGTCAGGATGACGAGCCTATTTAAAAAACACGGACTATCTTAGAACGCCTACTGTTCCGAGTAATTCCAAGTCAACCCGCCATCGACGACAAGTGTGGTGCCCGTGATGTAATCGGCTTCGCTGGAGGCGAGGAAGGCTACCGCGGAAGAGACGTCGGCGGGTTTGCCGAGGCGGTTGAGCGGGATGTTCTGGAGCAGCGCGTTGAGCTTGGCCGGATCGTGCAGGAGCGCGGTGTTGATCGGCGTTTCAATCGCACCGGGAGCCACGTTGTTGATCGTGATGCCGAAGGGCGCCAACTCAATCGACAGATTGCGGGTCATCATTTTCACTCCGCCCTTGCTCGCGCAATAGGAGGTGAAATGGGGGAAGGGGAGTTCCTCGTGCACGGAGCTGATGTTGATGATCTTGCCCGGCGAGGTGCGGCTCTGGAGGTGCTTCACGAAGGCCTGAGTCGCGAAGAAAGGGCCCTTGAGATTGGTGTTGAGGACGAAATCGTAAGCCGCTTCGGTCACGTCCCAGAACGAGGCGTTCTTTTCCACCCCGGCGTTATTGACCAGGATATCAAGCTTGCCCAGGGCCGCGATGCCGCCGCTGATGAGCTGGTTGATGCTCGGCACGGAGCCCAAATCGGCGGCAATGGCCACGGCGCGGCGGCCGGTGCTTTCGATCTGCGCCTTGACCGCTTCCGCCTCTTCCGGATGCGAGTGATAATTGATCACGATGTCCGCGCCTTCCTCGGCGAGACGGATCGCGATGGCGGCACCGATGCCCTGGCTGCTACCTGTGACGAGTGCGACTTTTCCGGAGAGTTTCATAAGAGTTTCCTTTGAGGTGAGGGGTTGCTTGCCACCATTACCGGGGATTCGGCCCGAGACAAGGCAAAGTTTTGGGAAACCGACGCGCAGACCTAAGCGCTCAAGATGTCAGGGGTGACTCACTCAAAATCCTCGACGCGGAGGTGCACGGGAGGGGCCTTGACGGCGCCGATCTTGGAGATTTCCAGCACGGCGGCTTGGAGCTGCGATTCCGGGGCGTCGTGGAGCATGAGGACGAGCGGGGTGATTTCCCCCGCGTGCGCCTCAGGCTGGATGACGGAGGAGATGCCGATCTGGCGCGAGGCCAAGACGCGTGCGACATCGGCGAGCACGCCGGGGCGATCCACCACCTGCAACCGCAGGTAATGCCGCGAGACGATTTCGTCCATGGTTTTGAGCCGGGAATGAAGCGCCTCGTGGCCGACGTTGCGGGCCTTTTGTTCCTGCGGAAAATGGGCGGCGATTTGCGCGAGATCGCTGACGACCGCACTGGCGGTTGGGTCGCCACCCGCGCCGCGTCCGTAGTAAAGCGTATCGCCAACGACATCGCCACGCACCAGCACCGCGTTGAAGACGCCGTTGACGGAGGCGAGCACGTGCGATTGCGGGATGAGCGTCGGGTGAACGCGCACTTCAACAGCGCCATCGGCATCGGTCTTGATGATGGCCAGTAGCTTCAGGCCGTAGCCGAGCTTGCGGGCGTAGATGATGTCCTGCTTTTCGACGGCGCGCAGGCCCTCGGTGTAGAGCTGGCCTTCCGGAACCCAGAAACCGTAGGCGAGCGCGGCGAGGACAGCGGCTTTGTGTGCGGCATCGTGGCCATCGACATCGAGGCTGTCGTCGGCTTCGGCGTAGCCATTCTGTTTGGCCTCGGCGAGGGCGTCCTTGAATTCGAGGCCCGCCTCGTTCATGCGGGTCAGGATGTAATTGCAGGTGCCGTTGATGATGCCGTGAATGGAGAGGATGCGATTGGCGACGAGGCCTTCGCGCAGGGCGCGGATGATGGGGATGCCGCCCGCGACGCTGGCTTCAAAAAGGAGATGGCGCTGGTGCTTTTGCGCGGTGGCGAAAAGCTCTGCGCCGCGTTCGGCGAGGAGCGCCTTGTTGGCGGTGATGACGTGCTTGCCGTTTTGCAGGGCAAGTTGGGTAAGCTCGAAGGCGTCCTTCGTGCCGCCGATGAGCTCAACGATGACATCAAGATCGGGATTGGCGACGAGCTTGCGCCAATCGGAGACGACGTGCGATTCCGGCACGCCGATTTCCCGGGCCCGTTCCGCGCGGCGCACCGCGACCTGGTCGACCCGGATTTCGGTGCCGATCCGTTGGCGAAGCAGGTCCTTTTGGGAGGCGAGGCGATGCCAGACGCCAGCTCCAACCGTACCGAGTCCAGCCAGGCCAACGCGAAGAGTAGGTGTCGAAATGTTCACAGGGAGCCTCAGGCTAGCAGAAGTTTTTGTGTCCGGCTAGGGGAGGAAATCAATGGTGATAATTACCGTGATCAGGGGTAGGCCAGACCCAGTCGCCCTGATTATAGTCGATCTGGATGGGTGCATCCTTTTTAAAAACCACGGAGCCTCCGTCATCAGTCCCGTTCCAGCCGACTGAATAGAGCAGGAAGGTGCCATCGGCACGAAGCTGATAGTGATAGGGCTCTCCGGTCATGATGTCGTGGGGCAACTCGTCGATATCGGACGGGATCAAGGCGGCCAATGAGCCGGGATAGGTGCCATGGGCCAAACGATACCGCTCCAGGGCGCAGGCGATTCGCGCTTCATCGACCCAGACCTGCATCTGGACAAATTTTTGAACGGCACTTTTGATGGGGCCGACCGCGACTCTGGATAGAATGTTCCAAAGGGAGAATGAAGCTCCCACGCTTCTTTGTTTAGTTTCGACATCAGCGACAAATTGATCAACCGCATGCGGGGAGAGAACTCGCTTGTTGACGTCCACGAAATGGACTGCAGTCAAATCAAAGTTCGCGCTGCGGGCCTTTGACATATCAATCCAGCCATCTGGCCGAAAAAAGGGGGCGCTATCCTGCCGTTTGGGATACAGTCCCGTTACTGCGTGGCTTGTCTGGTGCTTAAATTGGTCTAAAAACGAAGTCGAGATGCAGGCCTCTCCACGAATGGAATGCTGGTAGTCGGCCAGAAAATCGGTCTGGGCCAGGACGTTTTGTAATTCGGCCAACTGAGCATCATTCCAGGCATGGGTAACCAAGCCTTGGTAAATGACGGAGAAATTCACGGACGTCATCCCGATCGCGCAGAGACCTGAAACCAGGAGAGGCTGCTCTCTCAAGCCGGAGACCAATTTGAAGTTGGTCTCGATATCTTCCAGGGCCACATCCGGCTTAGGGGCATCCAAGGCGAGGATGGCATGGGCGGTCAAAAATTGAGATAATTTTATCTGTGCGGTGATGAGTGGGAGATACAAATGATAAGGCTCATCAAAGCGATAATTTTGTTCAAATTGGCAGTAGGGATGTGAAGCCGCTGCGAGACGAAGTTCGTCAAGGGCTGGATAGAGAGCATTGAACTCAGCTAGTGAATCTTGAGTGGGAGGCAGAGCCTTAAAAACACTGAGATAGGTGTCTGTGACAAGCTTCCGATTTTTCTGCGCGTCAGCCAACTTACCCTTCTGCCAATTCCCGCCACGGGGAAGATCATAACTTGGATTGATTCTGAACGCTTGGTTCAGCGCGAGTGGCTGAAGGGCGGCTTTATCTGCCGCATTGGGCTCCATCTTAAAAAGGGGCAGGGCGGCCAAATTTTGATCTCGTGGAACAGGACGGGGAGAGAGTTGAAAGATATCGAAGGTTTCTCCCTGGGCCTGCCATTTTGCTTGAGTGGCTACCCAGGCCCGGGCTCCGCGCCAATCTTCCTCGACATAGAGGAAGATGCAGAGAGTAAACGCTAACAAAACGAATTTGAGAAATCCCCACGACCAGAAGAAGCGACCGATTTTGGAGGCGGCACGTTTGAGGAAGGAGATCATGGGATGGGGCGATAAGCAGGTTGTTGGGATTCCTGCGGTTCCAGATTGGCGAGAAGGATTTCCTCGGATATGGAGAGGAAGTGAATAGGTTGATTGGGATCAAGGTGCGCGAGCCATTCGGTGTTGGAAGTCGAAACGGGTGTCGTGGCCTTGAAAATGAGAATGAGGGCCCAGAGGGTGGCCAGGGCGGTGGTGGTGAACGGATTTCTCTGGCCAAGCTGGAACAACCACACGGTGAGGGGAACGCGAGGCTGGCGCGAGGACGAGCGGATTTCACGACGGGCCTGAGCGAGGATTTCCTTTTGCCAGGCCTGGGGTAACTCCGGCGCGGGCATTTGGCGCAAACGTTGTTCAAGTTGTTCGTCGTTCATGGGAGGTCTCTCTGTAAAGGACGCAGGGCGTGTCGTAATTTGTCTAAGGCGTAGCGGTAACGGCTGGCCGCGGTATCGGCGGGGATGTTGAGGACATCGGCGATTTGGGAGTAAGTCAGTCCTTCCCAAATTTTCAGAATGACGACGGCCTTTTGTTCCGGGGGCAGGGTTGAGAGCGTTTCCCGGAGAAGATTTTGGCGCCATGACTCGTCAGGATCGGGGGCGGACGGGGCATCATGAAGCGAGGGATCGCGTTGGGCCTCCTCGTCATAGCGGTGACGGGTTTGCTCGCGCCGCGCGTGGTCAATGACGAGGCGATGGGCCATGCGGAAGAGGTAGGAGCGGGGTGAGGCGACGTCTTTCAGCAAGGAAGGCGAGCGTGCGAGCCGGATAAAAATTTCCTGGAGGATGTCTTTGACTTCGGCTTCGTTGCCGGTGAGGCGAATGAGGAAGCGAAATAAGGTGGGCGCATGCTCCTGATAGAGCGTTTCCAGGGGATCAGGAGGCTTCATCTCTTCTAAGGACGCCTCTGGGATGTGGAATTGTCTAGATTTCTTTCTGTTGGCGGAACGAAGTCCCATCGAGCAGGGGCTGTTTGTTGATCAGGAATGATGGGGGATTCAACCCTTTCAGGGTTGGATTGCTTTTCGGACCACCCAGGGTAGCTCGTGCCTCGCAACCCTGGGCGATAGGATTTAATCCCGTTGGGATAACTGACGGGGTCAGATTGAGGCTTAAGATGACATGCTTCTGAGTTGGGAGTTTTACGGGTAGATAGAGGCATTTAGTGATCGGACCCTTGCGAGCTAACGGGAGGTTGCCAGAAGAGTTGCCAATCAACGGACGATCCTTCGGTGGCCTGCGGCTACCCCGACAACTCCTTGTCCGGGCCAACTGGGAGCGTAGATTGCGGGGCATTAGATCGATGTTTTCCTTGTGAGACCGGGGGGGCGGATCAGCGCGAAATGGAATTTCGCGGGGAGTCATGGGGCGTTCCCAAGTGCAACTTGGGAACGAGGGGGAAATAGGGACGCAAAAGCCCGCTCTCTTATCCTGGCTTTCTAAGCCGGATGACTGGCGGCGTAGGCGAGGGCGCCGTCGGCGGCTTCCGTGACGAGGCAACTGACGCCGGGGAGGGCGGCGGTGAGGGCATGGACAACCTCGTCTTCGCGACCTTTTTCGATGAGATTGATGGTGGCCCCGCCGAAACCGCCGCCGCTGAGGCGGGCGCCGTAGACGCCGGGGGTCTGGCGCGCGGTGGCGACGAGGTGATCGAGTTCCGGGCACGAATTCTCGAAGTTGAACCGGGAGCTTTCGTGCGACTCGAACATGAGTTGGCCGAAACGGGCGAGGTCGCCGTGGCGCAGGGCGTCGGAGCCTTCGAGCACGCGCTCGTTCTCGCCGGTGATGTGGAGGGCGCGATGGTAGATGCGCTCGGCCAGTTCGCTTTGGCGGGCCTTGAGTTGATCGGTGGTGGCATCGCGGAGGAAACGGACGCCGAGGGCGTGGGCGGCGGCTTCGCAATCGGAGCGGCGTTCGTTGTATTCGCCGCCGACGAGCGCGTGCTTCACGCCGGAGTTGGCGATGATGATGCTGGTCTTGCCGTCGAGCGGGACGTGGCCGACTTCATTGGTGCGGCAATCGATGGTGGTGGCGTGGTGGGCCGTGCTCATGAGCGAGGCGATCTGGTCGAGCAGGCCGCAACGGACGCCGACGAAATCGTGCTCGGCTTTCTGGGAGATGCGCGCCATCTGCATGGGGTCGAGCTTGGCCCCGAAGAGCTTCGAGAGGAAAAGGACGGTGGCGTTTTCCAGAGAGGCGCTGCTGCTGAGGCCCGCGCCGAGGGGAAGGTTGCTGGTGATTTCCACGGAGAAGCCTTCAACGGGGAGGTCGTGACGGCGGAATTGATCGACGACGCCGAGGATGTAGCGGGACCAGGGGGCGACGTTTTCGGCGGCGAGGTGATCGAGGTCGACGACCACGTCTTGATTCAGTTCACGCGAATGAATGCGGATGGTGCGGTCGCCGCTGGCCTGACCGGTGAGGGTGGTGCCGCGATCAACGGCGAGGGCGAGGACATAGCCTTCGTTGTAGTCGGTGTGGTTACCGAGGAGTTCGGCGCGGCCGGGGGCGTAGGAGGTCTGGGAATTCATCAGGAAAGTTGTGATACAGGAAGGACTCTAGTCGCGGTAGAAGGGATTCGACCAGCTAGATTATCGGAAGTCTGAAGTGCGCTCAAAGAGCTTCTCCATACTGAGCTTTTGCAGAAGTGAGAGTCTTCCGGGGGCTGATCCTTCGACAAGCTCAGGATGACGGACTTCCCAATCGAACGGACAGCCTAGCCGACGAAGCGCTGGACGAGCAGGGTGGCGTTGTGGCCGCCGAAGCCGAAGGAGTTGCTGAGCGCGGCGTCCACGCGGGTCTCGCGGGCCTTGTGGGGCACGTAATCGAGGTCGCAGGCGGGATCGGGGTTATCGAGATTGATGGTGGGCGGGATGATGTTTTGCTCGATGGCCTTGATGCAGAAAATCAACTCGGCGGCACCGGCGGCACCGAGGAGATGGCCGGTCATCGACTTGGTGGAGCTGACGGGCAGCTTTTTGGCGTGGTCACCAAAGACCGCCTTGATGGCGTCGGTTTCGGCGACATCGCCTACAGGCGTGGAGGTGCCGTGGGCGTTGATGTAATCGATCTTCTCGACCGGCAGCTTGGCGCGGCGGAGAGAGTGTTGCATGGCCTTGACGGCGCCGATGCCGCTGGGCGAGGTCATGTGGTAGGCATCGGCGGTGAGGCCGTAGCCAGTGAGCTCGGCGAGGATATTGGCACCGCGCTTCTTGGCGTGCTCCAGTTCCTCCACGATGACGATGCCCGCGCCTTCGCCGAGGACGAAGCCATCGCGGTCCTTGTCGAAGGGACGGGAGGCTTTTTCAGGTTCGTCGTTGCGGGTGCTGAGGGCGCGCATGGCGGCGAAACCGCTCATGCCGAGGGGAACGCAGGCAGCTTCACTGCCGCCGGCGAGAATGATGTCGGCTTCGTCATCACGGATGAGACGCCAGGCTTCGCCGATACAGTTGTTGGAGGTCGCACAAGCAGTGACGACGGAGAAATTGGGGCCGGCAAAGCCGAACTCGATGGAGATGAGACCCGCAGCCATGTTGCTGATCATCATCGGGATCATGAAGGGCGAAACGCGGCCCGGGCCCTTGGCGAGGAGGATTTCGTCCTGGTCACCGAGCGACTTGAGTCCGCCGATGCCGGAGCCGACGAGGACGCCGACGCGGTCGAGCTGCAATTGCTTGGGGTCGAGGCCCGCGTGCTGGACGGCTTCCTTGGCGGAGGCCATGGCGAGCTGCGAGTAGCGGTCGGCGCGGCGCGCGTCCTTCTCAACGAAGAAGTGCTTGCGCGGTTCAAAGTCCTTCACCTGCGCAGCAAAGCGGCAGTCGAATTTGGAGGCGTCCCACGATGTGATGGAAGAGACGCCGCTGCGTCCGGCCAGAAGATTGGCCCAGGTGGTGGGGACGTCGAGGCCCAGGGGGGTGACTGCCCCGAGACCGGTGATGACAATGCGCCGTTCGCTCATAATTGATATTCTAGCTTAGGGAAGTCCCGATGAGAACGAAAAAGGCACCCTGTGCGCCAGGGTGCCTTGCTTCGGGAAAAACTGCTCCTAGGGCTATTTGGAGCCCTTGTCCTCGATGTACTTCACGACATCTCCGACGGTCTGCAGTTTTTCGGCCTCTTCATCAGGCACTTCGACATTAAACTCTTCTTCAAAGGCCATCACGAGTTCAACGGTATCGAGCGAGTCCGCTCCCAAATCCTCAATGAATTTGGCTTGTTGCGTCACCTGTTCAGGGTTAACGCCAAGTTGTTCCACAATGATGTCTTTTACTTTTTCTTCAATCGACTTTTCCGCCATAAAAAATTCTAGCTCCTTTTCGTGTTCGTGCCGTTGTTACGGGCGCTTCTCTTCTTTGGCAAACTTTTTCTTTGCGTCAAGACAATGTATTCAAATTTCTTCTGCTTGACAGTTTGCTATTCAGTCTTCTCGTGTGCGCGTATTACATGACCATACCTCCGTCCACAGTCAAGATTTGTCCCGTGATATAGCTGGCAGCGGGTGAGGTAAGAAAAGAGACAACTCCCGCGACATCATCCGGTTGGCCCAGGCGTTGAAGCGGTATTTTCTCCAAAAGTTTTTTTCGCAAATCTTCACTCAAGTCCTTGGTCATGTCGGTTTCGATGAAGCCGGGGCAGACGACATTGCAGGTAATGCCGCGGGAAGCGAATTCCCGCGCGACCGACTTGCTGAAGCCGATGAGGCCCGCCTTGGACGCGGCATAGTTGGCCTGTCCGGCGTTTCCCATCAGGCCGATGACGGAGGAAATGTTGATGATGCGCCCGGAGCGCTGCTTGACCATCTGGCGTCCGACGGGCTTGGTGAAGTTGAAGGCGCCCTTAAGGTTGGTGTTGATGACGGTGTCCCAGGCCTCAGAGGACATGCGCATGAGGAGGCCATCGCGGGTGACTCCGGCGTTGTTGACGAGGACATCGATGTGGCCGAACTGGGCGGTGATTTTTTCGACGACGGCTTCCACGGCGGCACCATCGGAGACGTCGAGGGCGTAGGGTTCGGCCACGCTGCCGAGGGCGCGGATTTCATCCAGGGTGCCCTGGAGGACTTCCGTGCTGCGAGCGATGAGGGCGAGGGAGGCACCTTCCTTCGCAAGGGCCACAGCGATGGCCTTGCCAAGGCCGCGGCTGGCCCCGGTGACGAGGGCGACTTTATCGGTGAGGAATTTAGATGAGGGCATCGGCGTGTTTAACGATGTCGGCGAAAGATTCCAATGATAAACAGCTCACGGCGGGATCGATCCGGCGCAGAAGTCCGGCGATGACGCCGCCCGGGCCGCATTCGACGAAATCGGTGAAACCGAGCGAGATCAGGCGACGGATCGATTCGTCCCAGCGGACGGAGCCGCAGACTTGGGCTTCCAGTGTGGAACGGATTTGGTCCGGGGTTTCGGGCACTTCCGCGCTGAAGTTGGCGACGACGGGCACGCGGGGAAGGCTGATCTCCGCCGTGCGGAGGTGGGGGGCGAGTTCGTTGGCGGCGCTGACCATGAGGCGGGAGTGGTAGGCCCCGGCGACGTTGAGCGGGATGACCTTACGGATGCCTTTTTCCTTGGCGGCGGCGGCGACGCCCTCCATTTCCTTTTTGCCGCCGGAGAGGACGACCTGGCCGGGACAGTTGAGGTTGGCGACATCGACATTGCACTGGGCGGCGATCTCACGGGCTTGCTCGGGCGTGGCGCCGAGGAGGGTGATCATGGTGCCGACGGTGGCGTTGCAGGCTTCCTGCATGAGGCGGCCCCGTTCTGCGACGAGGGTGAGTCCGGTCTGGAAGGTGAAGCTGCCTGCGGCGGCGTGGGCGGTGTATTCACCGAGGGAGAGCCCGGCGGCGGCCTCGAAACGGAGGGGACGCCCGGTGTGGTCTTCAAAGGCGGCGAGGATAGCCAGACCGTGCGTGTAGAGAGCGGGCTGGCAGACGCGGGTCTCGGTCAGGATGGTGTCGGGGCCCTGAAAGCTGTAATCGCTGAGGGGCCAGTTGAGGCGGGTGTTGGCGAGTTGGTAGAGGGCTTGCGCGGAGGGGCTGTTTTCGTAGAGGTCAGCGCCCATGCCGACCTTTTGCGCGCCCTGACCGGAAAAGAGAAGCGCGCGGGGTTTGGTGTTGCTCATAAAATGGGTGAGCCGGTCATGTTAAGCAAAAGCGGTTTTGTTTTAACAGGAAAAGATGAGGGGGATTTGGTCTTAGGGTGCCTTCAGGTGAATGCTTAGATAAGTTTGATCAATGCTTTTTCCTACTTAACGGGCTTGAGCTTTGGTTGGTGATCATCAATAGTTTTGAGGCCTAGCGGATTAGCAAAGACAATCAGGCTTGATGGCGTTTCCAAGTCTGTCGTTATCACGGAGGTTGGGTTTAATTGAGGTAGAGCATGCCACCTTATACCATTTTGCCACGTCCTGAGGGGCACATTAACCTTTCGTACAGCCCGATGTCTCCGCCGAATTGGGGCATTGCGGGTTCTGCCTTCCATTACTCCGTTTATCGAAACGCTAAAGTTGCCCTGCAATCTTTGCTCCAAGCCGTTACGACGATTCAGGCGCAACGGCTCGAGGCGGGAACAGCGCAATTCTTCACCGATCACCTTTTTTACCGGGGCCAGTCTGAAATTACCCAGCGGCTGCTGCCCACCCGCTTGCGCGGCCCCTACCGTCAACCCATGCCGCGGGAACGGTTCTCCGTGGATAACCCGCCCAAGATCACATTTAATGGCCAGGAATTTCCCCGTCGCGAATTCAAAGGGCCACCCGGTATAGACCCGAAGGAGCATTTTGGTAACTGGTTTGAAGAGGTCGAGCCGGTGCGGCAAATTGAGGATTCAGCCGCGGAACTTTCGGAAAAAGAACTGAAGAAGCGAGACGCCGAGGAACGCAAGGCCATTCAATGTGCCAATAAAATTGCAGAAATTGCAGCGTTGGACCCATTCCGAAAACGCGCCGCGGTCCGCCATTATAGTCATACCAAGAGTTCACTTTTAGATGTCTCCACGAATCCAGAGGTAGCTGCTTTTTTTGCGACTGGAGGGGGCTCCTCAAGTCCACCGCCGGCAGGTCAAATCGGAATGATCTGGGCTATCGACTTGAACTACTTGGACGATCTTTTTTCCTTTCAAATTATCGATGTCCCGGGCGGGATAAAAATCATCGCACGTGAGCAGCGCGATAAATGGGGAGTGAATAAAGGGATATTTGAAGATTTTGGGATAGAGCCGGTGGCGCCAGAAATAACGTTTGTTGCTCTACCCTTTCGACGTCCACTGGCCCAGCATGCGCGATTCTTTTCTCTGTGTGGAGAAGACGGGAAGCCCTTGCCACTGTTAACGGAGTTGGCGTGGTGGTCGATACTGGAAAGACGATCTTTTTGCCATGCTTTCATTCAAGATGGCGTTACCTACGAAAACCCAAGTCATAACATTACAAAGGCGGCGCTCTTACCGGATCATGAAACTCTGGCAGCCGCCCTCGCCAAGGCCTAAAAGGGATCGGTCAGCGGGGAGAGTCCTGGCTCACCTCTTTTTATTTTCCATGACGGCGAACGGATAAGATGGCGGGATGCCTCGCTTCCTGTGCGCGGTGCGCACCCGGACAACGAGTTGTCCGGGCCAACTGTGAGTGGGAGCGTCTCCCCGTGCTTGACGACTAGGTTGAAGGGGATTCATCCGCCGATGGGGACATCGACGGCCACCACGGAGGAATAGCCGCGACGGTCATAGACCGCCGCTCCCAGGTAGCCTCGCACGACATTTGACGGCTACCTGGGAGATGTGAAACGAACTTGACTACGGTGTGACAGGGGTGGAGGCGGTATCGGCGCCGACGGTGAAGGTGAGTGCCTTGTCCTTTTCGCCGACGACCACGAAATCGCTGTTCTTGATCGTGCCGCGGAGGATTTCCTCGGCCATGGGATCTTCGAGGTAGCGTTCAACGGCGCGGCGCAGGGGACGGGCGCCGTAGGCGGGCTCGTAGCCTTTTTCGATGAGGAAGGCGACCGCTTCGGGCGTGAGCCGGAAGGTGATTTCGCGGGGCTTGAGGCGGGTGAGCACCTTGGCCACTTCGATGTCGACAATCTTGGTCAGGTCGTCGCGGGTCAGCGAGTGGAAGACGATGATGTCGTCGAGGCGATTGAGGAACTCGGGCTTGAAGACCCGCTTGGCTTCCCCGAGCATCTTGTCCTTCATCTGCTCGTAGGAATGTTCGTCTGTCTTCACACCGAAGCCCATGACCATATTTTTGCGCACGAGGTCGGCGCCGACATTGGAGGTCATGATGATGATGGTGTTCCGGAAATCAACCTTGCGGCCGAGACTGTCCGTAACCACGCCGTCCTCGAGAATCTGCAGGAGCAGGTTCCAGATGTCGGGGTGGGCCTTTTCGATCTCGTCAAAGAGTACGACGCTGTAGGGACGGCGGCGGACTTTTTCGCTGAGCTGGCCGCCCTCCTCATAACCGACATAGCCGGGAGGCGCTCCCACGAGGCGCGACACATTGTGCGCGTCCATGTACTCGCTCATATCGATCTGGATCAGAGCGGTTTCGTCGCCGAACATATATTTGGCGAGAGTCTTGGCGAGGTGGGTTTTACCCACGCCGGTCGGGCCGAGAAAAATGAAGGAACCAATCGGGCGCTTGGGATCCTTGAGATCCGCACGGGAACGGCGCAGGGCCTTGCCCATGGCGTAGACGGCCTCGTCCTGTCCGATGACCTTGCCCTTGAGTTCTTCCGAGACGCGCAGGAGCCGGTCCATGTCGGCCTGTTCCATGCGGGAAAGGGGAACGCCCGTCCACTTGGACACGACATGGCGGATATCATCGTCGGTGACGAGCACTTCCTGCTCATCGCGGCGGGTGCGCCATTCGTTGAGCACGTTCTCGAGCTTGTCCTTGGCTTCCTTCTCGGAATCGCGCAGGGCGGCGGCTTTCTCAAAGTCCTGGGCCTTGATCGCGGCTTCCTTGCGGCCACGGATTTCCTCGATCTCGCTTTCGATGCCCTTGACGTCGGGCGGACGCATGGTCGCCTGGATGCGCGCGCGCGATCCGGCTTCGTCCATGACGTCGATGGCTTTGTCGGGGAGGAATCGTCCGGTGAGGTAGCGGTCGGAGAGCTTGGCGGCGGCTTCGAGGGCTTCGTCGCTCATCTTCGCCTTGTGGTGCGCCTCATACTTGGGACGCAGCCCCTTGAGGATTTCGATCGATTCCTCGACACTCGGGGCCTCGACCATCACTTGCTGGAAGCGGCGTTCGAGAGCGGAGTCTTTCTCGATGTGCTTGCGGAATTCGTTCAGCGTGGTGGCACCGATGCACTGGAGTTCGCCGCGGGAGAGGGCGGGCTTGATGATGTTCGACGCATCCATCGCCCCTTCGGCTGAACCGGCACCGACGATGGTGTGAAGCTCATCGATGAAAAGGATGACGTTGCGGGCCTTGCGGATTTCCTCCATCACGGCCTTGATGCGTTCTTCAAATTGACCACGATACTTGGTGCCGGCGACCATGAGGGCGAGATCAAGGGTGATGACCTTCTTGTCGCGCAGGAGCTCAGGGACGTTACCCGCGGCGATTTCCTGGGCGAGCCCTTCCGCGATGGCAGTCTTGCCGACACCGGCTTCACCGATGAGGACGGGGTTATTCTTGGTGCGACGGCAGAGAATCTGGATGACGCGCTCGATCTCGTTCTTGCGCCCGATGACGGGATCGAGTTCACCGCGGCGGGCGAGTTCGGTCAGGTCACGTCCAAAGGCCTTGAGAGCGGGAGTCTTGACGTCTTTCTTGCCACCGGCACCGGTTTCACCTTGCGATGAGCCACCTTGGGCGGATTGCTCGCCTTCCTCGCCACCTTCGGCTTCACCGGAGGCGAAGTTGGGATCGAGCTCCTTGAGCACTTCATTGCGGGTGCGCTCGATGTCGACTTCGAGAGTCTTCAAGACACGTGCGGCCACGCCGTCGCCTTCGCGCAGCAGGCCGAGGAGGATGTGCTCCGTACCCACGTAACTATGATTGAGCGCCTTGGCTTCCTTGCCCGCGAGGGCGAGGACTTTTTTAACGCGGGGCGTATAAGGGATGTTGCCGGACATCTTGGTGTCCGGGCCGGAACCAACTTGTTTCTCCACTTCAATGCGGACGGTTTCCAAATCGAGCCCGAGCTTTTGCAGCACATTGACCGCGACGCCCTGGCCAAGTTTGATCAAGCCAAGGAGCAGATGTTCAGTGCCCACATAATTATGGTTGAAGCGATCGGCTTCCTTGCGGGCAAGCGCGAGCACTTGTTGCGCTCGGGGAGTGAAGTTGTTCATGATTTTTTCTTGTCTCCTTCGGTTTTACCTAGGGAAAGGGCTTTCATATTGGGCTCGGGAACGGCTTTGAGGCGTTCGCGGAGGAGGTCGGACCGGAGGCCATCGCGCTCTTCGGTCGTGAGCTTGCGCTCGAAATCTTTTTGGAGATGGGCAGGTTGCGTGCGGATAAAAAGCTCATCAATGGTGGCGCGATATTCCTCGGGCATGAGGGCGAGATCAACGCCCAGCCGCAACATGGAGAGCAGGTTGAGTACCTCTTTTGAGGAAATGGAATAGGAATGCATCATGATGCCGTAGGCGCGACCAACCTGGTCGGCAATCATTCGGCTCTTGTCCTCGAGCATCTTCTGACGCGCGTTTTCCTCGTGCTCCATGACTTGGGCAATAACCTTGGTCAGCTTGTCAACAATCTGCGCTTCGGATTCGCCGAGCGTCATCTGGTTGGAAATCTGGAAGAGGTTGCCGAGCGCCTCGGTGCCTTCGCCGTAAAGTCCACGGACGGCCAGGCCAATCTTGTTCACGGCTTTGATGATCTGGGTGATCTGGTCATCCAGCACGAGCGCCGGAAGATGCATCATGGCGGAGGCGCGCATGCCGGTACCGACATTGGTCGGGCAGGCGGTGAGGTAACCGATCTGGGGCGAAAAGGCGAAATCGAGCTTCTCTTCCATCTCGGTGTCGAGCTTGTCGACGGCCTTGAGAAGCGCCTTGAGCTGCAACCCGGAACGGAGCGACTGGATGCGGAGATGGTCCTCCTCATTAATCATGACGCTGAGCGTCCGGTTCTTACTGATGATGAGGCCGCTGCCGGTGTTCTTCGCGGCATGTTCCCGGCTGATGAGATGTTGCTCGACCAGTACCTGCTTTTCGAGCGGCGTGAAATGCTCCATCGAGTCATTGATAATGGCGTCCTTCATCTCGGGCAGATCGGCCACAGCCGGTTGCACAAGGGCGAGCACCTTTTCCCGCTCGGCTTTCTTCGCCCAGCCGGGGAAGGGATGATGGTTCAGGTTGCGGGCAAGGCGCAGGCGGCTGCTGAACACAATGCGATTGCCGCCGTTCTCACCCCGGATCCACTCACTCGAGGTCTTGAGCAAATTTTGAATTTTCACTACCCCTTTAGAATACGATCTATGCCATTGAATGCAAGTGGAGTTGCATCGGGAGATTGGACTATTTTTAACGGGATTTGCGGGATTACCAATCGCGATGGATGAGCTGCCGTTCTTCAATGGAGAGTTTGAAGTCGAGGCACTCAAAGTGACCGTCGGGAATCATGAAATCGTTCAGGCTTGAGGGAACGCGAGGTTCGAACAAGTGGAGGATTGGTTTGCGGCCATGGAAAGCTGCCCAGAGAGAAAAGGTGCTGGGAGGTCCGATGAGATAGTCGCACGCGGCGAGTGAATAGAGGTCTCCCAGCAGATCGCCGAGGCCGGGAAGGATGTTGGCGCGGTGAAGGGATTCCAGTGGCTGAGCCACATCTGAGCAGACAAGAAACCCGACTTTTCTCCCGGGAAAAAGCTTCTCCATCGCGTCCATGACGTCCCCGTAGAAGGTGATCGGATACAAAAATCTTCCGCCGTAGTACAGGGCGTAGTCGCCATGGCGGACGTGGATGCCAATCAAGACATTGGCGTTTGATCGCAGCGGCGAGAGGTGTCGCGTAACTGCATCGAGAATGGTCTGGCTGGGAGTAAATGTTTTCCGGATTGCCCCGGTGGAAGGGAAGGTGACTTTGGCAGGTTCTGGAAAGCCCTCAATAATGGTCAACCAGCGCGATTTGACCTTTGCGACGAAACCGGGATCGGTGGGCGAATAATTGAAATCCACCATCCATCCCACATAAACAAAGCACTCTTTCATCCACGGCAGGTGGCGCAGGATTTGGATGAAGATGCGCACCAGCTTGCGCGAAGCGAATTGATACCAGACGGGACCCCAGCGCTGGGCGGCAGGGAAATGATCCGAATAATGGTGAAGGCAGAGTTGGATCAAGCGTTGATGGGTCGCTTCCGCCAAGGCCATTCCATAGGCGCAGAGGAAAAGGCGGTTTCCGAGTTGCCCCCGGAGTTCAGAAACGATGATCACTGCCAGATACCTCTTACCGTCCCTTTTTACTGCCTCGCTTCCACCGCGAATACTTCTGGCAAACGGGGCAGGGGAACCGGGCTTCGTTGATGGCGTCGCGGCGGCTGCCATAGTGGGCCCGCTCGACTTCAGGGAATTCCATCATGACCTGGTACGAACCGAGGGTGATGGTGATTCCTCCTCCCGCGGGACTGGAGAGGAGGGTTCCCAGGAAGACTTCTATCGGCATCGCACCACAGGCTTGGGACAAGCCTTGGATGATCTGGTCCTTGATGAGCTGGCCTACCCGCTTATAATCGGGAAATTCCTTCTGGCATTCCTGACAATAGACAATCGATTTTCCGGGCATGGCTTAAGAGCAAGTTGTCACGGGAGGCAAGTTCGTCAAGACGATCAGATTTTTTTGACTGGATAACTACCAATGACGGCAAAAAAGGTGGTGATCTTCCTGAGACGGGCCAGCGCCTCGGCCACTTCCTTTTGCGGGACGGCTCCGTGGAACTCAATCATGAAGCGGTACTCCTCGAACCGCCCCGGAATGGGACGCGAGAGGATCTTGGTCAGGTTGAGCTTGCGGCGTGAGAGGACTTGCAGAACGGCAACAAGACTGCCCGCCTTGTGGGGCAACTCAAAGACGATGCTGGTGTGTGTGGCCTTGGCGGGACGGGGCAGGGGGGAGCCGACGATGATGAACGTGGTCTGGTTGGCGACTTCACGGCCGACATGTTTGTTGATGATCTTAAGCCGATGCTGAGCCACGGCCTGCTCACCCGCGATGGCTGCGGCGCTCCGGTCTTTTGCCGCCAGCGCGGCAGCTTCCGACGTGCTCTCGACGATGATCTGTTCCGCCTGTGGATAATGTTGATGCAGCCAATCGCGGCTGTGATCAAACGGAGCGCGGTGCGAGTAGATTTTGGTGATGGCTTTGGAGTCGGGACGCGCCATCAGCATCAACTGCACGCGCATGGCCAGTGCCTCGCGAATTTGCAGCGCCGTGACGGATTCCGAACGCGCGAGCCGCATGAGTTGATCCGCAGTATTGGTGATGATGCCGCTAGAGCCGTTTTCAATCGGTACTAGAATGTGAGTGAACTCGGCAGCCACGAGCCGGGCGAAGGCCTCCTCAACCGTGGGGCACTCGCCAAGCGTAATCTTCGGAAAACGGCGCGAGGCAGCCAGATGGGAGAAACTGCCGGATCGGCCAAAGTAACCGAGATGCATGAGCGGCTTGGAAGCAACCATAGAGTCGCGATTTAAGCATGACCCAAGAAGGCTTGGGAAGCGCTTCTTCGATCCAGCAGACCGACGGTTAAAATTACAGTGGAGACATTCGGGAGAAATATCCGTGATTCGCGGCTCAAAATGGCTAAGATGCTTACTATGTCGGGCACCATCATCACCAATCTTGCCCTTGAATCGCGATTAGGCGACCAGGCGCAGATCACCGAAACGGTTGAGGCTTGCGTGGCCCAGCAGACTTCGGTGATCGGGACGTTGCTGGGAAAGCAGCTCGTCAATGAGCACGATTTTTTGCAACGGATCAGTGCGCGATTTGGTCTGCCGTGGTGGGATGCGGCTTTGCCGCCGATGGACGACAAACTGCGGAGCCGTTTCCCGGCGCGACTGGCGCTTCGCTTCCAGCTTTACCCGGTGAGGTTGAACGAGAACGATCTCCATATCCTGACTTTCGATCCCTTTAACCTGACGGCTCGCCAGGTCATCGCCCGTGAAATCAACGAGCCGGTCAGTTGGTGCCTGGCCACGCGCCGCAGCATTTTGGCGGCGCTTCGTTCCGGCTACGGCGTGGGTGCGGAGACCTTTGATGCCATTCTGGAAGGCCGTGAGGTCGATGATGCGACCTTTGATCTCAAGCAGGAGGTCAACGTCCTGGATGAAGACGATCCCGAGGCCACGGTGGTCAGTTTCGTCAACCAGATCATGCGCGAAGCCCTGGCCGAGCGCGCAACCGATATTCATATTGAACCGCTGGAGAATGATCTCCGCATCCGTTACCGGATTGACGGCGTGCTGCATGAAGTCCCCGTGCCGTCCCGGATCAAGATGCTGCAGGCCAGCGTGATTTCCCGTCTCAAGATCATGTCGCACCTCGACATCGCCGAGCGCCGGATGCCGCAGGATGGCCGCATCAACCTGGAATTGGAAGGGCAGCCGATCGACGTGCGCGTGGCGACTTTTCCCACCGTGGATGGGGAAAACATCAGCCTCCGGTTACTCTCGCGCAACCGGTTCGATTTCTCGCTCCTTGGTTTGACGCCTGAAGCGGAGAAAAAAATCCGCGAACTCATCACCCAGCCCAACGGGATTATCCTGCTCACCGGCCCCACGGGTTGCGGAAAGAGCACCTCACTTTACACCTTCCTCTCCATGCTCAACACGATGGAGCGGCGCATCGTGACGGTCGAAGATCCGGTTGAGCACAAGCTGCCCGGCGTGATGCAAATCGCGATTAAGCCGGAGATCGACCTGACTTTTGCGCGTGCGTTGCGCAGTATCCTTCGCGGTGATCCGAACGTAATCATGATCGGGGAAATGCGTGACTTTGAGACCTCGGAAATTGCCATTCGCGCCGCGCTCACGGGCCACTTGGTCTTCAGCACGCTTCACACGAATGATGCCATCGGCGGCATCACACGTCTGGTCGATATGGGCGTGCAGCCGTTTCTGGTTTCGTCCTCGGTGCGCGCCTTCCTGGCGCAACGGTTGGTGCGCTTGCTCTGCCCCAGTTGCAAGCAACCCGCGGAGCACTCGAAGTCCTTCCTTGAACAGATTGGTTTCCCGATGGCCTATGCCGACCGGATCATGCAGAAGAAGGGGTGCGAGCGTTGCCGTCACACCGGTTACCAGGACCGCGCGGCGTTGTTTGAAATCTGTCTCGTCTCGCCCGCGTTGCAGGAAATGATTTCGCAGGGGAAATCGAGTGAGGCCTTACGGGCCAAGGCGATCCAGGAGGGCATGGTGCCGCTGCGGCAGGATGGCTGGAACCGGGTCATCGCGGGTGCGACGACGGTTGAGGAAGTGGTCCGCGTCACCGCGGCTGATGTCGACGTGCTCGACGAATAGACGAGGCGCACATGGCTGTCTTTACGTACCAGGGCACGGGAGCGCGTGGAGAAAAGCGTTCGGGCGAACTCGAGGCTTCCAGCCGGGCCGACGCGTTGCGGCGCTTGTCGATGGATCGCATCCAACCGCTGATGTTGGTGGCGAAGGCTGACACGGCTGCGCCGGTGCGGAAGAAAGCAGAGACCAAGACATCGACCGCCAACGCCTCGGGGATGGCCCGGCGCGAAACGCTCTCCGGTAACATCCGGCTCTCGAGCGCCCAGGTAATTCTCTTCACCGACGAGCTCGCCGACTTTCTGAATTCCGGGCTGCAACTTGAACCCGCCTTGCAATTGATGGAGAACCGGGAAGAGCGGTCGCCGGTGAAGGATGTCTCAAGGTTTTTGCGGGAAAAAGTCCGGGATGGAACAAGTTTTTCCGAGGCGCTCAAAATGGCCTCGCCCAGTTTTGGGGAGCTTTACTGCAATCTCGTTGCGGCGGGAGAAATCAGCGGGGCGCTGGCTCCGTTGCTGCGGCGGCAAGCGACCCATCTCGTGGCTATGCAGGATTTGAAGGCGCGGATTCAGCTTGCGCTGATTTACCCGGCGGCCCTCGTCCTGGCCGGTACCGTGGCGATGATCATTTTCATGACCGTGCTGGTGCCGCAGATGATGAAGCTATTCTCCAAGCCGGGCGCGGTCATTCCGTTACCGACCTATATCCTGATCCACGCCAGCAAAATCACGCAGCAGTATGGTCTGGTGACGGCGGCGATCCTGGCCCTGGGGCTGGTGGGCTTCGTGGCTTATGTGCGGACTCCGGCGGGTCGCCGTTGGTGGGACGAGGCCAAGCTGAAGCTTCCGCTCATGGGCCCACTCTTGAGCGCGAGCTTCTACGCCCAGTTCTGCCAGACCATGGCCAATCTTTTGCAAAACGGACTCCCGCTGTTAAACGCGATGAAGCTGATGAGCCAGGCCACGGGGAATGTCTTTTATCGCTCGCAAGTATTGCGGATCACCGACTTGATCGGGGAGGGGGCCTCGCTGACTCGCGCGATGAAGGCGGTCGGCCATTTCCCGGCCAATCTCCGCGATTTGATGAAGGTCGGGGAGCAGACCGGGGAACTCGGCGAGACGATGGCAAAGATCGGACAACGGTATGACAAGATCATCCAGCAGCGCATCGACAAGGTCATGTCGATTGTGCCGTTGATTATCATTTCCGCGCTGGGGCTGATGGTGCTGCTGATTGCGTGGTCGATGCTCTCCGGCATTTACGGCGCGATGCAGGGGCTGCAGGCGCATCATTAGTAAAAAGAGCGACAGACACTTTCAGCGATTCAAATTGAAACCGAAAACATGCCTGTCTCCTTATTACCTTATTAGCGCCTTTCACTTTAAGGCTGTTGCACGGGGCCAATCAACGGCGTGCGAACTGGCTTGGCCAATCCGTAAAAGCAGACCACACCTTGGCCCGCACCGGTGGTGGAGAGAGGTTCGGGAACTTGTCCAAGTGCAGCGTTGATGTCCTGCCAGTTGTTACT
>CAIPBM010000076.1 GCA_903863295.1 uncultured Verrucomicrobiota bacterium | reverse complement strand
TTCTATTTGTTCCCCAGCATCAAATCGACCGGCATGACCTCGCATGACTTCGCCTTTGGGCTGCTCAAGCAGGAACAGGTTGCGGTGGTCCCCGGCACAGCGTTTGGCCCGAGTGGCGAAGGCTGTGTCCGCTGCAGCTACGCGACGGGCATGGAGCAACTCCAGATCGCCGTTGAGCGAATCGCCCGGTTCATCCAGAAATAAGACGGAACTACTTTCGCAGGAAGGTCTGGTTACTTTTCATCCCGGTCGCCGCAGGCGACAGGATGCGACGGGCGTCGCCAGGATAACCGAAAGGAAAAGAGGCTAAATTCTGCTCCGTTAGCACTTCCTCGTTGAGTCAAACTGCAGGAGGCATTCTCACACGGAGGCACGGAGAACACGGAGAGAAGAATGTGGCTTTGTCCTCCGTGATCTCCGTGCCTCCGTGTGAAATGTTCCCCATGGCGTTTAACACATAGTGCTTAACAAGCCATCTGGTATGCTCGGAGCGCCGCGGGGGTTGCGTAGCGGTCAGTTCTTGCGAGGATAGGTATTTCGACTGCGGATCGAGTCAATCTCAAGAAAGAGAATCTCTCCCGGCCCGCCTTCGCTCTGGATCAGAGTTTTCTTAAGGCAAGACTTTCGTAGAGATATCAAGTTTTCCAGTCGACCCAATCAGACCTTCATCTGGTCGCGGAATTTCGGGGAGAGATCGCGCAGGCAATCGGAGATGAGCGAGGTCCATCCGGTTTGATGATTGGCGCCAAGACCGCGTCCATTATCTCCGTGGAAATATTCGTTGAAGAGAAGATTATCCCGCCAGAGGGGATCGTTGGCGTAACGGCCCAAGGACGTGGCGTAGGGGCGGGTGCCATCGGGCCCGGGCAGGAAAATGGAGGCGAGGCGCCGCTTGATTTCCTTGGAGACTTGGTTGAGATCCATCATGTTACCGGAGCCAGTGGGGCATTCGACTTTCAGGCCGCTTCCGTAGAAATGGTGGTACCGTTCCAGCGCTTCCACGATAAGATAGTTGATCGGAAACCAGATGGGGCCGCGCCAGTTGGAATTGCCGCCAAAGAGGCCGGTCACGCTGTCCCCGGGAGTGTAATCGACCCGCGAGTCTTCACATTCCCAAGTCAGGGTGTAAGGATGATCCTTGTGAAAACGGGAAACCGAGCGGATGCCGTAATCGGAGAGGAATTCGTTTTCATCCAGCATGTACCGGAGCATGCTGACGAGTTGATCCCGCGAAGGAATCGACAACAACTGGATGGAGGTGGCCGACGTATCGAGGTGGTTGATCTCGGAAATATGGAGGGCAAGTTCGGGCCGGTTATGGATGAACCAGTTGACCCGCTTGCGGAAATTGGGCAGGCAATTGGTCATGTTCGACGGAGCAACGGCCACGGCAATCATCGGCATCAGGCCGACAATCGAACGAATCTTCAGCGGGACCGAACCGCCGTTGGAAAGGGAGATTTCGTCGTAATAGAAACCATCCTCCTCGTCCCAGAGTCCGGAGCCGCCGAACTTATTGATCGCATTGGTGATCGTGACGAAGTGCTCGAAGAACTTGGAGGCAATATCCTCATAAACCGGATTGGTCTGGGCCAATTCCGTGGCGATGGCGAGCATTGTCAGGCAGTAGGAGGCCATCCAGGCGGTGCCATCGGCCTGCTCAAGAAAATTACCATCTCCCAGCGGCTTGGAGCGGTCAAACACGCCAATATTATCGAGGCCAAGAAAGCCGCCGGAGAAGAGGCTGCGTCCGGAGGAATCCTTGCGGTTCACCCACCAGGTGAAATTCATCAGCAGCTTCTGGAAGACGCTCTCAAGAAACCGGAGATCGCGCTCGCCGCGCTGGCCGGTGATTTTGTAAACGCGCCAGGCGGCCCAGGCATGGACGGGAGGGTTAACGTCGGAAAAAGCGAACTCGTAGGCGGGCAACGCTCCATTGGGATGCATGTACCATTCACGCAGGAGCAACTCCAACTGGCTCTTGGCCAGCGCCGGATCGACGCGCGCCATCTCGACCGTGTGGAAAGCGAGATCCCACGCGGCGAACCACGGGTACTCCCATTTGTCCGGCATGCAGAGGACATCCCGGTTGAAGACGTGTGGCCAGTCCCAGTTGCGACCGTGGAGCTGGCGATTATGGTCGGGAGGGGGTTGAGTCGAATCGCCCTTCAACCATTTTTTGACATCGTAATGATAGAATTGTTTCGACCAGAGCAGGCCGGAGCGGGCCTGCCGCATGATGCGGAATTCCTCGCTCTCAATCGGGTAGGGAAGATGATTCTGGTAAAAGCGGTCGGCTTCCCGGCGGCGTTCGTCGAGGAGGCGGTTAAAATTCTCGCCGAAACTTTCCTCTGCGGACCGGGCCAGGCTTTGCTCGACCAGTCGCCATTTGAAAACGCAGAAGTCTCCGGGCGCAATCTCCACCTCATAATGGATGGCGGACTTGGTTCCGAAACAGGCTGGGTTCGTCGCATCTTTGCGACCGTTGATGATCGTCTCATGGAACGCGTCCTTGACGAAGTTCTGCGAATTGGGAACCCCATACAGCCGTTGCAGGTTGGTATCGTTTTCCGTGAAGAGAAGTCCATGAGAGAGGTGGAGCGTTTCCAGATCAAAAAGAAAACGGAAGGTTCCCAGCACGGCGTGTTCGGCTTCAATCTGTCCGTCTTCGCTCCGTCGGCGGAGTTCCGGTTTGATCGGGGTATCCTCGGTCAGCTTGCCCCAGGACCACGTATTGCGAAACCAGAGATGGGGCAGGACGTGCAGTCGTGCGGCTTCCGGGCCACGGTTGGTTGCCGTGAGCTGGATGAGGATGTCATCCGGGCCCGCCTTGGCGTATTCGATCACGACATCGAAGTAGCGATTCTCGGCGAAGGCTTCCGTGTCGGTGATCTCGAATTCGGGGTCGAGCTTGGAACGGTTCCGGTTGACCTCAAGCAACTCCTGGTAGGGATAGGCCCGCTGCGGATATTTGTAGAGGGCTTTCTGGTAGGAGTGAGTGGGGAGGCCATCGAGATAAAAGTAGGCTTCCTTGACGTCCTCGCCATGATTGCCTTCCGAGTTGGTCAGGCCAAAAAAACGCTCCTTCAGGATGGGATCGACGCCATTCCATAATGCGGGGGCAAAGCAGAGGCGGCATTCGCGATCGGTCCAGCCCAGCATCCCGTCCTCGCCCCAGCGATAGGCCCGGCTGCGGGCGTGGTCATGAGGAAAGTAATTCCAACAATCGCCATTGGCTGAATAATCCTCGCGAACCGTGCCCCATTGGCGTTCGGAAAGGTACGGCCCCCACCGCTTCCAATTTTTTTCCCGACGTCCATCTTCGATCAGCCGTTGAGATTCGGGGCAATCTTCCATGCCCTATTTTGGTGGGGAGAGTCAGCTACGACAACATCTAATTACGTCAGAATGGGGCTTTCCTTCGTTGGCAAGACGAAGCGCGGAAGCTGATTTTAGCCTCGCAAGTTGCAGCCTGCGCTTGAACCTGTCGAAATCTGAGCCAGAGTATTTGTTCACATGTTGCACAGCCCGCTCTTCCTCAAACTGGTCAATGACGCCAAGCGCCGCGTTAAAGAAATCTCCGTACATGATGCCTACATCGAGGCCAAGAAGCCGGGAGTCTATCTCGTCGATGTTCGCGAGGAGAGTGAATGGCACGCCGGGCATGCCCCCGGGGCGATGCACCTGGGCAAGGGCGTGATTGAGCGCGATATTGAGCAGCGCATTCCTGATCTCCATGCGCGGATTCTTTGCTACTGCGGGGGCGGCTATCGTTCTGCGCTCGTGGCTGAGAATCTGCAGAAGATGGGCTATACGAATATTATCTCCGTCGATGGGGGCTTTCGCGGCTGGAAGGAACAGGGACTCCCGATTTCAACCGCGCCTGAAATCCCACCCCGCAGCCCGCATGAAAAGCTGGGGGGGCTCTATCATCTGCCCCGGATGATCGACAAGGCGCGGCTTTTTCCTGCGGGGAAGCTGCCCGGCTACAATTATCTCACCTTTGGTTTCGACAAGACCTTGCTCGATTTCCTTTGCCTGGAAGGCGCGGCCTTTGAGCAGATCGTGGCAAAGAACCCGACCGACGAAGGCGTGCTTAACGCACTCAAGGAACGGCTCGGTCCCGCCTGGCCCAGCGACCACGCCATTACCGACTTCAACTACAAGTTCGTCAACCGGCGCCCCGATTCGCCGGAGAAAGTGACCGCTTTCGAGCTTCGTCGTTCCGCCTGCGCCCCGACGAAAAAGAAAGTCGAGACCTACTTCGACTTGATCGATCTCGAGGAAGACCGGATTCAGTAGGTAACCGTTGCACTCCGTGCAACGGTTACCGCGCACGGAGTGCACGGGCTACCCAATACCTGCTAACTACGCCTGAATCGCCTTGTCGTAGCGGTCGGAGATGAAATCCCAGTTGACCACATTCCAGATCGCTGAGAGATAGTCGGCGCGGACGTTGTGGTACTTGAGGTAGTAGGCATGTTCCCAGACATCGATGCCGAAGAGAGGAAAATGGCCTTCGGAGAGGGGACTGTCCTGATTGGGTAACGTGAGGATGGTGAGTTTTTTGCCGCCATCGAGAACCAGCCAAACCCAGCCGCTGCCGAAGACGCTTCCGCCCGCCTTCGCCATCTCCTGCTTGACCTTGTCGATGCCGCCGAGATCGGCTTCCAGCGCCTTGGCAAAAGCGCCTTTTGGTGCGCCGCCCTTGGGGGAGAGCGTAAGCCAGAAGAGCGAATGATTCGCATGGCCGCCGCCCTGATTACGCACGGCGGTCCGGATGGATTCGGGTACCGAAGCAAGATTCTTCATTAGATCATCAATGTTGGTCCCGGCGAAAAAGGAGGGTTCCTTGGCCAGGGCCTCGTTGAGTTTGTTCACGTAGGCGGCGTGATGCTTATCGTGATGGAGATGCATCGTCTCCGTATCGATGTACGGTTCCAGCGCATCGTAGGCATAGGGCAACGGAGGTAGCGTGAAGGGCCCGGTCGGAGCCTTGGCGGCGGGTGCCGGAGCAGGAGTAGGAGCGGGAGTCTGGGCGTAGGACGAAAGCCGTCCGAGTGCGGTGGAGGCGAGGGCGGCGGCGGTAAGAGTCTTGAGAGCTTGGCGACGGGTCGGGAACATGGGATCTCCTTGGGTGAGGGGTTGCGCGTTCCTCTAAGCTAATCGCCGGAAGGGATTATGCAATGGCTACAGGCGAGCGCCATGCCGGGCGCTTATTTGCCCCACTGCACGGTCACAAGTTCCGCGCCCTCTCCCAGCGGCTCAAGATTATAGCTTTCCGTACTGGCCGGGACGAGCCAACTGGCTCCGCGCTTGAAGACCTGATCCTCGATCTTGAGTTCGCCCTGGGCGAGGAAGTGGTATTGGAAGCTGGTGTGGTCGCTGTTCCAGACGCGGTATTCGCCCGGGTAGATGTAGGCTCGCTCGACAGTGAAGAAGGGACATTGAAGAACCCGTTCGCCGTGGGGCTGGGCAAATTGCGGCTCAAAGTCGTTGAAGCGGATCGAGGCCAGGGCCTCTTCGCGGTGGAGGGTTCGTGGCTGACCCTTGTCATCGACGCGTCCCCAGTCATCGACACGGTAGGTCGTGTCTGAATTCTGCTGGATTTCGAGAATGATGTTACCCGCGCCGATGGCGTGGACGCGACCGCTGGGCAGGAACATGGCGTCGCTTTGCTGGGGATGGAGGTAGTGCAAAAGTCCCGGCAGCTCCGGCGTGCCGATGGCTTTTTCAAACTTTTCCCGGGTGACTCCCTTTTTCAGTCCGGCGTAAATCTTGGCTTCCTTGGTTGACTCAAGGAAATACCACATCTCGGTCTTCGGTTCGCCGCCTTGTCCGGCGGGGGGATGAACCTGGACGCTCAGGTTGTCCTGGCAGTCGAGCAGCTTGATGAGAATGGGAAAGCGAGCCAGGTCGGGGGCACGGGTGCCGAAGACCTCCGTCCGCTTTTCTTTCCAAAGATTATGGATGGTTTGGTGCGTATCAGCCTTGAGACCGGGGCCGGAGATAATTTCGCTGCACGCCTCGGGACGATCAACGATTTCCCAGCTTTCCCCGATCTTCTTGTCGGCAGGAGAGGTGCGTCCGAAGAGTTCGTTCAGGTGATGTCCACCCCAGATGCGTTCCTGATAAATCGGTTTGAAAAAATAGGCGTTCATGGCTTCAAGAAGATGACGGCACCGGGCTCGACTTTCAATTCCTTTGCGGCGGAACCCTGGTTCATGGCGATTTCCAGCAAGTTATCGCCCCCGTAGAGCAGGACGATGCGCCCTTTTTCCACATTGGCGTAGGTTTTGACCAAGGGGCCGGAGATGTTCTGTTTGCCGACGGAGACTTTGACGAGATTACCCTCCTTGAGTTTGCCGGCGACCTCGCTGTCCTTGCCGAGATTGAGGATGATGTTTCCAAAGCGGTCGACGTGGAGCACCTCGACGGAAACGGTGCCGTTGGTGAAAGTCGGCTCCTTGACCGGGAGCAGTTCCAGCGTCTTGATGGGGGTTCCAAATTTATCCGGGGGAATGCCCGCTGCGAGATGAGCTGCCACCGGGGCGAAGATATCGCGACCATGGAAGGTATGGGACAATGGGCCGGGGCGGAAATACTCCGGCTTGTCGAGTTTCCAGGCCCGGGAAAAGCCTTCGTTATCAATGACGTGGGTGAAGAGACCGTTGTCGGGCCCCACAAAGTACTTTCCTTGCTTGGTTTCGACGAGGATCGCGTCGCGTTCCGTCCCGACCTGGGGATCGACCACGGCGACCACGATGGTTCCGGCGGGAAATTCAGCGGTCGATTGATCAAGCAGGTACGAGGCTTCCGTCACATGAAAGGGCTGCACGACATGGGTGAGATCCATAATCCGGACATTGGGATTGGTGGAGAGGATGACTCCCTTGAGCTGGGCCACATAGGGGTCTTCCCACCCATAGTCGGTAAACAGTGCGATGACCGGGGACGGTGCCGCCAAGGCGGACGTGGCAGGGGTGAGACTGGTCATGGCACAAACAAGAATGGCAAAACCGAGATGACCCATGAAGCGTGACATCGGCATGGTGGAATCTAAAGGTATCAGATGTGAAGGGCAAGGCTTCAAAGGAGGTTTATTCTTTTCGCATTTGTGACGCCTATCTGATAACCAACTTCAGCCGTGGAACTTGAATGAATGCGACCAAATGGGCCTGGGGAGCGGGTATTTTACTTCTGTTGGGATACCTGGCCTTGAGCTGGATAGGTATTCACTCGGGTATCGCCACTCTGGATGCAAACGGAATTATGGCGGTGGCTGGAGAGCGATTACGCACAGGTGCGTTCGACATGTCGCGTCCGCCCGGGCATCCCTTAAACGAATACTGGTTGCTCCCGGCCTATGCTCGATTGTTGGGTGAACGTGCGGATATCTCGCCCGAAGTTTATGGGAGCTATCAGCTCCTGGGCGGACTGATAGCCCTGGGAAGTTTCTGGTTGTTGCTGGCCGAGCTTCCTCTTTCCATGACGAGGAAGCTCCTGGCGACGGCATGCCTGGCCTTTTCTCCTCATTTTCTGTTCCATTCCTCGGACGGGGAGGAATTTCTCTGGGGAATGGCACTGATTTTCGCGGTGCTGGTGATCATTTCGAGGCTAGCGAAAGGTCAGTTTTCGAGGCCCAGTCTCGGCTGGAGTTTTGCTGCGGTGGCCGCTGTCGCCGCTTCTGGGTTCCGGGTCGAATTTGGAGCCGTTGCGCTTGGAATCGTCTTTGTCACACTTTTGGTGTCGGACAGGAAGTGGATTGAGATCGGCAGCTTGGCGCTCATGGTGGTCGCACTACTGGGGCTGCTTTGGTGGCCTGTTGTTCAATATCACGGGACCTCCATGCCTTTCCCTAATCCGATTAGCCTGCAGGTTCGCTTTGGGGTCGGTCTCTATAAAATCATCTTTCATGCACTCGGCGTGCTTCCCCTGATACTAGCGGTTTTGATTCTCTTTCAGGTGCGGGGGCGCTTCGGCATCCTGCCCTCAGCGGGGCAAGACATTCTTGTTTACTGGATTTCGAGGCTTGTCCTAGTCTTTTTTGCTCTCTTCTTTGCTTATCCAACTAAGATCGAAGTCGTTTTACCCGGAGTGGCCTTTTTGGTGATTTGGGTGGCCTTGCATGCCGGGGAGCGAATCTGGACCGGTTTTGTCATCGCCTGCCTCATGGTCCAGTTGGTTCAGATCGACTGCTTTGAAAACCGGCAATGGACGGGCCTCAAACTTGAGCCGAGTCTTTGGCAACAGTCCCTCGCCAAGAAGCCAGCTTTTCAGGGTAGGCTCCTGGAATCGGCTTCGCGGATGGCGCGCGAAAAGCGCGTTGTACTCACTCTTAAAGTTTGGCCTTGGGACTTTGCATGGCAAAAGAGACATGGCTTTCCATTTGGAGCCCCTGTCGTTATTTCCAAAGGCCAGGATATGCCCATCGCCTATCATCTCGGAGAAGGGATTTTGGCGAGCCGTTCGATTCTGGATAACCCTGAGCTGCTCGCCGCATTGTCCCGGCAAGGGTACATGGTTCAAATAGATCAAGACCTCTACCGGGAAGTCTTCCTGCGTTATAATCTTGCCGCCCCCACTCCATCCCACGCCAAGGTGGACGGTATCGATTACCAAGTCGTCAAATTAAATCCATAGGTAGAATCGACTATGCCTCTTGACTTTCTCAACGGCAGCCTGATCATAGAGATCAAATGTTAGGTTGGAACAAGCGTTGTTTTCTCCTATGGAGATTTACAGGAGGTTTGGTATAGTCTGGCGTGCTGGGTTCCACCACCACGATCATTTTCCTTTGTTGTCTGACCTATGTACGTCAACCTAAAACTCTTTTTCAAGGCGCTTTACCTGTCGCTTTTCAAGACCCGTTTTAAGCTGAGACGCTGGGCCTTCGTCATCTTTTTCACCGTTCTTTACTGGAGCATGTGGCTTCTGGTGGCCTTTGGACGGATGCTCGACCACATCCTTTTCCCCGGCTTCCGCAAGCAGGAGGTCCGGGAACCGATTTTCATCATCGCCCCACCCCGGAGTGGAACCACGTTGACGCAGAAACTCATGGCCATGGACGATGAGCGGCTCGTTCACTCGAAGCTCTACCAAACCATTTTTCCCGCGATTTGCTACCAGAAGCTTTTCGACGCCATCGTCGTATTCGACCGGCTTATTGGAGGGCCGTTGACCCGCGTCGTTTGCTGGGCGGAAAAGAAGTTCTTTGGCGGGTGGGATGACATGCACAAGCTCCGGTTCAACCAGCCGGAGGAAGATGACGGCTTTTTCGTCTACAGCTTCGTTACGGAGGCCATCTATCTGCTTTTTCCGCATGTGGATGAACTCTGGGAAGCCGGATTCCCTGATGCCCTGGAGCCTGAAGTGCGACGCAAACTCATGCGCTACTACCGGAGCTGCCTGCAACGCCAGCTCTATGCGAATGGCCCCCACAAGACGGTTTTGTCCAAGGCGACTCAATCGTCTGGCGCAGTGGAATCGCTTCTGGAAGCATTCCCCGACGCCAAATTCATCACGATCATACGCCATCCCTACCAGTCCGTGGCTTCTCACGTGAGCGTCTTCTATCCCGTCTGGTGTGCTCATTCCCCGGACATCGCCAAGGATGGCCCGGTCTCCAAGTCCTATGCGCGGCTGGCCGTGAAGTGGTTCCAGCATCTTTACGAGTTTCGTTCCAAGGTGGATCCGAAGCAGTACTACTGTATCGATTATCGTGACCTGACTCGCGATCCGAAGGAAGCGCTGGAAAAACTCTACACCCACTTTGGCTGGAAGATGAGTGATGGTTTCCGCGCCAAGCTCGTGGAGGCGACCCGGCAACAAAGCGGCTTCAAGAGCAAGCACCAGTACACGCTGGAGGAATTTGGCCTCTCCAAGGAATGGATCGAGGAAGAACTGGGGCCATTACTGGATCATTACGCGCTGGCGCGGTAATTGCGCCGTTGGCTTCAGTCCCTGACGTGGAGCCTTTATTTGCCTGGATTTGACCGCCACCAGGCGACGTGAAGCAGGCCAAGCAGAATCAACAGGAGGCCATTGGCGACAACCGCCGCCACCGCGGGCGTGCCCGGAAAACTCTGGATCGCGATGAGGATGGCGAGGGCGATGTTGCGGTTGTTGGTGCCAAAGGCCACCACACGCCGGGTCGCGTCGGCAGGCCCGCCGATCAACCAGCCGATGATCATCGAAACTTCCCCCAGCGCGATCATGACGAGCAGGGCGGGCCAACCCAGGGAGAGAATCAACGGCCATTCCGTCACGCTGACAAAAGCGAGGGAAAGGGCGCCGGTGCCCTCAGAAATGATTTCCACGAGGCGGAGGATGCTTCGCGCTACGTGTGAACTGAAGTGTTTCACCGCCATGCCGAGGCCCAAAGGGAAGGCAATCGTGGCAACCAGGGTGAGAAGGATTTCACCAGTGGGAAAGCGGATGGCCCGTGCATCCGGAAGGGCCTGGAGCGCGAGATGCAAGACCAGGGGGGTGAGGATGACGGAAAGCAGGGGGAAGAGCGTGGTCAGCCCGGCGGCGAGGGCGAGATCGGCCCGGGCCATGCGGGTGAAGACGGGAACCACGGGCGCAAAAGGTGCGGCGGCCAGGACGAGGATGCCGAGGGAGATGTCGGTGCCGAGGTGACCGAGACGCGTGGCGATCACGGCCAGGGCGGGAATCACGAGAAAATTGACCGCCACGATGATCCCCAGCCTGCACCCGCGTAGCGAGGCGATTACTTGATGGACGGTGAGCCTGAGCCCGACGCTGAACAGGAGTCCGGAGAGCGAGCCGATGGTCAGCCCGCGGATAATCGTCTCGGCGCTCATTGCGGGCCTGACTGTTCGAGCCGGTGGACACGGGGACCGATCTTCTTGCCCGCGTAATCGAGCGATTTGAAGAGCATCACGTAGAAGAAGATGGTGGCGGCGAGTGCGATCACTCCCGTGATCCAGTGGTGGGTTCGCATCCTCGCGAGGGGCGGGGCAAAGGCGAGGATGCCGAAGAAGCTGGCGATGACGATGACGGCATCGAAACTGGCACGTTGCCAGTAGCTCCCGCCGAGGTGCAGCCACATGCCGAATTCATCAAAGGTGAGCGCAAGGCTGAAGCCGTAGGCCGCCGCGCACCACCAGCGTTCCCGGGGAGTGACGTCGCAAAAGAGCAGGATGCCACCGACGGTGCAGAGCAGGAAGATACCGTAGTTGAGGTGATGCACATGGGTGCCACCCAGGTGGAGAAAAAGATCCGGGATGATCCGGCCCATGATGAGGATGACGAGCACGCGCGACGCGATGAAGGTCAGCAGGAACGTCGTGAAGACAATCCGCGCCAGGCGCCGTCCCGGCAGCGGTGAACTGGTGGCGGAAGAGGAGTCTCCGGACTCCGGCTGAAGCGTGGTCATGCCGCAAGAATGCCGCGTGTAATGCAATTGTCAGGTCTGGAAAGCTGGACTAGCCTGAACGCATGAAGCGGGTCTACTCCATGGAAGAATGGGATGAGCTCGGAAAGCAAATGGCTGCCGTGTCGGCCAAGCTGGCGGAAAAAGGCTTCGTTATTCAGCGTCCTCCCATCGAGCAGCAATGGCGCAAGAGCCCGCAAAAGCGCGCGCTTCTTAAGAAATTGTATGGACCAACCGGACAGGCCTGAT
>CAIPBM010000075.1 GCA_903863295.1 uncultured Verrucomicrobiota bacterium | reverse complement strand
TTGGCCCGGACAACTCGTTGTCCGGGTGCGCTCCGCGCACAGGAAGCGATCCCCCGCAGGCGATCCCGCAGAGCTCGGCTTCGTGGGATCAAACCGAGTCAACGACCTCTAACTGTTCCTGCCTTCCTTCCGTGGTAGCCGCCGATGTCCCTATCGGCGGATGTCCCCAATTAACCGTAGCGCGCCGCCGCTAAAGGCAAAAGTTAACTCGCCGGATAAACAAAAATCCCCAGCACAATCAGCACCACCCCATAAACCACCCCCGGCCAGGAAAACGCCCGGAGCCGCTGCGGCGTCTGGGTCGCATAATGAATCGCATCCCGCCACAGATGTGGGCTGTAGACCAGCACCATCCCGGCAATCACCCACCAGTAAGCCAGCAGGGTCAGCAGATAACGCCACGGCGTCAGCGCCAGGAAAGTCGCATCCAGCACCACTGCCGCGCCCAGCAACAGCAGGCAACCCAGCGCACGTGCCGCCAGAAAGGCCGGGACAAAGATCGCCATCAAGATTCCGCCCGCGGCCCATACGATCATCAACTGTATCCGCATGTTGGAAATTTCCCCCAAATCCATCAACCCCGTCAGCACCACAAACCAGAGAGTCGCCGCCAACATCAGCCCCACTCCCAGCGGATAATTCCGGGGCAGCGATTTCAAAACAGGCGTGAACCGCACCGGGGCCAGCGCCAGCGGCAGGTGACCCGCAATCGCCAGCAGGCCAATGATGATGGCGGTCCATTTCAGCGAAACAAAATAAGTCATAGGAAAAATCCGGATGGCTCCGCCACCGCGAAAGCCCATGAACATGCCCGGTTGCCTCCTCATTGTAAATACTGGGAAGAAGCGCTTTTACCGGCCCGCCTGCTCAACGGGCGAGTATCCATTTTGTAACAGTGCCAGTCTTGCGGAATTTACCTTTACCGGGTATGAAAAGAGGGGGTGTTCAAATTGAACGGGGCTACTAAACGTTTCGTCACATAACGCCAGCACTCCCAGAGATTATGAAGCTAAACCTCATCCGTCTGCTCCCCCTCCTCACCCTTGCCGTCACCGCCACCCTTTTCATCAGTTCCGCTTCCTCCGTTTCCGCCGCGCTCCAGGGCAATCAAACCCTGGTTCAGTCACCCGGAGAAAAAGATGACAAATCCCGCGTCAGTGGATTCTCCTATGGCGACACCTACTACCTCGCTTTCGGCCGCCGCACCGGGATGTCCACCTACATCCCAAGTCTCATCTACGGCCAGGCCACCCTCTCGAACGCCAACCCTCCCGTCCTCGGTTATCAGCAGGGCAAAGAGCTGGATATCCCCGGTATTAACCAAGGCTACTACCGCTGCCACATGGCGACGGGCTTTGCCGGCAACGCCCCCTATATTTTCCAGTTCAATTGCTCCCGCGGCAGCAATGCGGCCCTGCAGAGCATCACCTATGAAAAGTTGATCCCTCCCGTCATTGCCGGAAACGCACCGACCTTCTCCGCCATAAAATCGGTACCGAGTAGCCTGATCAACAATTATTTCAGCGGCTTTGCCGTCGGTGACGTGTCAGCCGCGTCCATTGGTTCCTCTCTCTATCTTTTCGTGGTCATGCAGGCCAATCCTCCCGGATCCCCCGACTTTCTCTGGGTAATGAAGTATGACGGCAGTGGCACCGGCGGACCCCAGCTCGTCAACGCCCTGGAACTCGGCTACTACCCCAATTCCAACCAGCACTGCTACGGGGTCGACGCCACCAGCGTCACCCTCGCTTCCGGCGAGCAAGCCATCGTCCTCGTCACGACCCAGGCCAACAGCAGCAGCGGCGGAAACCCTCACGTCAAGGCCTGGCTCATCAACGACAACATCGTTAACTTCTCCCAGCCCACCCCGCCCATTACCCTCACTCAGCCCCGCGGACTCGCCTCCCCCTCCGTCCGCCTTGCCTACGGCGGCGGTACCGGCACGGCCAAGACCAACTCCTGCACTCTCTTTTACGGCGGCATCGATACCAGTGCCTTCTTTACCTCCGCCGTCATCCAGACCACCCAAATCAATCTCCCCGCCAGCCTCAAGGCAGGCAATTTATCCCAACTCGGTTCGTGGGCCGGCTTGGGTAACATGTGGTCGAACTTGACCTATGACAACTACAACACCGAGTTCCCCTATAGGTGGACCGTCTTCTCCACCGCCTTGCCCACCTCCACCACGTCGAATGGCTACGCGAATGTCGATCAGTTCCTCACCCTCTTGGCCTTCGGGGAAATCTTCTATCCCAATACCCAGGATTCCTTCGTCTCCTCGCTCACCCTCCAGCTTCAGGTCGATCCCTCCACCGCAGGCCAGCAATGGGCCTCCGGTGACCTGGCTACTTACACCGGGCCCAACGCCAAGGCCGCGGTTCAAAGCTGGAATCTTCTCGGCGTCATCACCGGCACTCCGCCACTGCCCACCGGGACCAAGGTCACCTACACTCGCCCCATCCTAGCCATCAAATACTCCAATTCCCAGACCACCGGCGCCGCGCAAACCAGCAAAACCGCCGTCGCCACCTCCGCCAAGCTCGGTGGCCCGGATTTTGGCTTCAACGCCTCCGCCGGCTACACCAACGCCACGATCCAAGGCAGCGAATCCTCCAACACCACGACCCTCTCCGTGGACGAAGCCTACCACTCCAGCTCCAAGGGCACCTACGACAAGTATAGCAACACCGGCTACCTCATCGTCTCCGAGCCCAATTACTACACCGCCCACTACAACGTCTTCGCCTACGATGGAACCACCCAACTCGGGATCTCCACCGTCAGCATCATCGCCGATGGAACCAACATCGAGTCGATCCCCTTTTACCTCGATCAACCCAACAAACCCTATCCCGGCTACCCCGCCTTCATCTACCAGAGCTTCCCCACCGATTCCTCCGGCCAAACCCTCGTCGCCTGGCCCCATACCGATGACATCGAAGGCTGGGAACCCCAGAACGGCGCCTTGCCCACCCTCACCAACGTCCAGCCCCTCTTCAAGCAAACCGCCACCACCTTGATCGACGGCTCCGACACCGCCTCCAGCGGCCTCAGCCTCAGCTCCAGCGCGCTTAATAACTACACCCGCGAGACCAGCAACACCGTCGACATCGGCACCGGCATCAACTTCCTCGGCATCAAGGTCGGTACCACCGGCAGCGTCACCCTCAACTCCACCCAATCCACCGCCTTCAGTTCCAGTGAAGACAGCAATATCATGTACCCCCAGTTGCAGGATTCAAATGGCTACTCCTACATCCAAATCCAAGCCATCTTCGACAAAGTCGGCAATAAACCCGACTCCCAAGCCAACTGGATCCCCACCATCTTCAGCGGCTCCCAACCCTGGATCCTCACTTGGCAAGTCAACCAAGCCGTCCCCATCAGCGGCAAGCAACCCTAGGCCCTCTCTCTGCAGAATTCCGTGGTAGCCACCCCCCTGTAGCGGCGGTCTATGACCGTCGTGCCTGCTGCCTCCGGTAGCCGTTGCGCGCCGCCGCCAACGGTGCCTCCCCGTTGGCCCGGACAACTCGTTGTCCGGGTGCGCTCCGCGCACAGGAAGCGATCCCCCGCAGTCGATCCCGCAGGGCCAGGGTTCGCGAGAGCGAACCGAATCAACAACCTCGAACGATTCCTGCCTTCCCTCGTTCCCAAGTTGCACTTGGGAACGCCCCCCTGCTCCCCGCGAAATTCCATTTCGCGCTGATCCTCTCTCCCCGTTGGCCCGGACAACTCGTTGTCCGGGTGCGCTCCGCGCACAGGAAGCGATTCCCCGCAGTCGATCCCGCAGGGCCAGGGTTCGCGAGAGCGAACCGAATCAACAACCTCGAACGATTCCTGCCTTTCCTCATTCCCAAGTCGCACTTGGGAAGCCCCTGCGGAGCCAATCCCACCGGAGACCTTTGCAAAAGTCGCCTTGCGATTCCTCCGGGACTTTTGCCGAGACTACCCACCAGCGGACATCCCCGCCATTTCGTTGCTAATCCCCGCTGCAAGGAACTAGCCACCCATAAGGCCTCTACAAAGAATAATAATGAGCACAGGAATACAGAATCCCTCCCGGCGATTTCATCCCGCATGTCGCCTACCCGTGATCCTAGTCGACATCATTACTCGGGCGAGGGCGAGGGGGAGGAAGAGGTTTCGGTGGAGGAGCTTCCGTTTTTGACTTGAACGTATCGATTTGAATGCTCGTGCATATTTCCTTGGCCGAGACTTCAAGGTTCACATAGCTACCCCAATGCCAGACCACCAGTTTAACGTCATTGTCCAGAGCATCGTCGGTGAGGTAACGGAATTGGTCAGCGTTCTGAACCTGGAACGAATCAACCGCGACCACGATATCTCCTTTATCGAGTTTAAGGTCGATGGGGGATATGGATCCCGGGATCCTTTCGGCGATGAGGCAACCCGCCGAAGGAGGTCCCTGGAGGTTGGCGGCGTCGATCTTATTCAGGCCTTTCGGAAAAACTTCTTTGACCGTGGCTTCGATTTTGTCACGGAGGGCTTCCGGATGGGCGTGTTTAAGGTTGATTAAAACCGTATTGATTTGGTAGCGATCCTTGAGGGCATTGGCAATTTTCCAGGCTTCATCCAGCCGGTTGAGTTTTTCCAGCAAAGCTTCATAGGTCGCTAAACCTTGCGCGGAATAGACTTCAGCGGCCCGCTCGGCGACAAGCAGGGCATCTTTCACCTTGCCGTTTTGGTAGTAATAATCGACGAGGTTGCCAACCGAATTAGACATGGCCACCTGGTCATAGCACTCATCGAAACCCTTACGATCCGCGATGGCAGCTTCGTCGTACTTTCGTTCATGGCGCAGATGATTTGCGAGAAGGAAATAGCCGTCTGGATTCAACTCGGCGTTTTTCTTCAGCACTTCCTCGTACCCGGGATCATCTTCCAGAGACTTTCTGTAGTCATCGATGGCCCAGCCGATAGCACGGATGTTATAATCCCAGAAAGGCTTGTAGTAAGGCACGAGAAGATCCATTTGCTTCTTTTTCCAGACCTCAAATGGGACGTTTGGCGGAATACTGAAACCTGGAGCAGCCAATTGGCAGGCCGTAAAGGAATGGGGGGCCAATTCAGCGATTTCCTTGACCTGTCCGGCAAAGTCGACAGATGGTGGAACGTTGGCTACATCGGGCGTCTTGTCATGTTCCAGCTTTTGATCGTTTCCCAGGGAAAACTGACGATAGTCGAGGTCATACGCGGTGCCGAAAGGAAGACCATCGGCGTAGAAAACGTGCAGGGTGTGAAAATCGGGATAGACGATGGGATAGCAATCGGGAATATCGCCCATGGCCATTTCCCAGGGCTCCCAGCTGCGATGCTCATCGTGCATCCGGGTGAAAAGGTCGATGTAGTTGATATTATGGTCGGGAAACTCGACCAATTCAAAAAGATGGGTACCCGCGAACGTGGCCCGGGTATTGGTGATGAAGTTCTTGGCTTCATCGGGAAGGCCAAGAAGATTTTGCAGCCATTTGCTGGCTTCCTGGATTTCGTTGAACAGATGACGGCGGGTGACATCGGCAAACATGTCCGGGCCGATAACTTGGAGATTGCCTGACGCGTCCGAAAGGACGTTTTCCTGAAGCGGACCGCTGAAGGTACTTTTCAAGTCCTTCATGTCGATCGGTGGCGCGTGTTCAATGTCGAGAATTTGGGATAATTCAGCCAATTCAAGCGGGGGAGTCTGGCCGCCGTAGGTATTTCCTGTCTCCACGGACACGCAGTCCATGTTCGTCAGGGCCGTGCGCCCCCAATCAGGCATATTTTCAGGCAAGTCCATCGGTTCCATGCGACGGGAGGCACCGATGGCAGAGAGGTCGTCGGACATGACATGAGCGAGAACGATTTTCAGCAAAAGAGATGAATGGGCATCGACGGCGACGGTACGCCAGTCGTCGGTGGCACGAAGGCGGAGCGCTTCAATCCACCTTTTGGCCGCATCGGGTAGATCCGGCTTGGCGGACAACGCGTCAAGATGGGCAATGGCGTCAGCTTGCCGGCCGGAGAGGACGCGAATGCCTGCGTCGGCGATTTGTCCTGTCCAACTTGGCTCCTTGTCCTGCAGCAGCGTCCGGGCCAGGGCGAGGTGGGCGGTGGCCCGGCAGAGAATTTGACGGTAGTCCGTGAAGGTGGCAGCGCGATCCCGAAGCGCGAGTGCGACGAGGAGGAGCGAAGCATCTTCGTGGCCCAGGGGCCAGGCTGGATTTTTCCGGAGCTGGGCCGAAATGAGCATGTCGGCTTCGGCAAGATTAGCCCCCGTGGGATCAAGCAAGGAAGTGAGCATATCCGGCAGGACGGCATCCGTGGGTAAGGTGGACGAGGTCGGCACCTTATCCAGTAATTGCGTGCCGAGGGCGGCGTAGCCTTTGGGATCCCAAGCGAAGTCAGGCTTGAGGTCGGCCGTGATAGGCTTGTCGGCAAAGTGTTCAATGGTCAGATGAACCGTATGGGCCTTGGCATCGACCTGGGCCGTGATGTCAAAGGTCGGAACGGTGGTGGCGTCGGGATGAAGTATGAGATAGCAGAGGGTGGTGATTCGCAGCGCAATGTGGTGGGCCAACCAATTGTTCTCGGTGCCGTAATTCCGGGTATCAATGATGATCGGGGGCAGGTGGACATATTTGGGGGCTGGAAGAGGCGGCGTGGGGACTTGAGGTTTGGGAGTCTTCGCCACGATCACGACCGGTGCCCGCGTTTTGTGAGGGATGTTGATCGCAGTCGTGGGCAAGACCACGGTGATGTAGCCCGGACGCCCAAGACCGGTAATCAGCTCATCATTGATGATCTCACCGGAAGTCGTGTAGACGCCGACCGTGCCTTTATCCGGGGAGGTGGTGTTCGTGGTTACGAAAAGATAGGGTCCGGCCACTGCAACGCTCGAGGGATCTTTGAGTCCTGAGATCAAGGCAGGATTGAGTAGTTCTCCCGTGGTGGAATACTCGGCGATTTTTCCGCCACCACGATCCACTAGATAAATCTTTGTCTCCGAAACGGCAAACGCATTGGGCATCGAGAGATTTGAGACCAACGACGCATTAACCGTGGCCCCGTCCGTGGTATACGCGCCAATGCTCCCGCTTTTCATGTCGAGCCCCATGTTGACGACGAAGAGGTGGGTGCCCGAGATCCCCATGGCTACCGGTACATTGGACAGGCCGGAGATTAAGGTCTTGCTGACAAGTTTGCCGCTCAGTGTGTATTTGCCGATGGTCATGGCTCGGCTGTCGAGAATGAAGAGATGCGTGTCCGAAGCGGCAAGGCCGTTGATGTTGAGTCCCTTGATCAGGGCAGTATTGATGGGGTTGCCGTCCGGGGCATAATCGACAATGGATTCGGTACCACCATCGGCGTAGAAAACATTCGTACTATTGGCTGCCAGCCCCCAACCGCCGTCAACCCCAACGGCGAAGAGGGAATTAAGGGCGGAGCCATCGAAGTTGTATTTGCCGATGGAACCGGTGGCATTGTTGATCACGTAGATTTGGGCCTGTCCCGTTTGACTTGCGGTGAAACTTAGAAGTAGAGCCAGTAGCCAAGGGAATGGCCTCCTCGATAGTTTTCGTAAGCGATTCATATCTTCACCACCCGACAGATTTAATCTGTTTGGTCGGAAAAAGAATAGGACGATGTGGTGGGAGGTGCCATTTCGTACCGACACCTCTTCCAACGGCGCCGCAAAATCATTCAGGCGAGAGCAAAAAACTCAGTCCTCTGACTGAAAAAATGGAGGAATATACTAGCCTATAATCCCCAGATCACCAGTCATCTCGCTCAAACTCCGCCTCAAAAGACAGCCCAGACTCGCGAGCCTAAATAAAGTAGGGCCCCAGTCTCTCCAGGCCAATCCCGCCCCTCGCCGTGGAACCGCTTACGGCAAGCCCATAGCGGCGACGACTTCGGACACCGCGATGACGGATGGGACTAGCCTAGAATTCCCACTTGGTCGTCAGTCCCCAGGTTCCATTGGCGGAGCTGTTGAGGACATTGCCAAAATGACCATACGACACCGCGACCGTCAGGTTCTTGGTAATGACATAAGCCGCATCAAGCGTCCACCAGTTGCTCTCCATCTGGACGAGATTACCGATCGCCTGATAGTCCTTCGGCTGTTGCTTGAATTCCGCGCCGAGCGCGAGATGGCTGGTCGGGAAGATGATGACATTGCCCTCAAAGACAAAGTTGTAGTGATCGGTGAATCCGCCGAAGCCGTCCCAGACCGCTTCCGTCGCGCGACCGCCCACGTTAATCATGATCGGGATGGGTAACTGCGTGATGGTCTTGGAGGCGTAGAGCGTGACATCGACGCCGCTGTTGTGGGTAATGCCAGCCGCGTTCAGTGCGCCGCCCAGTTGCTGGTTCACTTCGCTGATGCCGCCGTTGTACTTATAATGAACGCCGAGGGTAAGGGCCGGGAGCCACTTCTGGTTGAAGTCGTTTTCCTTCACAAGCTGGAAACGGAGATTGGCGTTTTGGAGGTTCACCTCGTTCTGGGTATAGGTCGAGACTCCGGCGCTCCGGATGGCCGGGGCGAGATTGCCGAGGCACATGTGATCCCAGCCATAACCGATCTCCAGGCGACTGATGGGGGATTCGGTCAGGGTCGTTGCCTCGATATTTTTACCATGGCCCATGTCGACAAAGGCAAAGCCCGCGGCGGGGAGTCCCACGACTTGGCCCTGGCGCTGCGGATTAACAATGTAGGCGGAGAGCGTCGTGACGAGACCGCCGCTTCCTTCAATCTGATGCAGGGGTAGCGGGGCGGGCTTGGGGGCTTCCTGACCAGCGGCGGCGACGATGGCGGAAGGGGGCGTGTTGCTATCGACTCCCGCATGGAGCCGGGATGACAAGGGGAGGAGAAGAGCGGTTAGGGTCAGGGACAGGCAGAGGGGGCTGGCGGTAAGTTTCATTGGGTAGTGCTGCTGAGGTTGGTTTTCTTTCTGTTGATGCTTGATCCCGGTGGGAGATTCGATGTCTGGGACTGTAAGCCAGAACGTCCGCAAGCCGCTACGCGGGGCTTGGTCAATACTTGATTGATCTTGTTTTCCCGGAGAAAAAGCGGGGTGCGTGCTAGTTTTTCAGTGCGAGTGGCGATGCCAACGACCGCTGGGAAAATCATCCATGCGGAATTGTTAGATATCCGTTCGACTTCGCTCAGGATGATCGATTGTAAAGAATCGCTGACGCGATGGGAGACGGCATCCGATAGGACATCGGCGGCTACGGCGGAGGGAGACACGACGGTCACAGACCGCAGGCAAAGAAAAAGCGCGACCGGTTGCCCGGTCGCGCTTTTCTGGAGGAGACCGTCGCAGGGAATGCGACGGCTACCTGCTGCTTTATTTCTTCTTCGCTTCGCCGGGACGGTAGTCCTCTTCGGCGCGGTCGAATGCGGCTTCCATCGAACTGAGCTCTTCGCCCGGCTTGAGGGCCTCGTAGTTTTCCTTTTCGCGCTCGATCTGCTCGGGCGTGTAGTCGGCGGCCTTGATGGAGAGTCCGATGCGGCGCTCGGTCTTGTCGACCTTGATGACGCGGGCGGAAACGTCCTGTCCGATCTTGAGGACTTCCTTGACCTTCTCGACGCGATCGTTGCTGATCTGCGAGATGTGGACGAGGCCGTCGATTTCATCAGCGAGCTGGATGAAGGCGCCAAAGCTGGCGACCTTGCTGACTTTGCCGGTGACGAGATCGCCAATCTTGTAGCGTTCCTCGATCGACTTCCAGGGATCGTCGGCGAGATGTTTCAGGCTGAGCGAAATGCGCTGGTTGGCCTTGTCGATCTCGAGCACCTCGGCTTCGATGTCGTCGCCCTTCTTGAGCATTTCGGAAGGATGGTTGATCTTGCGGGTACAGGAGAGATCGGACACGTGGATCATGCCGTCGATGCCTTCCTCGAGTTCCACAAACGCACCGTAAGCGGTGAGGTTGCGGACCTTGCCCTTGACGCGGGTGCCGGTCGGGTACTTGCCCGTGACGACTTCCCATGGGTTGGTATCGAGCTGGCGGACGGAGAGGGAGACCTTTTGGTCTTCCTTGCTGACGCCGAGGACGATGGCTTCCAGTTCCTGGCCCTGGGTGAGGACATCGGCGGGACGCGCGATGCGCTTGGTCCAGCTGAGCTCGGAAACGTGGACGAGGCCTTCGATGCCCGGTTCCAGTTCCACGAACGCGCCGTAGGGGACGAGGTTCGTGACCTTGCCCTTGACCTTGAGGTTGACGGGATATTTTTCCGCGATCTTGTCCCAGGGGTTGTCGGTCTTCTGCTTGAGGCCGAGGGAAACGCGTTCCTTTTCGCGGTCGATGTCGAGCACGAGGACTTCGATTTCCTGCCCAACCTTGAGCATTTCGTTGGGGTGATTGAGGCGGCTCCAGCTCATGTCGGTGATGTGAAGGAGGCCATCCAGACCGTCGAGGTCGATGAAGGCGCCGAAATCGGTGATGTTCTTGACGATACCCTTGACGGTGCCGCCCTTTTCAATGCCACCGAGGAGCTTGGAGCGTTTCTCCGCTCGTTCCGCTTCGATGAGTTCGCGGCGGGAGAGGACGACGTTCTTGCGCTCTTCGTTGAGCTTGACGATTTTACACTCGAGGGTCTTGCCTTCGTAAACGCGGAGGTCCTTCGGGGCGATGATATCGACCTGGGAACCGGGGAGGAAAGCTTCGACGCCGACGTTGAGCATGAGACCGCCCTTGACGACGGCCTTGACCTTGCCGGTGATGAGTCCGCCGTTGTTGAAAATGGCGACGATCTTTTCCCAGTTTTGTTTCTGGGCGGCCTTCTCCTTGGAGAGAACGACCATGCCTTCGTCGTTTTCGAGGCGTTCGAGGAGGACTTCGACTTCGCTGCCGACTTCGAGGGGTTCGCCGTCTTCAAATTCGCTCAGGCTGATGACACCCTCGGACTTGTAGCCGATGTCGACGAGGATTTCGTTGGTACGTTTTTGCAGGATGCGTCCCTTGACGATACTGCCTTCGGCAAACGAGCGCATCGTTTTGCCTAACAATTCTTGCATGGTTGCACTCATGGGATTTAGGGGGCGCTGGGCGCCGGGTACTGGACTGGCCGGCCAGACGGGCCGACAACTCACTGTCTAAAGACAACAAAACCGCCTTTACCTAGGCGGAATAGGGTTAAAGGTTGCCTCTGCACCACCAAGCCAAGGCCGGGTTATCAAGCGCAGTCTTTCATCAAAGCGTAAGAGGAGAGAGAAGGCAAGGCATTCTTGTCCGGTTTGTAAAATGGCAGAAAACCCTTGCGAGGCTCCTTCAGGCGGTCTAACTACTTTTTCATGAGTATCGACCTGCAGAAAGACATGTCATCCGTGGTGAAGGGATCGTTGGGCTTTGTGGGGGAATTCAAGGCCTTCATTTCACGGGGCAACGTGGTCGACCTCGCAGTTGGTGTGATCATCGGGGGGGCGTTTGGACAGATTACGACGTCGCTGGTGAACGATGTGGTGATGCCGCCGATCAGCTTTTTGTTGAGCGGGGTGAATGTGAAGGATTGGAAGTATGTCATTCCTACGCACCACATGGTGACTGGGGCGGATGGTAAACAGACGGTGGCGGATGTCTCCATCGCCTACGGCAATTTTCTCCAGACCTGCCTGAATTTTCTCATCGTGGCTTTTGTGATTTTCGTCGTGATCAA
>CAIPBM010000074.1 GCA_903863295.1 uncultured Verrucomicrobiota bacterium | reverse complement strand
GCGACGGTCTTAGCCCGCCGCTACAGGCCGAGCAGATTTCCTCGTCAGATGGTCCTCTATTAGCGGCGAGGGTTCTTGATTCTCTCAAGGAGTTAACTTCACAATTTTGAGGCAAAGGGCAATCATGTTATAGTTTGGCCCGCGAACTCCCTATGAAACGACTTTTGGCTCTTGGCTTGGTGGTGCCCCTGTTTTTTGGGGGCTGCAGCAAGACCGCTCCGGTGGTCTCGCCGGAGCATAAGACCGGGGAGTCGTCTGAGAAAAAAGCGGAGATGCAGGTTCCGAAGCCGCCCGTGGCCTATACGCCGGAGACGGGGCGGTTGCTCGCCTCGGACGACGTCTCGCTCCTGGAAGAGATCAACCGGGAAAATGTCAAGGTGCTGGCCGCGGCTTTGCCGACGATTGTGCGGATCACCGCCACGCGCGGGCCTGAACCCCGCGTGCAGGTCTTCGGCAAGGAACTTCCCTTCCAGTTCCATTTCAAGGGAGGTGCCAAGACTTATCCTCCCAGCGATCCTTCCTACGGCGCCGGGGTGATCATCAGCAAGGACGGCTATATCGTGACCAATGATCACGTGATCGAGGACGCCAAGGAAGTCACCGTGCAACTGGAGGATCGCCGGACCTTCACGGCGCGGGTCATCGCCTCCGACGCACCAGTCGATGTGGCGGTGCTGAAAATCGAGGCGGGCGATCTCTCCGCGTTGCCGTGGGGTAATTCGGACAAGGTCCGGGTCGGCGAGCAGGTCTTCGCCATCGGCAATCCGTTTGACCTAGAGGATTCGGCGAGCAAAGGCATCGTCAGCGCCTTGGGGCGGAACCTGCCCGACTCGCCGACCGACGTGCCCCGCTACGAGAATTTCATCCAGACCGATGCCGCGATCAATCCGGGTAATTCGGGCGGCGCGTTGATCAACATTCACGGCGAGTTGATCGGCATCAACACGGCGATTGCCTCGACCTCCCGCGGCAATATGGGGGTCGGTTTCGCGATCCCGAGCAACTTCGTGCGCTACGCGGTGGAGAGCCTGCTCAAGGAAGGGCACCTGGTGCGGGGCTACCTGGGCGTGCGGTTGCCGGAATCAGTGGATGAAGGGGTGATGGAATCGCTGCACCTGGCCACCGACCAAGGGGCGTTGCTGGCGGGAGTGAAACCGAAATCGCCCGCGGATGCAGCGGGATTGGCCGCCGGGGATTTTGTCACCAGCGTTGATGGACACAAGATTAACGATGCCGCCGGCCTTCGCTTTGTTGTCTCGCAACTACCGATTGGCAAGGAGGTGGTGGTGAATTTTATCCGGGATGGGGTAGGGCAGACGGCCAAGGTGAAGGTGACCGAACCGCCTGCGGAGACTTCGGTTGCGGCCGATACGAATCCGATCCCGGCCGGGCCCAGCCTGCCGCCCGGGCTCGACGGTGGAACATCTCCTGCGGAAAATGTTCTAAGTGGCCTGCAGGTAAAGGATCTGGACGACCAGGAACGGCAAAAATATGGCGTGGTGGGCAATGTCTCCGGCGTGCTCATCAGCGCGGTCGCGCATGACTCGGCGGCGGGCGCCAAGGGAATTCAGCCGGGCGATGTGATCGAGAGCGCCAGTGTGAACCGGGGCATGACCAAGCCGGTTGGCGCGGCGAAGGATTTCGCGGACTTGGTCAAGAGCCTCAAGCCGGACGAGGCCGTGGTGCTTCTCGTGCACCAAGGGACGGGGAGCAGCTTTATTTATCTGACGCCGTCGCGGTAGTGCGATAGTAGGGTTACTCGTTTTCAAATGGAGTTTGGGAACACTTTCCATTTCCGCGACAGTTCATTTCGCGCTCAAGCTTTTGATATAAACAGATGCAGGGCTTATCATCCCAAAGGGATGCCAGCACCGTAGCCGGTGGTTGAGCGAAGCGATACCACCGGAAGTCGTTGTTCCAGTCCTCGATCCCTGAGGGATCGTAGCGCGAAACTGACGCCTCTTCGGTAGGGTTTCTGTCACCCCTTCGGGGTGAGATCGGTGAGGTGAGCATTCCGGTGGTATCACCCGCTGGCGCGGGTTCAACCACCGGCTACAGTGCTGACAAGCCTTCGGCTTGTTGGCGGCAGCTGACCTCGATTCTCGTGAGTCTCTTTAAAGCGACAATGGGCTAATCTACCTTGCTTCTCTCATCAGATCGGCAATGGAATTGAATCAGCAAGTTCATTCCCCAAGGGAGTGTGCGGAGGGGGGACTCCCCTCGATTCGCTTCCTGCGCGCTTCGCGCGCCCGGACAACAAGTAGTCCGGGCCACCCAGACGCACGTCGGCCTAATATTCTAATGCTGAATTAGGACGACCGGATAGGCGACGTTGGCTGAGACGGTGGCGCCGTTGATGAGGACGAAGATCGACTGGGCCCAGAAGCCAGTGACGATGAGCAGGACAATGAGCGTGATAAGCACGCCGCTGGTGATCCGGTTGAGACGGATCGGCGTCTCGTCGAGAGGCTGGGACCAGTACATGGCCTTGATCGGGCCGAGATAATAATAGAGGGCGGCGACAGCGGCGAAGATGGTGAAAAAGAGGAGCGTGTAGAGTCCGCGATTCCACGCGACCAGAACGACGAGGGCCTTGGCGATGAAGCCGCTCATCGGCGGGATGCCCGCCAATGAAACAAGCGACAGCGCGAAAGCGGCGGCAAGCAGGGGCGAGCGTTGGGAGAGTCCAGCCAGGTGATGAATCTCGAGGCCGGGCAGGCGGCGGTCCAGCACGGCGAGGACAATGAAGGCGGTGAAGGTCGCCAGGAAATAACTGACGAGATAGGCCGTGACGGCGACCTGCCCGTCGTTGGCATCACCGGTCGATTGGTGACCGGCAATGCCTCCAAGCGAAACCGAGGCGCCGATGACCGCAACGAGAATAAAGCCGGTGTGACCAATGCTGGAATAACCGAGCAGTCGCTTGAGATTGCGTTGCGGGATGGCGGCGAGATTGCCTAGGAGCAGGGAAGCGATGGCTCCAAAACTGAGGATCGGAATCCAGACGGCAGCGGCGGCGGCATTGTCGAACAGGCCCAGCACCAAACGCATCAGGATGATGAGGCCACCCGCCTTGGAGCCGACGGATAGAAAGGCCGTGATCGAATTGGGTGCGCCCTCGTAGACATCGGGAGCCCAGCTATGGAACGGCACCATGGCAATCTTGAAGCCGACGCCCGCGAGCACGAGGAGCAGGCCGAAGCCGAGGGCCGCCGGCATGGTGCCGGAATGGGCCTGGGACCATTGCCAGATGAGATCGAACCGGGTCGTGCCGGTGATGCCAAAAATGTAGGCGATGCCCATGACCAGAAACGCCGAGGAGAGTCCGCCGAGGATGAGATACTTGACCCCCGCTTCCAGGGCGATGATGTTGCGCCGCTGGTAGGCGACGAGGATGTAGAACGAGATCGTGACGAGCTCCAGCGCGATGAAGAGGAGCATGAAGTCGTTGGCGGACGCCAGCAGCATGAGTCCGACCGTGGTGAAGAGGGGCAGGATGACGAACTCGCCACCGCCATGTTTCACCGGGGCCTGGACTTCATCTCCCATCCAGATGACGAGCGCGGTGACGGCGATGAAGAAGAGATCGAAGAATTTGGCCGCGCCGTCCCATTTGCAGGTACCGCCCCAGAAGAGCGTGGGTGTGGGATCGAGCAGGAGGGTGATGATGGCGGCCCAGAGCAGACAGGCATAGGCGACAAAGACAACCTTGCGCGGGGAGAGATCAAAGAAGGCCTCAAAGAGCAGTAGACCCATGGCCCAGAACGCCAGGGAGATTTCCGGCGAGAAGTAGGGAAGAAAAGTGGAGGGAATCATGGTCTACTGGGGCGGAATGAAGGGGAGCAGCGTCACGCTGGGTTCGACAATGTGGATGAGCAGGAACGGCATGAAGCCGATGACCAGCGATGCGCCAATGAGCAGGATGTAGGGACCGCATTCGGGCAACGTCGCGGTATCGGTCATGCCCGGCGTGGCCATGGCTTCGCCGGTGGCGGACGCTGGTTCGTAGCGGTCGGGCATGGGGCCGTAGAAGACATGCTTGATCGCGCGAAGCTGGAAGATGGCGGTCATGACCGTGCCGTAGATGGCGAGAATCGCGCAGGCGATCAGGTAGGCGGAGTAAGACCCAAAGGAACCAAAGAAGACCATCAACTCCCCGGCGAAGTTGGCGAGTCCGGGCACGCCCATGGAGGCCATGGAGGCGAAGCTAAAGAGAACGGCCAGGATCGGCGCGCGCTGGGCGAGCCCGCCGAGTTCCGAGAAGCGGTTTTCACCGGAGCGATGGGTGATTTCTCCGCTCAGGCCAAAGAGCAACGCGGCGGAAAGACCGTGGGCGACCATGAGGATGACGGCACCGGTGACGCCGATGACGTTCCAGCAGGCGATGCCGAGAAAGAGATAGCCCATGTGCATGATGCTGGAGAAACCGATCATCGTGGGCAGTTCCTTTTGCGCGATGGTGATGAATCCGGCGTAGGCAAAATTCCCAGCGAGCAGGACGAGCAGCACGGGAAGATAGGTCTCGAAACCGGTATGCAGCATCGGGATGGAAATACGGATCATGCCGTAGATGGCGAATTTCTTCAGGATGCCCGCGTGCAACATCGCTGCCGCAGGTGGCGCGGAGGCATAGCCAGGGGGCGCCCAGGAATGAAACGGGAAGAGTCCCACGAGGATGCCGAAGCCGACGAGCAGCAGCGGGAAGATCGTGTTCTGGGTCGTTGCGGCGAGGGGATGCGCGGTGAGATAGGTCTGCAGCGCGACGATGTCAAAGGTGCGGGCGTCGGCGGGAAGCGCCATGACCAGGGCGATGAGTCCGGCCAGGAGAATGAGACTTCCGGCCATGAGATAGATGGTGACCTGGAAGGAGGCGAATTGCCGGTTTTGCGCGCCCCAGATGCCGATGAGAAGGAAGGTGGGGATGAGCGCGAATTCGTGGAAGATGTAGAAGAAGAAAAGGTCGAGCGAGATGAACGCGCCCATCGCGCCGAGCGACATGAGCAGGAGGTAACAGTAGTATTCGGAGGAGCGGCGGATGTTGCCGGGCGAGATGGCGATGGCCGCGAACGTGACGATGGC
>CAIPBM010000073.1 GCA_903863295.1 uncultured Verrucomicrobiota bacterium | reverse complement strand
GGACGCTCATCTGTCTCGGCGTCTCGATTCTTCCATGGCTTCTCGTCGTCTTTCAATTGCGCTGGCTGCGGCGGAAGGTCGGGCCGCGGGTGAATTACGCACTCCATCTCACCTGGTTCCTGCCGGTGCTTTATGTGCAGTGGATCCTGGCGTCACCGCTTTTTTTCGATCACGCGCTGCTATTCAGCCTGGTGATGCTCTTTTTTGGCATTTACTACACGCTGGCCGACGTCGTGGCCGTGAAAGGGGGAACCTGGTTCTTTGATGAGAACCAAATCACCGGACTCAAGTTGGCAGGGATTTTGCCTTGGGAAGAGATCGCTTTCTTTTTCCTGACGTCACTCCTCGTGGCCCAAAGCTATGTTTTGCTGCTACCGAGTAACTTGAGGTGAATTCAGGCACGTTCCTCGACAAGACGAGGATGACAGGCAAGTTATCTCCATGAAGAACATTGCCATTGTCGGGTTGGGAATTATCGGCAGCGCCTGGGCCAGGAACCTGCATGCGGATGGACTGAACGTTCGCGGCTGGAACCGTTCGCCTAAAGACCTGCCGTTCTATGAGCCCGATCTGGTTCGCGCCGTGACTGACGCGGAAATGATCATCATCGTGGTCGCCGATCCGCCCGCAGTGGAAAGCCTGCTCAACGTCATCGTTCCGCATCTCCAGCCGGGACAGCTTGTCGTGCAATCGAGCACCATTTCGGCCCATTGGTCCAAGCTGTTTGCCGAACGGGTCGAAGCGACGGGCGCCCTCTTTCTCGAAGCGCCCTTCACGGGGAGTAAACCTGCAGCAGAAGCGCGTAAGACGGTCTTCTATCTGGGCGGTTCACCCGAAACGGTCGAACTGGCGCGGCCCGTTCTCCAGAGACTAAGTGCTCACATCCTCCACATCGGGCCGCTTGGATCGGCCTCGTCGCTGAAGCTGGCCATGAACCTGAATATCGCCCTGGTCGCGGAAGCGCTCAGCGAAAGCCTGACACTGGCCCGGGCAGAGGGGATTTCTGATGAAATCTTTTTCGATGCGCTTCACATCAATGTTGGGCGATCCGGGCTTTCCGACCTCAAAGAGCCCAAATTCCGTGCCCACGACTACGCACCGCAGTTTTCGCTCAAGCACATGGATAAGGATTTGCGGCTGGTTCTGGAGACCGCGGGGGAACTGGATCTCCCGGTCGCTAAATCACTTAAACTGTTTTACGACAACGGGATGAAAGATGGTCTCGGCGAGGAAGACTTTACCGTATTGATGAAGTTGCTGGCTGGGAAAAAGAATATCGCAAAATAAATGAGAATGTTTTGAACGCCCATCCCGACAAGGGGTCTTACTCTATGTAAGTTTCATTCATTCTCCTCCTAGATCAGGCGGTTATCCTTTCCGGGTAATCGCCTGATCGCTTTTTAGGCTGGGAGGGTTACTCACCGCGATAGACGCAACGGGCCCGCGGCGTCTCATGCAGGACAATCTCGTAAAGACCAGGCAATTGAGGGGATAGTTTCTCCCAGAACCAACGGGACATCAGCTCAATCGTCGGGTTTTCCAAGCCGGGGATATCATTGAGGTAGGCATGATCCAACTGCTCGACCAAGGGGCGCATCGCGTCTGAAATCGCCGCATGATCATAGAAGATGCCTGAAGCCTCATCAATCTGGCCACGCACGGAAATCGTAATCTTGAAGCTATGCCCGTGAATATTGCGGCACTTGTGCCCCTCCGGGAACTGGGGCAGCGACTGGGCCGACTCGAAATCGAAATCTTTGGAAAGGATGATGATCATAGTGCGTGCTCCCGATCAAACGCCAGCCGCATTGGCTTGTCGAGGAATTGTGCTATCGGTTGAATGCCGGAGGACTGGATTTCCGGCTGATTCTGTGTATGGAATCCTTCCACCATGCCTGCTCTTGATAAACCGCTACACGAACTCGAACAATATCTCGGAACCAATCCCCGGCCCGCCGATTTCGATGCCTATTGGGCCAAGGCCCTCCAGGAACTGGACGGCGTTTATCCCGCCGTCAAAATGATTCCGGTCGACGTCTTAGGCAACACGAATGCCGAGCTTTTTCATCTCTATTTCACCGGGGTCGGCGGTGCCCGGGTTTACGCCAAGTACCTGCGCCCAAAAAATCCGCCGAAGCCTTCGCCCGCTATCCTCCAGTTTCATGGCTACGCCGGTAGCAGTGGCGATTGGTCGGATAAGCTCAATTTCGTCAATGAAGGGTTTGCCGTGGCGGCACTCGATTGCCGGGGTCAGGGCGGGCTGAGCGAGGACAACTCTCAGGTTATCGGTAATACCCGGGAAGGTCATCTCATCCGCGGTCTCGATGGCCCGCCGGAAAAGCTCCTCTATCGCCAACTCTTTCTCGATACCGCGCAATTGGCCCGCATCGTCATGGCGCTCCCCGAAATTGATCCGGCCCGTGTCGGTTCCATGGGCGGCTCGCAGGGCGGGGCGTTGGCGCTGGTTTGTGCCGCGCTGGAACCGCGCATCGCACGGACGGCCTCGGTCTTTCCGTTCCTGTCCGATTACCAGCGGGTCTGGGAAATGGATCTGGCCAAGGATGCCTACAACGACATCAAGCAATACTTCCGCCGGTTCGATCCGCTGCATGAGCGGGCTGGAGAAGTCTTCACCAAGCTGGGTTACATTGATATCCAGCACCTGGCTTCGCGCATCCGGTCTGAAGTGCTCATGGGTATTACCCTCATGGACAATATCTGCCCGCCTTCCACCCAATTCGCAGCCTTTAACAAAATCACGGCGAAAAAAGAGTCCGTGATATACCCGGATTTTGGTCACGAAGCCCTTCCTCAGTTTAATGACCGGATCTTCCGGTTCATGATGGGATTGAAGGGTTAATTAAGTCTGCTTTTGCACTTATCACTGTTTCAGCAGTGAGGCGCAACTCTCCTGCATTTTCCGGGTTTTCTTGCCCGGAATCTGCTCAAAGAGTTTTGTCCTATAGGTGCAACCATGAACTATTTTTTAATCCTGATCATCCTCCTTTTGTGCGGTGGGGGGTATTATGAGTATACGTCCTTACAGACGAAAGATGCGCAGGACGTCCAAGTGGCCAAGCTCGATCTTCAAGCCCAGATCGACAAACTGACCCAGGAAAATAAAAAGCTGGCGGACGATAAAACCGCCGTTGCGAAGAGCCTGGATTCGGCTAACACGACCATCGCGGATTTGACCACCCAGTTGCAGACGGCCCAGACCAAGCTTGCCGCCCAGATGGCGCAAGCCGCGAAGGTTTCCACCCCGGCCGCTGGGACTGCGACCATGACAGCCCCGCCGCCCTCATCCAACAGCCTGGGAACCTTTACCTCTCTCGATGGCAAGACCTTTCCCAACAGCCAACTCCTGAAAGTGGCTACTGTGGGGATTACGATCAGCTATGATGGCGGTATTACGGAGATTATGTTCACTTCCCTCCCGCCGGAATTGCAGAAACGGTTTGGCTTCGATCCCCATCTCGGCGCGCAATTGACGACCGAGCAGGCTCAGGCGCTTGATTCCGCGCGACAAGCCGCCGCCGGGAAATAATCGACCCTTTTCTAAATCGATGTAGGCTCGGGCGAACGTTTCTTCGCCCATGTCCCGAACCATCCTCATCACCGGTTCCGCCCGCCGGTTAGGCGCCGCCCTGGCCGTGGCCCTGGCCAAGGATGGGCATCGCTTGGCGGTTCATTTTCGCACCTCGCGTGAAGAGGCTGAGGCAACGGTCCGGTCGATCCGCGACCAAGGCGGTCAAGCCGCTTCCTTCCAAAGTCCCCTCTCCAATCTGGACGAGGGCGAGGACCTGGTGGCGGGGGTGGTGCAGCATTTCGGAAGTCTCGATACGCTGATCAATAACGCCGGGACTTTTGCGCGAAAGACTTTTGATGAGCTCACTCAAGCGGAATGGGATGCGGGATTCGCCAGCACGGCAGGAGCCGCTTTTTGCGCGACGCGGGCGGCGCTCCCTCACTTGCGCGCGAGCGGTCGGGGCCGGATCATCAACCTCGGCGATTCCATGAGCGACCGGCTCGGTGTCGTGGAATCGGCGATGAGTTATTACATCGGTAAGGCGGGGCTTTGGATCATGACCCAGACCCTTGCCGCCGCGGAAGCCCGGCACAAGATCACGGTCAACATGGTTTCTCCCGGTGTTCTGGGGGATAGCATTTGCGATACGCCCGTGACGGAAATGCCGCTGGGCCGTTACGGCACCTACGACGATGTCATCCGCCCGGTCCGTTTTCTTCTGGAGGACGGCAATGAGAGCCTGACTGGTTCCAATCTCCACGTGGGCGGCGGATGGAATCTGGCCTCGATTTCCGGAGCAGCCTAGCCAGCGCACCCCTCAGCATGACCTCGACTTCCGTGAAGAATTTGGCTTTAGGGCTCTGGCCATTTTTTGTCGTGGCGGCCATCGGCATTTTTTTGCGGGTCCATTCCTTTGAAACGTTGAAGGGAGTCGGGTTCGACGAAGGCATTTACGCCACCTATGTCCAAGAGATCGGTCAGCGTGGGGTGGGTGGTTATCCAGAGGTGGTTCGGCTTTATGCCGATGAACAGGAGGCTTATCCCATCGCGCTACTACCACCGACGCGTGTGACCTTCATTTTAGCGGCCAGTGCGTGGCATGGCATTTTTGGTGGAGCGAGCGTGGAGAGTGTCCGGGCCATTTCCTGCGTCTCCTCCATCCTGATCCTTTTCCTGTCCTGTGCCTTTGCCTGGCGCATCCGTGGGCGCGCCTTTGCCCTGGGCATCCTGGTGCTCATGGCCGTCGCGCCCACGCAAATTTACATGGCGCACCGGGCGCTCATCGACGGCTTCTTTACCCTCATCACGCTGATGGTTTTGTGGAGTCTTTGGGAGCTTCTCCAGCGGTCGCGGGGCGGACGTTATTGGCTGGTCATGTATGGGGTCAGCCTCGCACTTCTCGTGCTGACGAAGGAAAATGCCGCCTTCGTCTACGTGGCGATTTTGGGACTGCTGGTGTCTAATCGCTGGCTTCGCTTCGGCTCCATCTCCCGGTCATTGCTGGTCGTGACAGTCGTGGCTCCGCTGGCAGGGGCCGCCCTGCTCGCGCTCTGCTCGGGAGGCGTGGGAACGTTAATCCACGTTCTCTCCTTGAACGCCGCTAAATCGATCCAGACTCCCTACGCCATCACCACTGGCGACGGCCCTTGGTTTCGTTACCTGAGCGATCTCCTGCTGGTCAGTCCGGTCGTGATGATCTTTGCCATCGGCGGCATGTTCCTGTTGAAGCGCAGCGATCAAGCCGGGTGGTACTTCCTCGGCTTCATCGTTTTCAGCTACGTCATCATGTGCAACGTGACCTACGGCATGAACCTGCGTTACGCCAATATGTGGGATTTTCCACTCCGCTATCTCGCCCTGGGACCGGTTTTTCTCTGGGCGAAATCAATCGAAGGG
>CAIPBM010000072.1 GCA_903863295.1 uncultured Verrucomicrobiota bacterium | reverse complement strand
CAGGAGGGCGGATCGGCTGAACTTGGTGAATTGGAAACGTGCTTTGGCGCCAAGTCCCGGCCTGGCTACCGACTCAGTATTTTCCGCGAATCCGACTGTGGCATGTATGACGCCATCAATCGCGGCATGGACAAAGCCCGCGGGGAGATTTTCTCTTACTTGAACTGTGACGAGCAGTATCTCCCCGGAACCCTGGAAAAAGTAGGTTCGTATTTTGCGGAGCATCCGGAGATCGATTTTCTTTTCGGCGATGCCTTGCTGGTCGATACCACGGGTGCTCCCCTCTCCTACCGCCGGGTAGTTCGTCCCGGACGACTCCACACGCGTCTTTGCCATCTCGGCGTCTGGAGCTGCGCGATGTTTTTCCGGAGAAGAATCTGGGAACAGGGCGTGCGCTTCCCCGCCGATTACCGGGCGATTGGGGATGCTGTCTTCATCGAGCGCGCGCTCGCCGCCGGGGCAACAACCGCCGTTTTACCGCAACCGCTGGGCACGTTTGCCATGCACGCGGATAATCTGGGAGCGAGCACGAAGGCCACGGAGGAAGCGCGGCGCTGGCGTTCTTCCTGGGGCTGGAGTGGAAAATGGCTCCGTCACTTTCTCCGCCTCGATCATTGGCGGCAAAAAGCGCAAGCTGGCGCCTATCGGGATCAACCGGTGGATTACTCCATCTACACTTTGACTTCTCCCCAGCATAGACGGCAGTTCCGGTCCAGCCATCTCACCTGGAAATGGCCGGGAAAACAAAGCGATACCGCAGCCTAATTTGCCAAAGCGCTTTCGTTTGCGCTCCATCCCGGTCTATCCTCTGCCATGCCGAATCGCCGCCTGCGTATCATGCAGATTTTCAATCGCTACCAGGAATATGGAGGCGAGGAAGGCAGCGTCTTCCGCATTGGAGACGCCCTGCAGCGCATTCACGATGTCGAATATTTTCTCTCTTCCACGGCGGAAATGACGAGTGGTGGTCTGTTCAGGAATTTGATGATGCCCTGGATGGCCCTGCACAATCCGGAGGTACTGAGAAAACTCAAGCGCTACCAAAATCTCGGCCGGTTTGATGCCTGGCAAATCCACAATATCTTCCCGGTCATGTCACCGGTCGTCTACGAAAGGGCGCTCGACTGGAAAATCCCCATTGTCCATTTTCTTCACAACTACCGTTTTGGTTGCGTTAACGGCTTCTTCCTCAATCACGGGAAACCTTGCCAACGGTGCATTTCAGGAAATTTTTGGGCCGCCTTCACCACGGCGTGCTGGCATGACAGCCATGCCAAAAGTGGCTGGATGGGAATGATCACCGCCCATGTGCGGAAAATGCCCCTGTTTGAAAAGGTCTTTCAGTGGATTGCGATCAGTGAGGCACAAAAACAAGTCCATATTCAAATGGGAATACCGGAGGAGAATATCCGCGTTATTCATCATTTCCTGGAAAGCGACGCCCCACCCCTGGCACGCTCGAACTCCTCCACGGCTATTTTTGTCGGTCGATTATCTGCGGAAAAGGGAGTCGACAAACTTATCGAAGCTTGGCGGCTGATTGCGGGTGGTGAAAGAGAACTCTTGATCGTGGGTGATGGCCCGGAGCGAGTTCGGCTGGAGAAGCAAGCCCTCGGGCTCAAGGGCATCCGTTTCACCGGCTTCACCCAACGGAATGCCCAACAACGTTATTGGCAAAGCGCCCTTTTCTCCGTCGTCCCCTCCATCTGGCTGGAGCCGTTTGGGATGACGGTGCTGGAGGCTTGGTCGAAAGGCCGTCCTGTCATCGGCCATAATATCGGAGCCCTGCCAGAACTGATTCAGGACAACGTCTCAGGTCTTTTGACCGATCCTCATCAAGTTTCAAATTTGGCAGAAAAGATGGATTGTCTGTTTAGCAACCCTGAAAAAGCGCATGCCATGGGTTACGCAGGTTATGATCATTTGAAGACAAAATTTTCACTTAAAGTATGGCTTTCCCAGATGATAAAGCTGTATGATGGACTAAGGTAATTCTTTAATGAAGTCAAATCATCTGACGGTTCCATTCCAAAAAGCACCCACGCTTTCTGAGTTAATTGGAGTTCCGGCTATCGGATTGATAGCACTCATGACCTTCGATACCTTTTGCATCCAAGGAGCTTTTGTACTTCCGCTTTTGCTTTTGCTCGTCCTCGGCTATCTGGGGCTTCGCCTCCCCCTCTGGGCTGTGCTCGTCTGGGCCTTGATCTACGGTGGAGTGATCTTGATTCTCCTCCTGTGCAAGACACGTGAGACGGTCACGGAACCGATGCTTTTACCCTACGTCAGGACTGCTACCTTTCTGAGAGGTGGTGTGGTGGCCGCGGTCATGGCTGGGAGGCGAACGCAGCTGGAGAAGAGCTATAATTCCCTCCTTCAGGTTCTTTCCAGTTTACCTTATCCGGTCGTGGTTTCTGATATCTCGGGAGCCATTCTCCTGATTAATAACGCGGCTGAAAAATTGATCGAGAATCCGACCAATGATCTCTCCGGACTCTCCTACTTTTCGACCTTCGCCAACCCGAGTGAACAGGGGCAATCCATCGCTCGATACTTGGGCTACTTTAATACAAATGATGCGGGTCCCCACAGGATGATGCTTCACACCCGGGGGAAAAATCAAATGACGCTGACCGCCTCCCTGACCATCGTCGAGACAACATCACAACAATTGGCGGTAACGATCGTGGAAAGCGTCTCCCCCTCGCCCCAGCCCCAATGAAATGCTACGGAGCGGCTGGATCCAGAGTGCCAGGCGGCATTTCACTCTTTTGAATTGAGGGAACAATCTGTCGGATGAAGTCGGTCAACATTTGCTTCGTCGGCGCAAAAGCGGGACCGTCTGCTCCATCTGGAATGGTGGAGGTCGCAATGACAAAGGCCCAGCGATGGGCGCGATTATGCACGACGCGATCCCAGCTTCCGACGAGGATCCGTGTGAAATGAGAGGGGGTGGTGACGTGGTCACCCACGAACCAATACATGTAATACCGTCGCAAGGTGTGGTGGGAGTGCTCCGGGGTGAGTTCATCCCGTTCCAGGCTGAGATTCCGCACTATCAAAGTGTGGCCCGAGGCAAGTTGAATCGGGACATCCTCTTGTCCCGCCAAGCTCCAACCCTGGCCGGGCAAACAGGCTTCCGGACGATGAATGCTATTCTGCCCGGCGCCACTCAGTACAATGGTACAAAGAATACTGTCCCCGGAGGTATTGAAATATTCTTTGCGGGCAAATCCCGTATCCGGTGGCAATCCTTCAGTTTCAGGCTTCGTCATTGCAGCATTAAGCCCATGAAGATTGCCGACTTGATTGGGCAAACTCATCACGACGCCTGCCCGGCCTGGAACATAGACGGGAGGGTAAAGCCAATAAGCGAAGTAAATGAAACCCACCAGGAGCAGGAGCACACCACAACGCCACAGCGGCACGTCATTTACCTCTGCGTGAGAAGGAAAGGCTCCAGCTCCCTGCCCAGGCAAGGCAATCGATGAAGGTGGCGGTGAGATGCTGGATAAATCAGGCATGGGATAATCAGGCAGAGAGCGGTTTCTCCATGGCGGTGGTTTTGGGACGAGTCGCATACCGGGTCATGAGCTCCGCCAGTAAAAATTCGACGCCGAGCGCCACTCCATAAACTACAAATCCGCAGCCCTCATGATAGGCGGAGGGTTCATCATCCGTGCCCAAGGCAAAGGCGTTACCAAATAAAATGCAGCCAAAAACGAGCAGTAACACCCGGCAGAGGTTGCCCAAGATCGCCAGGGGAAAAGCACAGAGGAAAAGGGTCCACTGCTGCCAGAACTTGGGAACAAAGAGGTAGGCAAATAACGCGGAGAACATCAGGAGCGCAAATAGCGAACGGATGCCGCTGCAAGGATCGGCGATATCAATGTGGAATCTCTGGCCGATCAACAAACCCGCCGCGGCATCTGGGGCTGACAGCAAGCCCGTGCCATTTTGAAGGCAAGGGATACCAACCAGATTTAAAATCCGATAGGCCATCTCGCTCATGATCAGTCGGAGCGGCAAGGCGATAATCGGATCCAGAAACGGCATGGGCCAGGCAAAGAGGAAAAAGCCCCAAGGGAAAAGCAGCTTGCGAAAAACCGCCCAGCCCCAGAACCAGATAACGATTGCAGCCAGGAAAATTTGAATCGCCGCGTATCCGTAATATTGCATCTCCGCGCGGATGCCGAACCAGTACACAAAGATGCCCAGAAAAAGCATCGCCAATCCGGCACCTGTGCTTCCCTTGATGGGGAGCGCGGCGATCTCGTCCTTTTTCAAATAGATCAGATAGACCACGATGGGAGGAACGAGCAGGCAGTAGCTATAATCCAAAGCCGCATTTTGATGGGTGGATGTCCCAAATTTGCAAAGATCAAGAATAAGGGTAGCCAGAGGACGCTTATAGCTGCCGTAACTGGTCGCATAAGGAATCAGGAAAATCAACGGGGTCAAAAAAATGACCGTGGTCGCCAAGGGGGCCACCCAGCAGTTTAAATTTTTTCGGCTGACCCAATTCATGATCTATCAGAATATCTTTTCTGCAAGGTGTTGCAAGCTTACCCAAGACTCTGATGGGGCAATCCTGGCTTGATAGCCAGAGGTGGAATGAGCGATTTTTCCTGTCGTTACCAAAACGTAACCATTAGCCGCCGAACCAATTGGCAATCCCGGCACATCATCGCGATCGCCACTGGCGCAAACGAAAATCATGACTAAGCTGGTTCTCTATGGATTATGTCAATCTTGGCTCGACCGGCCTCAAAGTCTCCCGCATTTGTCTTGGCACCATGACCTATGGATCGAAAAAATGGCGGGAATGGGTCCTGGATGAAGCGGAAAGCCGTCCGTTTATCCAAAAAGCGCTGGAAGCTGGAATCAACTTTTTCGACACCGCCGACATGTATTCCGTGGGCGCAAGCGAGGAGGTCCTGGGGCGGGCACTCAAGGATTTTGGGCCATCCCGCGACCGCGTGGTTATCGCAACCAAGGTCTTCAATCCGATGGGAGACGATCCCAATCAGCGCGGTCTTTCGCGCAAGCATATCCGCCACGCCATCGACGACAGCCTACGCCGTTTGGGCACCGATTACGTTGACCTCTACCAGATCCACCGCTTCGACCCCCATACGCCGATGGAAGAGACGCTCGAGGCGTTGAACGAGGTTGTCCGGGCGGGCAAGGCCCTCTACATCGGAGCCTCCTCCATGTTTGCGTGGCAATTCGCGCAAATGCTTTCCCTTTCCGACGCCAACGGCTGGGCCCGTTTCGTCACGATGCAAAACCATTACAACCTGCTTTATCGCGAAGAAGAGCGGGAGATGAATCCCCTTTGCCTTTCGGAAGGCGTGGGACTGATCCCGTGGAGTCCCCTCGCCCGGGGAGTCCTGGCAGGCAGCCGCAAGGCGAATACCACTCGCGCCAAGACGGACGATTTCGGCAAGATGCTCTACGGCAAGGATGTCGCCGGAGCGGATCAGCAAGTCGTGGAACGCCTGGAAGAGATCAGCGCCCAGCGCGGCGTTGCGCCGGCCCAAGTCGCCCTGGCCTGGCTTCTGCACAAACCGGGGATCGTCGCCCCGATAGTGGGAGCGTCCAAGCCCCATCACCTTGATGATGCCGTCGCCGCTGCCAGCCTGAAGTTGAGTGGGGATGAAATCGCGAAGCTGGAGGAGCCTTATGTTCCGCATAAAATTGCGGGGCATAATTGAGGTCGGTTTTGCTCTCGCAGGAAAAACAAACCCGCGCATGATGACCGGATGCTATCCGACCTGAGTTCCGTCGTCCCGCAACGCACCCTCACGGCGGAGGAAATCCGTTCCGTCGCGGGTGAGTTGTTGGACGTCGCCGTTCCTGATGAGCAGAAGTCGACCTTCCTCCGCGCCTGGGCACTACGCGGGGAAACCGCATCTGAATTGGCGGCCTGCGCGGAGGCTTTTCTGCCGCGGGCGCTCAATCCGGGTGTGTGCGGATCGTGGAACGGGAAGCCGCTGCTTGATTGCTGTGGCACGGGCGGAGGTGGACTGAATCTCCTCAATATCTCCACCGGGCTGATGTTCATTCTCACCGCCATGGGCATTCCGGTGGTGAAGCACGGCAATCGAGGCGTGACGAAAAAGTCGGGCAGCGCGGATGTCCTCGAAGCCATGGGTATTAAGATTGACCTTGAGCCGAAGCAGGTTCCCCGTTGCCTGGAGGAAGTGGGCTGCGCGTTTCTCTTCGCCCCGTTTTATCATACGACGTTTGCCACCGTCGGCCCGGTGAGGCGAGCGTTGGCGGCGCAGGGACAGCGGACTGTGTTCAATCTTCTTGGCCCCTTGCTGAATCCAGCACGCCCCGATTCCCGACTCGTCGGCGTATTCAAGCAGGAGCATGTCACGCTTTACCAAAGCGCCCTTGAACAAATGGGCTGCGCCCGATTCACTGTTGCCTGCGGTCAGGATGCGGAAAGCCAGCAAATGATCGGTGAAGTCAGTGCGCAGGGAACGACCACTTTGGGAAGTACCGTACGACTGGACGATGGATCCCCTCTTACCTATCTCAATCAAATCCCACAACCGCCCATCTCCGAGAAACTCGACTCTCTTCTTGTCCGCAATGCCGATGAAAGCGCCGCCCGCTTGGAGACGATACTCTCGGGTGAAGAACAGGTTCTCGAACGAGAGACTCTTCTTATCAATGCCGCCGTCGCAAGTTGGACGCACGGCACGGCCAGCTCCCTCGAGGAAGGCCTGGCCCAGGGAACCGAGGCGCTCGATTCCGGACGCGCACTGGCGGTACTTAAACGTTGGCAGAAATTCTCCGAACAGGTCTAGTCATGTACGATTTTTCCACCATGGGGCGATTTTATCGCTTCGCCTACAATGTTGTCGGGCTCGAGTTATCCCTGCACGGCATCCGGATTGAGGGTCGCGAAAATGTACCGTCCGGCGGTTGTCTGATCGTCTCGAATCACGTCAGTTTCATGGATCCAACCACTGTGGGTTGGGCGGTGGAACGGGAGCTCTATTACCTGGCCCGTAAAACCCTCTTCAAGCCTCCGTTCTGGAGCTGGTTTCTGCCCATCTGCAACGTGCTCCCCATCGATCGTGACGGCGGTCAGGATATCTCCGGTCTGCGGCGCATCATCCACATGCTGAAGGATGGCCATGCCGTGCTGATTTTTCCGGAGGGGACACGTTCTCCCGATGGCAACCTTCAACCCCCGCAGGCCGGGGCAGGCCTCATTGCCATGAAGGCTGGGGTTCCCATTCTTCCAGTACGCGTATTCGGCACGTTCGAGAGCCTATCGAAGCATACCAAACGCCTGCGCTTCCATCCCATCCGGGTCGTGATCGGCAAGCCCTACCTGCCCACGATTCCGGAGGGTGTCCGGCCTCGGGATGCGCACGGCCCCGTCGCGCAGGAGATGATGGATCGGATTGCGGCGCTGAAATAGGACGCATACAACCGTCCCGCCAGCATCATAACCGTTTTCGTCCGGAAGCACGACGTTCGCGCCTGACCTCAGCATTGAACTTGGCTGCTGCTTTAGGAGCAATACCGCTGCTAGTGCGTTGGATTCTCAGGAACACTTCTAACGGCGTCTCCGTTTTCTCAATAGGGATTTCCTCTATTACCGCATTATCAACGACGCGGCGAATGACTTCCGACTTGGGAACGCCCCAATGGATAGCCAGTTTCTGGACGCGATCAACCGTATCCGGTTTCAGGGAGTAGGTTACTTTAATCGTCGCAGCGGCCATATTTTTATTGTACCCATAAGATACTCAAAAGTGAAAATCACAAATAATTATTGTTGGTAAGATTGGAGAGGAGCACGAAACTAAATGGCCATGAAAAAGAAATGAACCAAGTGCCAATTGATAATCTCTGTCGGCATCCTTGGCCCGCTCGACACTGGAGGAGCTTGGTTCCTGAATGGCAAGGGATGGTTTGCGATTGATCTTATTTTTTGGCCGTTGTTACTGCTTTTTATCGTATGTTCCCCTGAAGAACCAAATTAGGGTAACCCTGATAGTATTTCCAAAACGGCCTACTCCAACCAATAAACCAAGCGCCCGCAGTTCTCGCAGGCGACCAGCGCTTCGGCACCCTTGGCCGAAAGCACGGTCTGAGAGGTAAGCTTCATGTGACAGCCCCCACAGGCCCCGCTGTGAATGGGGACAATCGCGACATCCTTCTTGCTCTTGAGAATGCGGCGATAGCGGGACGCGGCTTCTTCCGGCACGGCTTTTTCGGCTTCGGCCTGTTTCTCCTTGGCAGCCGCCATGTCGGCAGCGACAACAGCGGCCCGTTTCTCCAGTTCAGCCTTCTTGAGCTTCGCTTTCTCTTGCGCCTGGGCGAGCTCCTTTTGCCCCAGTGCGACGGTGGCGAGGCCCTTGTCGTAGGCTTCCATTAATTCAAGCTCCTGGTCTTCCAGCGCGGAAATTTCCTTCTCGGTGTGCTCGATCTCATGGTTCAGCGCGGCAAACTCCTCATTCTTGCGCGTGGTCTGCTGCTGCGAGCGATACCGCGCGATGGCCGCCTGCTTCGACTGGACATCGAGATCAATCTTCTTCCGGTCGGCTTCAATCAGCCGTGTGCGGTTCTTGATCTCCTCAAATTTCGCCTGCTTGGCCGCCAGTTCGGCATCCACGGCGGCAATTTGCTCCGGCGAATCCTCCAGCTCGGCGCTCAGCGCCGTCACCCTCACATCACGTTCCTGTAAAACTAAAAGCGCCTCGACCGTTGGATTGATCATCTTGAAGGAAGAGTTTAATTGCGCCCTCGCCTACCGCGAGCCTTTTCCTTTTATTTTTCGCGGGAGATCAAGCGAGCGTTCCCGTCGTCACCCCAAGTTGGCTGCGAAGGTTCAATTCGCGAATCAAAGTTTGACCCGAACTGTTACCGGAAAGAAGCCGCTGATAGCCGCGAAGAATGCGTTCAGTTTCGGGGGCGTCCTCAAGGAGAAGCTCGACCCGGAACGCGGCGGGATTCATCCGGCGGAACGAATCGAAATAAGCCGCACCCGATTGCGCCTGCGCGTTGAACAGCGTATTCCGGCAGCCGACGTCGGCCTTAAGCGGATGGAGCAGGCCGACCCGGTCGCGCAACTGGACATGGTGGGTATCGCAGGGACGGCCACAATTCGTGTGATCGGTACCTTGAGAAAGGAAGGCGGCGAAAACGCAATGCTCCATGTGAAACATCGGAATGTGCTGGTGCAGCGTGATCTCAAACCATGACGGCGGCGCGGACTGAAGGAGATCGAGCACCTGACCCGCATTGAGATCATACGAGACGGTGAGCCGTTCCAGGCCCTCCGCCGTGAGCAACTCTGCGGTGAGCGGGTTGGCCACGTTGAGGGAGAAATCACCGATGCGCTGCAGCGGACTCGCCTTGAAATAATCGAGCGCGCCGAGGTTACGGATGAGGACGCCATCGGGTTGCGCGTTCTCAATCAGCCTGAAGAAACCCTGCTCCCCCGCTTTCTGGATCCGCGGCGTGGCGAGAATGATGTGAGGAGTGCCCGCGTCTGCACGATAGCCCCGGTTTCGCACCAAATCGACCGCGTCCTTGTAGCGACGGATGTCCTCGAAATCGGCGTAGAGTTCCGTGACGCCCATGCGAAGCGCAGCTTGGATTTGCTCCAAAGTGCGGCAAAGGACGGTGAATCGCGGCGTCTTATTCTCCGCCAGGGATTCCTCACGCTTATGGGCAAGAGAAGAAAGCCTTCGGCTGAGACATGGCTTGGAGGCTGATCCTTCGACAAGCTCAGGATGACGGCTCTCCGTGGGTAGATTCTTTTCCAGTTTATCGACCAACTCGCGGCGCAGCCGGTTGAGCTCGCTGACGGGCACAATGAGCTCGCCTTCAAGTTGATTATGGAGCTGGCCAAGTTCAAACGGCGTTTCGCCCAGGCGGCCCAATTGGGCGCGAAGACTCTCGGTGGTGAGCGGTCGTTTTTGGGCCAGCTCAAGCGACATCTGCGATTGCACGATGGCGGTGGAATCGAGCGACTTCCCTTCGAGTTGCAACGGTGCGCCAATCCGCCCGGACACGATAAGGTCGAGCGCCCGCTTCGGCTTGGCAATCTCGCCCGACCAGCTTTTACGCAGTTCGCGGTTGAGCTGGGGATCGTCCGTTTTCCAGACGAAGTGTCCGAGCTTGATCACATTGAAATCGAGCTTGCCGTATTCAAAAGCCAGACGCACGGCCCCTTCCCGCAAGGGCAGGACTTCGTAGATTCGGCCGCCTTGTTCATGATCGGTGTCCCCTCCCCGGTCAATGACGACGCCATCGCCGGGCTTGAGTGGGCAGCGCGGCTTGACCTCGATGTAGCCTCGTCCAATGGACGTGATTTCACCGACATAGGCACCGCGCTTTTTGCCAAAACGGGCATGGACCAGTTCCTGGTGATTCACGCCGTGCATCCAGCCCGAGTAGAGACCGCGGGAGAAGGCCATCTCCAGCTTGTAGCGGTCGTCCGGAGTAACTTGGGATAATGTATCCGTGGAGGGCCCGGCTCCTGCCGGGCCGCAGTCCTGTGGCGACAGGGGATCGACGAGCGGTCCAGCGGGAGCTGGGCCCTCCAGGGAAACGCGACGATGACTTTCCGCGTCCCAGGCCATATCAATGGCCCGGCGATAGACCTGAGTCACGGCGGCGACATACTCGGGAGTCTTGAGCCGACCCTCAATCTTGAAGGAGACGATTCCGAGTCGCACCAATTCGGGAATCTCATTCACCGCCGCCAAATCCTGCGGCGAGAGGAGATAGCGCTTGTCGCCGAGATCGCGCTTCATGCCGTCGACGATCAGTTCATAGGGCATCCGGCAGGCTTGGGCGCATTCGCCACGATTCGCGCTGCGTTGACCGAGCGCCTCGCTGGTCAGGCACTGCCCGGAGTAGGCCACGCAAAGCGCGCCGTGAACAAAGACCTCCAGGGGAAGCGCCCCGGCCTCTTGTTTGAATTTGGCCAGTTCGCGCAAGGAAAGCTCCCGGGCGAGGACGGCGCGTTCAATGCCCTGGCGATGGGCAAAGGCGATTCCCTCCGGCGAAGTCAACGTCATCTGCGTCGAGGCGTGGATATGGAAATCGGGCACCAGATCTCTCGCCAGGGAGACGAGTCCCAAATCCTGCACAATCGCGGCATCGACTCCCGCACGGGCCAGCAACTGCAATTGCTCCTCCGCCGCGGCCAGCTCATCGGTGAAAATGAGCACATTGAAAGCGACATAGCCTTTGACGCCGTGCTCGTGCAAAAAGTCCATGACCTTCGGCAGATCGTCCGCCGTAAAATTGGTCGCGCGCATCCGGGCATTGAAGGCGGGCAGGCCAAAATAGACTGCATCGGCCCCGTTCGCCACCGCAGCGCGGATGCAGTCCCAATCACCGGCAGGGGCAAGGAGTTCGGGTTTGGTTGGCATCGTTTTAAAGTCGAGCCTGACAGTCTAACTCAAGCCTTGCTTTTATGCCCCAAAAATCGGGCAATTCTTTTTTGAAAAGCACTTGGCGGAGCCCATGATTCGCTTAATCTTGGATAAGTTAAATCAACCCCTCTACCACAAATTACACCATGAAAAAAATCCTCTCCCTCACTCTTGCCTTCGTTATCACCACTGTTGGCTCGCTCTCGTTTGCCGATGATTCCGCCAACGTCACCATCTGGGTGAAGAAGAATACCGAGACCACGGCGATGGTTTGCACCGATTCCAAGTGTCTCGGCACCGTCCCGGTCAAATTCGCCACGGACGCAAGCTGGGATAACGTAAAGGATACCTATTCCGTTTCACCTGACATCGCGGCGGCCCTCGGCGCCAAGAAGGAAGCCATTACCATCGGCAGCGATGGCTCGGCCACCTTCACGAAGTGCCAGTCGGGCTGCAAGGCGGCGAAGAAATAATCGGTCATCCCGCTGAACAAAGCCGTCACGCCATCCGGTGTGGCGGCTTTGTTGCGAACCGAGCGATTTATCGAGCATTGTAACTGTCGCGGTAATTGAAGATTTCGCGTAATTCGCCGCGCGCTTCCTGTGGCCTTCGGCCACCCGGACAACGAGTTGTCCGGGCCAACAAACGTCAGTTGCCGTAGTCCGGCTTCATGATTTTATCTAATGCAGCCCTATCCTTTGGCTTATGACCTCTTATGATTGAAAATCAGTCTGTTCTTTTTCCAAAATCGCAGGCATCTTCGCCTTCCATCAAAATTTCCACCCCCTGAAGCCCATCCCGCAATGAATATCCACGAGTACCAGGCAAAAGAGCTCATGCAGAAATTTGGCGTCGCCACGCCTCCCGGCGCAGTCGCCGATACCCCTGAACAGGCCGAAGCCATCGCCAAGTCCCTCAACACCAGCGACCTCGTCATCAAGGCGCAAATCCATGCGGGCGGACGCGGCAAGGGCACGTTCAAGAACGGCTTCAAGAGCGGCGTTCATCTCGTCAAGACACCGGAGGAAATCAAGAAAGTCGCCGCCAGCATGCTCGGCCAGACGCTCGTCACCGTGCAGACCGGTCCCGACGGCAAGCTCGTCAGCAAAGTCATGGTCGGCGTCTCGAAGGATCCGACACGCGAACTTTACCTCGCCATCGTGCTGGATCGCGAAGCGCAGGCGCCAGTCGTCATCGCCAGCACCAAGGGCGGCATGAACATCGAGGACGTCGCCCATGAGACTCCCGAGTTGATCATGCACATGAAGATCGATCCCGCCATCGGTCTACAGCCTTACGAAGCCCGCAAGCTGGCTGAGTACCTTGATCTCAAGGGGCCTTTCCTCAAGCCTGCCTGTGCCATTTTCCACGCCCTCTATAATCTCTTTATCTCGACCGACTGTTCCCTGGTTGAAATCAATCCGCTGGTCACCACGGCGCAGAACGAAGTCCTCGCGCTCGACGCGAAGTTCAACTTCGACGACAACGCCATGTTCCGCCATCCGGAAATCCTCGCCTATCGCGACATCACGGAAGAAGATCCCCGCGAAGTCGAAGCCAGCAAGTTCGGCCTCAATTACATCGGTCTCGATGGCAATATCGCCTGTCTGGTCAATGGCGCTGGTCTCGCCATGGGCACCATGGACATCATTCAATACGCGGGCGGCAAACCGGCCAACTTCCTCGACGTCGGGGGTGGCGCGACGGAACAACAGGTCACCGAAGCCTTCAAGATTCTCGTCTCCGACAGCAACGTGAAGGCGATTCTGGTCAACATCTTCGGTGGTATTATGAAGTGCGACACCATCGCGCAGGGCATCATCAATGCGGTCAAGGCCGTGTCGCTACCCGTGCCGCTCGTCGTCCGCCTTGAAGGCACAAACGTCGCCGCCGGCAAGAAACTCCTCCAGGAATCGAACCTGCCGATCATCGCGGCGGACGATCTCGCCGATGCGGCCAAGAAGGTCGTTGCTGCCGTTAAAAAGTAATCCCTCCGCTTCATGATCCGCGTCAACGACATCGCTTTCGTCGCTTATCCCGTCACGGATAAGCAGCGCGCACGCGATTTTTACGAAGGCGCGCTCAATCTGAAGCAGAGCATGGGCAGTGATTTTCCCGAGGGATTATTCTGGATTGAATATGACCTGGGCGCTGGCGCCCTCGCCCTATCTAATTTTTGGAAACCGTCCGGGCAGCCCGGTCACAGCGGCCCCAGCGCGGCCCTGGAAGTGGAGAACTTTGATGAAACCGTGGCCGTGCTCAAGGAACGGGGCGTGTCCTTCACGATGGAACCGCTCGAAACCCCGGTCTGCCATCTGGTGGTGATCCACGATCCCGACGGCAACTCGATCTTCATTCACAAACATAAAACCGACCGCGGCTCCGCGGCGCATACCTGTTCGACCTAACTTCTAACCTCACCCCACTATGTCCATCCTCGTTGATAAAAACACGCGCCTGCTCGTTCAGGGCATCACTGGAAAAGCCGGCGGATTTCACGCCAAGCAATGCGCCGAATACGGCACGAACGTCGTGGCCGGTGTCACCCCCGGACGCGGTGGTGAGACCTGGGAAAGCAAGGTCCCCGTTTTCAATACCTCGCACGAAGCGCGGGAAAAGACCGGCTGTAACGCCACCATGATCTTCGTCCCGGCTCCCGGCGCGGCGGATGCGATCCTGGAAGCGGCGGATGCCGGCATTGAGCTCATCATTTGTATCACCGAAGGCATCCCCGTCATCGACATGATGCGCGCCAAGGTCGGCCTGCGCGACAAGAAGGTCCGGCTAATCGGGCCGAACTGTCCCGGCATCATCACTCCTGGTCAATGTAAGATCGGCATCATGCCCGGCTACATCCACAAGCCCGGCAAAGTGGGCGTCGTCTCACGCAGCGGTACCCTCACCTACGAGGCGGTCTGGCAGCTCACGTCCCGCGGCCTCGGCCAGAGCACCTGCATCGGTATTGGCGGCGATCCAATCAACGGCACCAGCCACACGGACGCGGTGCGCATGTTTAACGAAGATCCCGATACTGAAGCCATCATCCTGATCGGCGAAATCGGCGGCACGGGCGAGGAAGACGCCGCGGCCTACATCAAGGAGCACGTCAAGAAGCCGGTGGCGGCGTTCATCGCAGGAGCCACGGCGCCTCCAGGCCGTCGCATGGGTCACGCAGGCGCGATCGTCTCTGGTGGCAAAGGCACGGCCGCAGGCAAAATTGCCGCGCTCGAAGCCGCCGGGGTTGGCATTGCCAAGACTCCTGCCGAGATGGCTGACGCCTTGATCAAGAAGATGAAGTAGGCTTTCAAAGCCTATCGGGCGGAAGGTTAACCGACCGCCCTATCTGAATTCATGAGTGCCTTCTATCTTCTCTCCGACGATGGAAAACCTGCGTTGAACGATGAAGCGGAGGCCATCAGCAAGCTGCAGGAGGGAAGACTCAGTCCCGATGCCTACTACTGGAAAGAGGGCATGGCCGAGTGGAAACCGCTGCGCGAACTGGTTCCGCATGCGGTTCATTTCGTTCCGGCACGGCGCGATGGAACGGCCGTTCCAAAGTTAGCCCAACCGCACCTCTCGCAGCCTCAAGCCCTAAAAGCTCCATCGGAATCCAAGACCAAGTCGCCGGCCTATTTCCTGCGTAAGGAATTACAGCCATGGACCGCCCTGCTGGAGATCATGATCGCGGCTTGCCTCATCATTTATCTGGCGGGGTTGTGGAATGTGCTGCTCAATCATACCTCGGGCAACGTTCTGGACATCCCTCCCAGTTGGCTGATTGCTAGTCTGGCGATCGTCCTGCTCAAGAGCGTCTTTTTCTATATTTGGGTCTTCCGCTGCTATAAAAACTGTCGAGGCTTTACCGCCAATATCCGCTTTAGCTCCGGATGGGCGGTCGGCTACTTTTTCATTCCGATCTGGAATCTCTTCCGGCCCTACCAGGTCATGCAGGAAATCTGGAAAATCAGCACCAATCCGTACCGGGCCCAGAGTAATAACGATTCCTATCTGGTCGGCATCTGGTGGGGACTTTACCTGCTGATCAACCTGATAACCGTGTTCATCAATCACCCGCCGCAAGACAATCTCGAACTCAACTCAAAAATCATCGCCGTGACCTACTGCGGTGTGGCCAGTGTGTTCTCGCTTCTGACCTTGATTCTGGTCCATGGCGTCTACGTGAAGCAGAAGCGCCTCACCCGGGAATGAGTCTGCCTTCGATCTGGGTCGAAGGCAGTTAAAGCGGAAACCGCTTAGGCAGCAGCAGCTTTACGGCTCTTCTTGGCGGGGAGGGCCAGACTCGTACCGGCAGCGGACGGAACTTCGATCATCTCGTAACCAAGCTTGCCTTCGGCGACTTCCTTCAGCGCGACATCCATAAACGTCAACTTGGGATCATAGGCGACCAAGGGACGAAAGCCCTGGCCAAGCTGCCGGACGCGCTTGGAAACAATGTTGACCAGAACCTGGGGGCTTTGCACGATTTTGAGGGCATCTTGGACGAGCGTCTGTTTCATAGTAGGATCAGGAGAGAAGCGAACTGCGTATTTGTTTCAGGCGGAAAATGGTCATTATGGTGACAGGCTGGCACAAATCAAGCTTATCTTGCGCTTTTTTCTACTGGGATTTCACATCTCCACCACCGGCTCAGTTTCAAAGGCCTTTAAGTGATATCTGCAAGGCTTTGTAGAAATTCCATCGCTCTGAGCTTGTCGAAGAATCAATCTTCATAAGTTAATATCGGATCAAGATCCGTATTTATCTCCTCAAAGGTTCTACATTAAATAAAACATTGCATCCGCTGTCGCTCCCCGTATATTACCTGACTCACATGGCATTAGATACTACCAGCGACGTTATTGAAGTAGAAGGCAAGGTCATCACGATCCTGCCCGGCACGATGTTTCGTGTCGAATTGGACAACAGCAAGCACGTCGTCCTGGCCCATATCTCCGGCAAGATGCGCAAGCGGTTCATCCGCCTGACCCCCGGTGACCGCGTGAAGATGGAAATGTCCCAGCACGACTTCACCAAGGCCCGCATCGTCTATCGCCTCGACTCCAAGTCGTATCCCCGTCCCCCGATCAATCACTAATCTTCCGCCAACCGGAAGCAGTTGGTCGTCATCATTTTATGCCTTCCTTTGACGTAGTCTCTGAAGTCGACCTCATGGAGGTCAAAAATGCCATTGAGCAGGCGCAAAAAGAGCTCGCTAACCGCTTCGATTTCCGCGACGCCAAGGCTGAAATCCTCCTTGAAAAGGAATCGATCAAGCTCAGCGCCATCAACCAGTTCAAGATCCAGGCGCTGGAGGAAATCGTCCTCGGCAAGCTCGCCCGACGCAACGTCAGCCTCAAGAACATCGAGCGCAAGGATCCCGACATCTCCCCCCTCGGCCATGCCCGGCAGGAGCTCAAGCTCAAACAAGGCCTCGAAACCGACGTGGCCAAGATCATCGTCCAGTCGATCCGCGACACGAAGCTGAAGGTCACCACGCAGATTCAGGACCGTCAGGTGCGCGTCACCAGCAAGGATCGCGATGTCCTCCAGGAAGTGATCGCCCATTTGCGCGGGCAGGAATTCACCGTCGCGCTCAACTACACCAATTTCCGCGCGTGAAGCATTGGATGGTCAAAAGCGAACCGGACGCCTATTCGTTCGCGCAATTCCAGAAGGATAAAACCACCGCCTGGACCGGGGTTCGCAATTACACCGCGCGGATTAATCTCCGCGCCATGGCCAAGGGAGACGAGGTTTTTGTCTACCATAGCGTCAGCGAAAAAGCGGTCGTGGGCCTGGCGACGGTTATCAAGACCGCCTATCCCGATCCGACGGTCGAGCCGGATGAAAAAGCCGAGTGGGTCTGCGTCGACCTCAAGGCAGGCAAGGCGCTGCCCCATCCGGTGACCTTGGAAGCAATCAAGCAGCACAAGACGCTGCAGGACATGCTCCTTGTCCGCCAATCCCGCCTCTCCGTTATTCCCCTCACCGAGAAGGAAGCCGCGGAACTGCGAAAGCTCGGCGGAATTTAATCGACCTTGGTCGGCTTCCGTCCTGCAACGGCCAGGGTAGGGTAGGAAAACCAAATCTCGGAACCGCGTTGCTCGACTCCCATTCCCAACGAATCTTTCCCAATATCGTCCCGTAATAACTCCCGCAACCGTTCGCAGTTCTCCGATTCAGGGAAGGAGGCCTCGATTTGCCGTTCAGACTCCATTTCGAGACGGTAAAAGTCCGTGCGGATGTCCGTGAGACCAACCTGTCGCGCCTTTTCGGGAAATTCAGTTAAGGTCAAGGCCCGCGTATGAGAAGGATCGCGTAAGGTTTCGAATCGATCATAGGCTTCAGCTTTTTCCTGGGGTAAAGCCACATCAATCACCAGCACTATTCCACCAGGCTGACAGACACGTACCATTTCTTTCCAGGCATTCAACGGGTGGATGAAGTGATGAAAGGAATAGCGGGTTATGACCATGGAAAAAGTGTCCGAGGGATAGGGCAAGGCTGTGGATTCGCCTATATTCCACTTCAGGTTGGAAAGCCCCTGAACTTTCTGCCATTCACGCGCCTTTTCAATCATGGCTGGAGTTAAATCCAGACCGGTAACTTGCCGGGCTTTTGTGGCCAAGGCACAGGTCAATAAGCCGGGGCCGCAGGCCACATCCAAGACCGTATCAGAATCCTTCACGCCCGAGAAGCGAAGGAGTCTTTCCATGATGGCAGCATCCCGGTGTTCGGGCTTTTCGGCAAAGGGAGTGGCCTGTCGTGTGAATTGATCAATGATCAACTCCCGGTGGGTAACTTTGAGGTTCATGCCATCAATCCTGACAAATTTGAACCTGACGCGCTGACGTTAATGGGCCTATTCTTGTGTTTGAACGGCCATACTTATGTCTGCTCCACGATACTCGTCTACCCAACAGCGCCTTTACCTGGCCGGGCTTCACCGGCCTCGAGTGGATGCATTTGCTTTCCCAGATGACTTGCATGACATCATTTACGATTGGCATCAGCATTCCTACCATCAATTGCTCTATTCATTCTCTGGAATGACCGAGCTGGAAACCAAAACCAAACTCTGGCTTCTTCCACCACAAAGAGCTGCCTGGATTCCAGCGGGCACTCGTCATCGCACCACGCTCAAGCGTGTCTCCGCTGGGAGTATTTACTTCAAACCGAGTCGATATAGTTTCCCTGGTCTTGACCAAATTTCGGTCTTCACGGCGACATCTCTCTTGCGCGAAATGATTTCTTTCAGCATGCGATGGAGAAATCCTCTACGTTCCCGGGATACTTTGGCGGAAAGTTTCTTTCAAACAGTCGCGTTCTATTGCCAAGAGCTCGCCCAGTCCGAACTCCCCTATAGCCTTCCCCGGGGCGAATCCAAAGGAGTTCGCGCGGCCATTGAATACACCATCACCCATTTGGAAGCAGTCACCATGGCCGAGGTGGCACGGGGCGCTGGCCTTTCTGTCCGCACCCTGCGGCGTCATTTTCTGGCGGAAACGGGACTGAATTGGCGTCACTTCCTTAATCGCGCCCGTCTTTTGCGCGCCATGGAATTGCTAACGGATGGAAAAGCCAACGTCACGGAAACAGCCTTGGCATGTGGTTTTATGAATCTGAGTGCCTTTAGCAAGGCATTCGCGTCATTTACCGGACAGAATCCAGGAGCTTTTCGACAGAATCGCAGCCGGTTTCTGGCATAAGGCAATTCCCTCGCCCCTTGTCATTGTCATCACCTTTCCTTATAACTTAACCAATCATGTCCCAACGTCTTGCCTTCCTTTCCGTGCTTGGCTGCACCTTTGTTTTAATTTTTAGCGCACCTGTCCAGGCTCAACAGCCTGCCCTGAGAATCACCCCTCCAGCTCCTGTCGCTACCAACGCTCCCTCCACCAATGCTCCCAGCGGAGCCAAGCCCAAGGAACCGGTTCCGCCAGTCATTCTTTCCGCAGCCTTGGTCAAGGAGGGGATGATCAAAATGAACGTGGGCGATGCCGATGGTGCGCTGGCCAAGCTCAATGAAGCCATTCGCATCTTCCCCAGCACGAATACGGCCTATGTTTTACGCGGCTCGATCTATAGCCAGCGAAAGCAGTGGGATCTGGCCGAGCAGGATTTCAAGGTTGCCGCCCAAATCGACCCCACCAACGTCGTCCTCAAGCTCAATGTGGTCGAAATCAAATTCCTCCAAAAGCAGTACGATGCAGCCCGTGCCGGTTACGTGGCCTTGGAGAGTAATCCGGAAATCGGTGACCTGGCCAAGTTCAAGGCTTTCCTTTGCGATCTCTACGGAGGACATGAGGCTCTGGCAGCAAAAGAGCTGGCCGCCTTCAATGAAGCCGGGACACGGGCATCCTATTACTACGCGAATATCGCGTGGGATACCTACCATAAGGACATTGATGGGGCCCGCGATTGGCTCGATTCGGCTACCGGCATTTTTACGCCCCAAAAAAACGCCTACTACGCGCAGAGCTTGAAAGACTTGGGCTACCTCCCCTTGCCTCCCCTCCCCTTTCTCCGCAAGTAGGATTCTGTATTGCCTCGCGAAGAAACATCCGCCGCTAGGGACAGCGGCGGCTACCACGGAGATTCTTTGAACGATCGGGGATGCAGCCTAACCGGGCAACCCGCACTTCAAGCCGGAATCTGTTCCGGTGGCTCGCCCGCCGGGGAACTGACTGCTACAGGTGCCGGATCGGGGGCCGTGCCGTTCGGATTCGCCAATAGCGCGGCGACTTCCTCCTGCATCGACTTGAGCTCACCCAATTTCAGGCCCGGATCTTCGATCAGCCAGACTTCGCCCGTGGGCAGATGCTCGTAAACGAGGACGGAAAGTCCCTCTTCGCGCTTGCGCTCTATCTGGCGCACCACTTTCTTCCGCTCCAGCATGAGGGCGAGAATATAGCGGGCGTTGCGTTTCTCAGGCGAATTCTCCGCGATCAGGCGGCGGAGCAGACCTTCGGCGTCGTCCTTTTTCAAGGTCTCCGGCGCGGGTGGTGGGGGCGGGACAAAGTCGGTTTGCCAGGCGGAAAGCGGTTCAATGTTCTCGTTCCGGGCCTTCCAAGACTCGGCGTTGAGGTCGACCCGCGAGTACTGCCCATCCCGCCAATAGAGCGCGGAAAAGATCCGTTCCCCTTTTTCAAAAGGGCGACCGGAGACCGCACACTGCAAGGCGCGGGGTTGAATATTCCATTCGTGCGTTAACATAAGAAAAGCGAATCCTGACTGTAGGATTTCCAGCGCCGCCTGTCACGAGTTTACCGCCCTTTCTCCAGTGCCCGTTCTAGCCGAAAAGATTGGGATAGACCCGCCGGAGAATCGCTTTCGGCCCGAAGGCGACCAGAAACGCGAGGGCGCCCTGTCGTAGTCGCCGTTTAAGCGGCATTTTCTCCTCCCGCATTTGCCCCAAGATCGTCCAGACCAGTTTCCAATACGCGGTCGTATCCATTCGCTGGGCGCCGCTGCGATCCAACAATAACTCTTCAAAGTGATCATCCGCGTTACAGGGAGATGCCGACTGCGCAATCTCCAGACCACGCTCCTCCACTAGTTTCCTGAATTGACGATATTCACGTTCCCGGAGTTCCTTGCGCCGTTCCATGATCTTGCGCGTAATAAAGCGCCGCGCGGTGCCCCCGGCATGATCGTTCGCGCCATGAATCCGGTAATAAGCCAGCGTTTCATCCAGCGCCGCAACCGTCGCCAGCAAGGGAACTGATACCCGCAAATACCCGTCGGGACCGCGTCGATTAAACTCCGGAGGCATGGGCAGAACCTGCCCCAGGATATCCCGTCGAAAAGCCATGCCGGAGGTTGAAGGCACATTGCAACGGCCCGCGTGCGTCAGCATGTAGGGAACAAGATTCCCGGTGCTCAATTCCAATCTTTGATCGGGCAGCGAGTAACCGAGCTTGCGGCCATCCTTGTCCACCGCGCAAAGCCGGTGAAAAAGCGCCCCGGTTTCCGGCTTCCAGGCCGCGGCAATCTTGGCGGCTGCCTCCGGGTGAAGGTAATCATCCGCATCCAGCAGCATAATGATATCACCCGTGCTGTGGATAAACCCCTGGTAAAAGGCCACGCCTTGTCCCGAATTTTCCTGGAAGACGGGCTTAATCTGATCTCCGTAAGAGCGGAGAATTTCAGCGGAATCGTCGGTCGAGCCATCATCCACCACCACGACCTCGATGTCAGGGTAGGTCTGGATCAGGACACTATCGATCGTCTGTCTCAGGAACACCCCGTAATTGAAGTTATCGATCAGGACACTGATTTTCATGGGGCGTTATTTCCCGATCAGGCCAAACATCGGGCCGAACTGATGTGGAGTTACATCTGCGATGCCCGGAACATAAAAGGCAGAAATTTCACCATCCAGGTAGAGCGCGTTGTCACATTTGAACTTGGTGAGAAAAAGCTGCGCGAAGTCATAGAAATTCACAGGAGATCGGGAAAGGGCAAAAACGATCATCCCGTCCTTGGCGACTCCCACGCCACTTCGGATTTTCTTGTTCTTGGAATCCTCAATAAAATCGGGATGGATATTTCCACCATGGACAAGAAGCGGGCCCGACTGGGTCGCCCAGATGGCGGGAGTGAGGAGCGTCTGGAAAGAGGTCGTGCCCACCACCATGGCCTCATGCTTTTCATTAATCAGGAAAACCCCGTTGGGCTTCATGTAGAAGTTGCCCGTACCATCCTTCAGGTTAAGCGGAGCGAGTTGCGTCCCGTCCTGCACCAGCAAACCGACTGGCCGATTATCCGGTTCAAACATCCCGGCATTGGCGGCGAAAATGAGCCGTTCCCCTTTTTCGCTAACCGCCTTGTCCAACGCCGGGAAATCACCATAGACGGCCCCCTTCTCATCCTTCCAGAAAAGTCGCACGTCTTCCTTGGCCGGATCAACCGTGCGGACAAGAAACTCCTGCCCTCGAAACGTGGCGACCTGAAGCCCGGCGGGAACCGCATCCGTCGCGCGGGCTGACGTCGCCGCCAGCCCACACCAGCCCAGCCCCACGAGCAGCCAACGAAGCAGGCTCATGGAGCGCAATTAGATGTGGATCGGTTTACCTTCCGCCGCCAATCCCGCTTCGTGAACCATTTCAGAGAGCGTCGGATGCGCGTGGATGGTGGAACTGAGTTCGTCGGTCGTCGCTTCCAGCGTGATGGCGAGGCCAAGCTCCGCAATCAATTCCGTCGCATCGGCACCGATGATATGCGCGCCGAGAATCTCACCGTGTGGCTCGCCAATGATGAGCTTCACGAAGCCCTCCGGATCGCCCGCGGCGACCGCCTTGCCACTGGCGCGATAAGGGAACTTGCCGACCTTGAACTTGAGGCCCTGTTCCTTCGCCTTCTTTTCGGTCACGCCGATGCTGGCCACCTGAGGCTGGCAGTAGGTGCAGCCGGGGAAATTGGTCACCTTGTGCGGCTTCTTGCCGGGGACAAAGAGTCCTTCGACGGCTTCAACGGCTTCATGCGAGGCAACGTGCGCGAGCCACGGTGGCCCGATGATATCGCCCGCGCCGTAGATGCCCTTGATGGAGGTCTCGTAGCGGTCGTTGGTCTTGAGGTAGCCACGGTCAACATCCAGCTTCACGCCCGCACCCAGCAGGCCATCGAGGTTCGCTTCGATACCGATGGAGACGAGGAGATGATCGGCTTCCAGTACCTTGCCGCCCGCGACGGTAAGCTTAACGCCTTTGGCACCGACTTCGGTTTTCTCCACCTTCGTGTCGACGAGGATTTCAATGCCGTTCTTGATGAATGTCTTCTTGAGCAGCTCCGCCACCTCCGCGTCCTCAACCGGCAGGATTTGCGGCAACATTTCGATGATGGTCACCTTCGCGCCAAAGGCGTTGAAGAAATAGGCGAACTCACAGCCGATGGCCCCTGCGCCCAGAATGATGATCGACTTGGGCAGGGTCTTGGTCGCCAGCGCCTCGCGACTGGTCATGACTTTGACGCCATCCACTTCAACACCGGGGAGCTTGCGTGGCTTGGCCCCGGTGGCGATGAGGATTGCCTTGCCGGTCAGCGTCTGCGTCTTGCCGTCCGCTCCGGTCACGACAACCTTCTTGATTCCCGCATCAGCGGGCGACTGGATCTGCGCCTTGCCGACGACGTAGTCGACCTTCTTGCTCTTGAAGAGATACTCGATGCCCTTGGCCATCGTGTCGGAAACCGTCCGGCTGCGCCCCATGATCTTGGCGAAATCAAACTTCACGTCGCCCTCAATCGAGAGTCCGTAATCGGCCACGTGCCCGAGTAACTGCTTGATTTCAGCGCTCTTGAGCAACGCCTTGGTCGGGATACAGCCCCAGTTCAGACAGGTGCCTCCGGCGCGTTCCATTTCAACGCACACCACTTTTTTCCCAAGCTGGGCCGCGCGAATCGCCCCGACATAACCAGCCGGGCCGCCGCCAATCACAATAAGATCATAGTCCATAAAGCCCTTACCCTAACACAAGTTCCGTGCCATAAAAGGTCACAATTCAACCAGAGGGCTTTTTCGGGGGAATTCGGGAATATTCGGCTCATCCGGAGGCTGATTTTGGCCGGATGGATTAAATCCGAGCACCTGCAGGAGATAAGCTTTGATCAGCTTGAAAAAGATGTGGAAGGCCAGGATAGCTAAAAGCCCGCGATACGACGGGCCCGGCCCCGGTTCCACCAAACTTGCCAATGCAGCGTCCCTTGAAAAATAGTCAACCACAACGGCAGGCAGATGCGGTGGCAAAATATGATACCAGGCGACAGCAAAAATAAGCGCCACAATGGACGCAAAATCGGCCACCAGCGAAGGAGTGATGGTCTGGTACATCCGATAGCCTCGCTGGATGAAAAGTCCGAACAAGATGATCACTACCAAGCTGGACAACAGCCATCCAATCCAGCCGAGTTTTCCATCCTCTCCGTGAAAAGCTCCCCTTGCCATCACACCCAGCAGATAGAGCATGATTACGGCTGAAGCTCCCGCCATCATAGCCCCCGCTCCACGAATCAGCCCACGAATCGCCGCCTGCTTGCGAGAGTAAGGGAACGTAATCTCCGCCATCTCTCCAAAGGCTAGCATCGCCCCCTCCAAAAACAAGCGAAGCCTAAGGAAGCCACCTCTATAATCGTCGGAAATATTCAAGATCGACTCGTTGCTATTTCAAAGACCCATCCTCAGCTAAAAAATTCGAAGATAAGGCGATGTCCGGGCCTGTCGAAGGCCCTCCCTTGCCTAAGAGGTGTTCTGCCTCCATAATAAGGCCGTGCCCGCCTATCGCGTCGAACTTCATAGTCACTGCCAGGGTGATCCGATTGATACTTACCTCAAGCACACGATTTTTGAACAAATCGATCGCGCCAAGGAAGTCGGCCTGGACGCCATTGCCATCACCTGGCACCGGAAAATATGCTCGCATCCGGAGGCGGTCGCTTATGGACGGGAAAGGGGCGTTTTGCTTATCCAAGGTATGGAAGCCGAGGTGCAGGAACGGCATCTGGTTGTTCTCAATTTAGAGGAAGGCGAGTTACCCAGCGATCCCACCTGGGATGAAGTCCGGGCCTTGCGGGCCCGCAAACCCGATCTGCTTGTCCTGGCCCCCCATCCCTTTTATCCCCACCCCACCTGCCTCGGCAAAACGATGGATGCCAATATCGACTGCATCGATGCCGTGGAGTGGTGCATCCTGCATATCGGCTGGTTGCCCCACCGGGTTAATCCCAATCTCCGGGCCGCACGCTGGGCCCATCAGCACAACAAGCCGCTTGTCGCCTGTTCGGATGCCCACACCCTCAATGCCATCGGCAGGAACGCCAGTACCGTCGAGGCCGATGAATTGACCCCGGGTTCCCTTTTCGAGGGAATACGAGCCGGACGCGTCTCCTTTCATCGCCGATCCCTTGATGTTGGCCCCATGTTTTATCACGCAGCCAATGTCATCAGCGCCCAGCCTCTCCATTTCTACCGCTGGACCAAAACCCGTTTGGAGCGTCGGAAAGCCCGGAATTGAACCATGAGTGAATCTCTCCATAAGTCCGCCCTGCTGCTTTTGGGCCACGGTTCAACGCTTAACGCCGACTCAAGCGCCCCCACCTACCAGCACGCCGAGGAAATCCGTCGACGGGGAATTTTTGCCGAAGTCCATGTCGCCTTCTGGAAGGAGGAACCCAATTTCCGGCAAGCCTTGCGCCAGACGAACTGCACCACGGTTTATGCCGTTCCCAATTTCATCAGCTCCGGCTACTTCACGGAGCAGGTGATTCCCCGGGAACTGGGACTCAGCGGGCCGGTGACCCGCCTTGGCCATCAGGATATCTTCTATTGTGCCCCGGTCGGCCTTGACCCCTCCATGACCGAGGCTCTCCTGCGTCGCGCCGAGCAGGTGGTCATCGCCTCGAACGAGAAGATTGCCGATCCATCGAAATCGGCCTGCCTCTTCATCTGCGGTCATGGAACGTCGTTCAACGATAACTCGACCAAGATCATCCATGAACAGGCCGCCATCATCCGGGCTCGCGGCCTCTACGCCGATTGTCAGGCCGTCCTGATGGAGCAGACGCCGTTCGTCAAGGATTGGCGAACCCTGACCGATTGCCCCGACGTCATTGTCGTGCCATTTTTCATCTCCGATGGACTCCACTCGTACGAAGATATTCCGGTTCTGCTCGGGCTGACCCACAATATCCGGGAAAAGGGTTTTACGAATCCCCATGTCGAGGATCATCGACGACTCTGGTACGCCACGGCCATCGGCACGGAGGCCTTTATCGCCGATGTCATCCTGGCTCAAGTCAGGCAATTTCAAGCGAACCATGCGGGAGAAGTCACCCGACAAAATGAGCTTGGCGAACGCGTTAGTCCTCTCGAAGCCTTAAGCCGCTTTTTGGCTGAAAAATGCGGGCCGTGGAAAATAGGCGAAGTCTTCATTCGCCCGGGCTTTGATCTTTGCCACCTTGCGGATGCGAAAGCCGATCCGGTCAGCCTCACTCGCCTCGAGACATTTGAAGATTTGCGAAAATGGATTCTGCTCGATTCCGCAGGTGGATTTCGCCCTCTCCGCGCCGCGCCCAATCTACGCCCTGGCTGGCTTTACCATGCCTCCAGCGCGGAAGATATCCTCCTCGCCCTCGACTATCTTTATCCGGCAGCAGTGGCCAATTGGTCGCTCACTCTGCAACAGGAATTGCCGGTTACTGCCTGGAAGGAAACCGCCGAACGCCAGACCGGTCGATTCCGAATCGTACGGGAAATTGATGATTCATTGATTCAGGAATTGGTCTCCGCTCATTGCCAGTCCGGTTGCCTGAAAAGACGGCTGTGGGTCCCTGCCCACCAAACTCTTGAAACACGGGAGAACGAAATCCTCCTCCTATGCCCCGAGGCGTGCAACTTTCTCGTCGGCAAAGCCCGGGAAAAGATAAAGGGTTCCAGTGAGGAATAAAGTCTCGTACCTTTGCGGATAAACCAGCCTGAAGTTGGCTTAACGCATGTTCAAGAACTTTCCCTCCTCCTTTGCGATCCTGGCGGCTTTCTTTGCGGCCTTGGGCACGTTCTTTTTCATCATGGGTGCCCACACGCTTTATCGGAATATTCAGTTCGCCGGGAATGTGGTGCGGGTCAACGGAACCGTCACGAATCATTTCATAACTCATTCCCATTCGCGGCACGGCACCTCGACGACCTATCATTTGAGCTATCACTTCGCCGATACCGAAGGCCGTAGCTTTGAGTCCAGCACCTCGGCCACCGGTAAAACCTATTACCAACTGGGTACGAACAGCACGGTGCCCGTTAAATATCTTCCCAATCTACCCACCATTAACCGGATTGATCTGCCCGCCGAGGACCGGAATTACGAGACCACCGCAGAAATCACTCTTATCCTGGGTGGAATCTTTGGTGGCCTTGGCTGGTACGTTTTCATCGGGTTGGAGCGACAAATTTTTTATCGAAGATGGTTGCGGCGCTCTGGCATCCAGCGAGTGGGGACGGTGGATCAAATCGAAACCAACTACTCGCTCTCGATCAATAATCGTCATCCCAGCTACCTCCACTATTCCTTCACCGATAGCACCGGAACGCTGCGGCAGGACACCAGTCCCTACCTTTCGCTCAAACAGGAAAGCCTGTGGAAAGAGGGCGACACCATCGACGTTTTCTACGATCCTTGTGATCCCGGCAAATCGACGGTCAGGCTGGATCGCCCGCAGAATTGACATAAGCTCGCTTGAATCATCGGGAGCGCCTGACTAATCTAGGCTTATGATGAAAAGCCCGATCAGCCTGCGCCCGCCATGGTTGAGACTTCCTTTTTGGGTGCTCCTTCTCGCATCGCTCTCGTATCCAGTCGCAGCCAAGCCAGCCAAGCTTCTCGACATCACGGACACCGTTGCGTCGAATCGTATTTTGACCAAACTGGAGGCCTTGGTGGTGGCATCAGAACAAGCCACATTCCTTAGCAGCAAGGGGCCGTTCACTTTTTTTGCCCCGACCAATAGCGCTTTTTCCAAGCTGCCGCCGGAAACACTGGAGGCCTTGTTGCGGCCGGAAAACAAGGTACGCCTCCAGGAAATCCTGCTTTTCCATATCGTGAATGGGAAAAAGCTCAGCGCCAAAGACCTCTCCAAAGCCACCACTTTGCTCTCCTGTCAGGGTGCGCCCCTCGCCTTCAAGACGACCAAGTCAGGTACCCAAACCGTACAAAAGGCGAAGATCGTCCACGCCGATATCAAATGCCTTAATGGCTACATCCATGAAATCGATACGGTGCTGATGCCGCCGGAGTCGACCCTCCCTCCCCTGGCCCCACCCGCAGCGGAACCGCCTCCGGTGACCAATGCCGCGCCCGTGGATACGAACACCGCTCCGGGAGTCCAGTAGTTCCCCCTTGGTTCGGACTACTCGATCCCCCTGCAAAAATCTGCTCGATTAAAGATCGGTGTCATCCTGAGCTTGTCGAAGGATCAGCTCCCGGTGGTACCCTCAACTGTGGGAAAGGTGTATTGAATAGCGTTTTAAGTGGTAACTTGCGCACATCGAGAAGACCATTGAAACCGAAGTAATCTTCTGGAGGCTGATCCTTCGACATGCTCAGGATGACACCCTTTTAAAATCGAGACTTTCAAGGAGTAGTCATCTTGTCGTCCGTATGCGCAAAGCGCACAGGAAGCCGCTTATTTAAGCGTGGCCAATTCCTGCTGAAGCATCGTCTTCAGTTTTTCGAGACCCGCATCATCGTCGCCGGCAATTGGAATCGCTTTGCGGCGCACTTTTTTCTCAAACTTCTTCAGGTTCTCCGCCGCATCCGGCAGGTCCATTTTATTGGCGATAATCTGATAAGGCCGTTCGCCGAGTTCTTTTTGATAGAGGCTGACCTCTTTGCGAAGCTGCGCGAAATCATCACGCGGATCGCGGCCTTCGCTTCCCGCCATGTCGATGACGAAGAGAAGCATCCGGCAACGCTCGATGTGGCGGAGGAACTCGTGCCCGAGGCCAATACCTTCAT
>CAIPBM010000071.1 GCA_903863295.1 uncultured Verrucomicrobiota bacterium | reverse complement strand
TGCGTGATTTGCGCCCGCACCGTCTCGACGAGCAGCCCCGCAGTGTCCGCCGCCACCGGGTAGACATGCAGAAATCGTTCGCGCAGGCGCACCGCTCCGAGCGGCAGACTGATGCGTTTCTCCATTTTGCCGTGTCGGCCCTGCACCCATTCGGCGCTCCCGCCGCCAATATCCAGGATGAAGCTGTCCTTGCCCTTCCAGTGGGGATCGGCCGAGACCCCGGCAAAAATCGTTTCCGCCTCCTCAGTGCCGGAAAGCAGTCGCACGGGAAAGCCCAGCACCTCGCGCGCGGCCTTGAGAAACGCGCGCCGGTTGCGACTGTCCCGAACCGCGCTGGTCGCCACCGCGCGAAAATGTTCCACGCCAAGTGACGCCGCCGTGGCGCGAAGCTCACGCAACGCCGTGAGCGTGCGGGCAATCGCCTCGGGCCGTAATTCACACGTATCGATGAGGTGCTCTGCGAGCCGGGTGCTGATGCTCTCTTCATGCAGGATACGGACCCCCTTCCCGCGCGTCTCCGCCACGACGAACTTGATCGAGTTGCTCCCCAGGTCAAAAACGGCGTAACGCATGGGCGGCTCTTCTACCACTTCTCGATCATCGATTGCACCTCGCCAATCAGCGCGTCAATTCGCTTCAGATCCTTGCGGCGACCCCGTTCCGGGTCAATCTGGAGATGGGCGACTTTTTTGAGGATTTCGCGTACATCCTTCAATTCCCGCTTGGAAAAGCCGATGCCTCCCTGCTTCTTTTCCAGGACACGGATCAGTTCCGCGACCTCCCGGTGCAGCCGGGCCAGGTAGTTGCGGGAAACTTCATCGAGTAATCCGTCGATGAGGAGAAGCTGCTGGCGGGCGACGGCGCTTAGCGCCTTGGGTGTCTGCGATTTTTGGGCCGGAAGCTTTTTAACGGCAGGCATAACGGCAACATGAGGCCAGAACGAAGGCGGCGTGGCGACTCAAATCCGCCATTGCCGCTTGCCCGCTTCCGGTGAGGGCAGTATGTTGCCTCCAGCGCTGCGGCGCAAAATTTATGGAAATGGACGCTACCGAACTCAAGACCGCCAAGGGCCCCCAGGACGAAGAAGTGAAACAGTTTTCCGTTTTTATGGAAAACAAGGTGGGGCGGCTGCTCGATATCGTGAAGGTTTTTTCCCAGGCGCGCGTGCATGTCGTGGCGCTCAGTATTCTCGATACCTCCGACGCGGCCATTGTCCGCCTGGTGACCGATGATCCCGACAAAGCCCGCGCGCTCTTTCAGGAACATGGTTTGGCTTTTACGGAGGTTTCGCTCGTCGTGGTCGAGCTCTCCAGCAGCGCGGCTGATCTGAAGGCCGTGCTTTCCGCGTTGCTTCAGGCCGAGTGCAACATCCATTCCGCCTATTCCCTCCTGACCCGGCCACGGGGCAAGGCCGCTCTCGCGCTTCATGTCGAAGACCGCGAATGTGCCGGAGGCGTCCTGCAGGCCAATCAGTTCAAGCTTCTCACCCAGCGGGACATCAGCCGGTAATTCCCTTCCCCCAAGACCCATGACTTCACGCCCCATGCCCGTCCAGGAGATCGTCCTTGGGCTGGTGATTTTCGCGTCCTCCATCGCCTACCTCGTCTGGCTGGTGAAAAGGAAGCTTTAGCTCAATCCATTTTTCCTCTATAGGATCATACCATGTACAAGCATGTCGTCGTCACCGGCGGAGCCGGATTTGTCGGGTCGAATCTGATCCACGAACTGGCCAGCCGTTACCCGGAAGCCAACCTGACGGTCGTGGACGATTTCCGTTCCGGCCATTTTAAGAATCTTGAGGGATTCAAGGGAGACGTCATTGCCGCCGACCTGACGAATCTCGACCTGAAACATTACTTTGGTGGGCGCAAGGTCGACTTGGTTTTTCACCTCGCCTCCATCACCGACACGACCGATCACAATCAGTTCCGCCAGACGCACGATAACGTCGAATCCTGGCGCAATCTCCTGACCTATTTTGAAGGCCGCAAAACGAGGCTCGTCTATGCCTCCTCCGCTGCCACTTACGGCATTGCGGCGGGGATCAACAAGGTCGACCAGGAACCGAAGCCGGCGAATGTCTATGCCTTCTCCAAGGTGCAGCTCGATAACCTCGCGCGTCGCTGGGCGGCGGAGAATCCGACCCAGGTGGTCGTCGGTTTGCGCTATTTTAACGTCTACGGGCCGGGTGAAGCGCACAAAGGACCGGCGTCCAGCATGATCCTGCAGTTGGCGCAGCAAATCCGCCGCGGTCAGGCTCCCCGCATTTTCCGCAATGGCGAGCAGATCCGCGATTTTGTCTATGTGAAGGACATCGTGAATTGCACCATCCTGGCCGCGCGGGCCCGTGCTTCAGGCATCTACAATGCGGGCAGCGGCGTGCCTCGCTCGTTCAACGACATCGTTGCGAATCTCAATCGTGTGCTCAATACCCAGTGGCAGCCGGAGTACATCGATAATCCTCATGCCCACTATCAGCCCCATACAGAGGCCGATCTGACCCAGACGACGCGGGCCCTCCGCTACAAACCGAAGTACACGCTGGAGCTGGGTATCGATGACTACGAGAAGAGCGGATTTTTGGTTTAACGATTGTAGATAGTCGTTGCTCTTCTAAAGCAATTTAAAACATCGTGCACATGCTGCAGATGCGGATCGAAAACCCTGAAAGGGTTTTGATCATATAGCCCAGGGTTGGCGCACCAGCGCCTACCCTGGGTTTGCTCCCCATGACCGCAACCCTGAAAGGGTTGAAGCGACGGCACTGAAAAATAGCGCTTCAACCCCTTCAGAATTGGTCAGTTCTTAATCCATACCCAGGGTAGGCGCTGCTGCGCCAACCCTGGGCTGAAAGCTTGCCAGCCTTTCAGGCTGGCTTCCCGTACAGCGCCTCAAGCTGTGCACCAGAGATAAAAATGCTCTGATTTTCGATGGGAACTCAACTTGTTTGCGGTGGGTAGCGGCGGTCGTGACCGTCGCCAAATCACCGAGCGGAATAATTAGAGATCCTTCGACAGGCTCAGGATGACGGATTTTAAAAAATCGCTTACGCGATGGGAGGCACGACGGTCATATACCGCCGCTACATGTGAAGCAGATTCCCTCTCCAGCTACTCCGGTGCTTGCAGCGGGCTTGTTTAAATCGCGAAGTCTTTGTATTCCGGCTGGGCGATTTCCGTGGGGGGATGGAGCATGCCGGCCGCGACCGTGGCATTGGTCCCCTGCTCAATGAGAATGAACGAACCGGTCAACCGGTTTTGCGCATAGCCGTCAAAGATGAGCGGCTTGGAGGTGCGCAGCCGGATTTCACCGATATCGTTCATCGCCAGCTCAGGGGCGCCGGGCTCCTGGTCAAGGGTCGTAATATTGATGCGATGCTCAATCACGGTAACGGCAGCTTGCACCGTTTGGGTCGTGTGCTTGAGGAAATACTTCTTTCCCACCTGCAGCGGCTTGGGGTGCATCCAGCAAATCTTGGCGTGTAAATCAGTGCTCGACCCAGGGAGATCCTCCATGTCGACGATGATGTCCCCGCGGCTGACGTCGATGTCATGCTCCAGGACAAGGGTGATCGACTGCGGGCAGAAGGCCTCTTTCAACGAACCATCCAGCGTCCAAATCTCTTTCACTTTGCTGGTGAATCCGCTGGGCAAGACCATCACCGGCTGACCCACCCGGACGATACCACCCGCGACCTGGCCGCTGAATCCGCGGAAGTCGTGCAGGTGCGGATCCTGGGGATTATTCGGGCGATTGACCCACTGCACAGGTAACCGGAAATTGCGGAGATTCCAATCGCTACCAATGTGGACACTTTCCAGGTGACCTAGAAGGGTGGGGCCCGAATACCACGGCGTATGGGGCGAGGGATCAACGACATTGTCGCCGTTGAGTGCGCTGACCGGGATGAACGAGACATCCTTCATGTCGAGGCGGGGGAGAAATTCCTCAAACTGGTAGCGGATTTCGTTGAAGCGTTCCTCGCTCCAGTTCACGAGATCCATTTTATTGATCGCGACCACGAGATGGGGAATCCGGAGCAGCGACGCAATGCAGGAGTGGCGACGGCTCTGCTCAATCACGCCAAGGCGGGCATCGACCAGCACGATGGAAAGATTTGCCGAGGAGGCGCCCGTGACCATGTTGCGCGTGTACTGAACATGGCCGGGGGTATCCGCGATGATGAACTTACGGCGCGGTGTGGCAAAATAACGGTAGGCGACGTCGATGGTGATGCCTTGTTCCCGCTCAGCGCGGAGACCATCGGTGAGATTCGCGAGATTGATCTGGCCGCCGCCGGTGATATCGGCCGAGCGTTCGAGCGCTTCCAGTTGGTCGTCCATCAGCGATTTGGAATCGTAGAGAAGACGTCCAATCAGGGTGGATTTGCCGTCGTCGACCGAGCCGCAGGTATTGAAGCGAAGGAGGTCGACGGAATGGGGAGAATGAGCCATAGGACGTGAAAATTAAAAGTAGCCGGCCTTCTTGCGGTCTTCCATGGCAGCTTCGGAGACCTTGTCATCCGCGCGAGAGCCCCGTTCGGTCACACGGGCGACGGAAGTTTCCGCGATGATATCGTCGATGTTATCGGCGGGCGATTCAACGAGGCCCGTGCTGATGATATCGCCAATGGTGCGGACGCGGACGACCAGTTCCTCGACCGGTTCACCCGGCTTGGGCGGAAGGAGATCGGTCACCGGCAGCCACTGTCCGTGGCGGCGCACGCAGAGGCGCTTGTGGCTGAAGTAAATCGTCGGGACTTCCAGTTTTTCCTGGCGGATATATTCCCAGACGTCCATCTCGGTCCAGTTGCTCAACGGAAATACGCGCATGTTTTCGCCGGGATTAATCCGGGCGTTGTAGAGATTCCAGATTTCCGGGCGCTGGTTTTTGGGATCCCATTGGCCGAAGGCGTCACGGAAGCTGAAGAAGCGCTCCTTGGCGCGGGCTTTTTCCTCATCGCGCCGGGCGCCGCCGATGCAGCAGTTGAATTGAAATTCCTCAATTGCGGCGAGGAGAGTCGGGATTTGGAGCTGGTTGCGGCTGATCTGTCCGGGAGGCTGGACCGCGATGCCCTTGGCGAGGGCTTCCTCAACCGTGCGGATGATGAGCTTGCCGCCGAGCTGCTTCGCGCGGCGATCCCGGAAGTCGTTCAATTCCGGAAAGTGATGCCCGGTATCGATATTGAGAAACGGCATCGGAATGTCCGCGGGGCGAAAGGCTTTTTCGGCCAGGCGCAGGAGACAAATCGAATCCTTGCCGCCGGAAAAAAGAATCGCGGGCTTCTCAAATTCTGCGGCCACTTCCCGCATCACATGGATGGCTTCCGTCTCCAGGTACTGGAGGTGGTCGAGATAATAACTGCTCATGGGGCCAGGACGAGGGGATTGGTGCCGACACTATGGAAAGTCGCATCCTTGGGGAGGATGACACGGTCGCAGAAATCGCCGAAACCTTCGCCCTCCGCCCGTTCCACCGCAAAGCGCTTGATCACCGGCGTGAGCAGTTTCACGGCATCGTCAATCGTGATACTGGGTGAGACGAGACGGTTAAGCCGCGTGCCATTATACTTGGCGCCAAGATAGAGCGCGTATTTGTTCGGGGCCTTGCCGACGAAACCGATTTCCGCGAGATAGGGGCGGGCGCAGCCATTCGGGCAACCGGTCACGCGAAGGCTGATCGCGTTGTCCCAAAGACCCGCCGCGTCGAACACTTCCTCGAATTTCTCGAGAATGTACGGCAAGCTCCGCTCACTTTCCGCGAGGGCAAGGCCGCAGGTCGGCAACGCCACGCAGGAGAGCGCGTTGAGGCGGAGACGGGAGTGATTGTTTTCGAGGTGCAAGCCATGCTTGGCAAGAATCGCATCGATCTCCACCTTCTTCTCGTCGGTCACGCCGGCGATGCTCACGTTTTGCGAGGGAGTCAGCCGGAAGTCGCCGGTGTGAATCCCGGCGATTTCGCGCAGGGCTGTTTTCATCGGCCAAATCGGCTGGTCGTTGATGGCGGGAACGTCGCGAATGCGTCCGCTCAGGATATGGAGGCCGTAAAACCAGGTGCCATCGGCGCATTTGTGCCAGCCGTGGGGATCTTCGATCGTTGTGAAATTAAAAGGCCGCGCCGGGCCAAAAGTGATGCCGGAACGCTTTTCGACCTCACCCTTGAACCAGGCGATACCGCGATCTTCAATCGTGTATTTCAGGCGGGCATGTTTCCGGTTGGTCCGGTCACCGTAATCGCGCTGGGTAACAAGCACCGCTTCGCCGATGGTGTTGACCTGATCTGGCGTAATGAAGCCGAGGAGATCGGCCAGGCGCGGGAAGGTTTCTTCATTGCCGTGACTCATGCCGAGGCCACCCCCAACGGTGACATTATACCCAACGAGCTTGTCGTTCTCGGCGATGGCGATGAAACCCAAATCCTGAGAAAAGACATCCACATCATTGGAGGGAGGAAGCGCAAAGCCGGTCTTGAACTTACGCGGCAGGTAGGTCTTGCCGTACATCGGTTCTGATTCCGGCTCACCACCCGCGACCAGCTCGTCATCCAGCCAGATTTCGTGGTAGGCGTGGGTCTTTGGCAGGGCGAATTCGCTCCAGGCCTTGGCTTGATCGTAGACCTGCTGCAGGAGGGGGCTCCTTTCCGGGTTCGGCGGAGCCATGACATTGCGGTTCACGTCGCCGCAGGCGGCGATGGAATCGAGCAGCACCTGGTGCATGCCCTTGACCAGCGGTTTGACGTTTCCCTTGAGCACGCCATGGAACTGGAAAGTCTGGCGCGTGGTGATGCGCAAAGAGGGAGAGGCGAGTTGTTCCGCCAGTTGATCGAGAACCAACCACTGTTGAGGGGTCGCCCGGCCGCCGGGAAGACGGACGCGAAGCATAAATGAGTAGGCCTTTTCCTTGCCCGCTTTCTTTAGGGCGATGCGTTGGTCGCGGTCATCCTGTAAATAGAGCCCATGGAATTTCGTGAGCTGGGCATTGTCCTCCGAGATGGCACCGGTCGAGTTATCGGCGAGTTCCTGGGCGATGGTTCCCCGAAGGAGATGGGACTTTTCCTTGATGACTTCATTCGCGGAAAGAGCTTTGTTGCTGGCGGGATCAGAACTCATAAATAGGGGGCTGGTAGAGGTGGGAACTGCCAAGCATACAAAAGAAAAGCCTATGGGCAAGATAGAGTTTGTGTGTGCCTAAATGAATAAGTAATAGCCACTTCGTTGAGTTCTCCGTTTATGTTGAATCTACTTTCCTGCTCGAAGTAAATGGAACCGAAATGGAACAATCTTAGAGTTTGCATCACGACCTTGCCAACGTGTACCTTCAGACTGGACAGGATTATCATTTATCTCAAACCATTCTAAATAATAATCCTTACTGATATGTCGAAAATCATCATTGAGGCCGACTCCACCGAGCAGCGCTACTGGCGCGATCTCTGGCTCTATCGCGAACTATTTTACGTTCTGGCCTGGCGGGACATCGCCGTGCGGTACAAGCAGACCGCCATTGGCGTGGCTTGGGCCATCATTCAGCCACTGACGACGATGGTTATTTTTACGGTGATCTTTCATCGAATCGCCAAGATGGGTTCCAACGATATTCCTTACATGCTCGTTGTCGGAGCGGGAACCCTGCCCTGGAACTTCTTTTCCGCAGCGCTTTCAGGTTCGAGCCAAAGTCTGGTCGGAAATGCGAATTTGATTTCCAAGGTCTATTTTCCCCGTCTTATCGTTCCGGCGGCTGCCATTGTCACCGCCTGTGTCGATTTTCTCATCTCCTTCGGTCTTATCGTTTGTGTCATGGCTTGGTATCACTACTTACCGACCTGGAGGATACTCTTTCTCCCTCTTTTTGCGGGCGTGGCCTTTCTGGCGGCTCTCGGGCCAGGGCTCTTGATCACGGCTCTTAACGTCAAATACCGTGACTTTCGCTATATCATTCCGTTCTTGCTGACTTTCGGCACCTATGTTTCGCCAGTGGGATTTAGTAGCTCCAATGTGCCGGAAAACTGGCGGTTGCTCTATTCACTCAACCCGATGGTCGGCGTTATCGATAGTTTTCGGTGGGCGCTCCTGGCGGACGGCTCGTCCTTCTCGCTTCCTCGATCACTGCTTTCCTTGGCGGTCATTGTCGCCTTTCTCATTATTGGCATCTGGTATTTCCGCAAGACGGAGCGGACATTTGCTGACGTCATCTAGACCCATCACTTCTCGATGGGGAAAGACTTTCTAAGAAATCGGTTGTGGCCATGGAGACTTGGCTGGCTCCAGTTCGCTCCATCCAAAATGAGGAAATAGCGACAGGATCGCGACAGCCTTCATTCCAGTAGGTTGCTTCAACTGCAAGTGCGGTGGCGAGGGAAGCAGGCGTACGGACTTTTGAAACGGTTCCCGAGTCCATCTCGGCAAAATAGCTTGAAGTTGCGACTTCCGGCGAACCGACTACGGAACATCCGCAACAAAGCGCTTCTGCAGCGGCTATGCAAAAGCTTTCATAGCGAGAAGCGAGGAGATAAATCTTGGATCGATTATACTCAAAGGACAATTTCTCGTGATCCAAAAATGAATGATAGATCAGCCGCTTTTCCCACTCTTTCCCGTTAGTACCTCTGGAAACATAGGATTCTGGCACACCGTTGCCAACGACTGTTGCGGTCCAATCAGGGTGCGATTGCAAAAAGGCTTGGAGAACCTTGCGAACCAGGGGGAAATCTTTTTGGGCAGAGGCCCATCGACCCACAGTGATGATGCGATTTTGCTTCGGTATTTGTCGATAATGAATTAGGTGCTCGTTGACGGGATGCGGAATAACTTTCATAGGCCGTCGGCTAGATGAATAAGCCTCAATCATGCGTTGCATACGTTCCGCCGCCACAGGCGACTCCGCAATCAATCCGGCAACTCGCTCCATTGTCTTTACCATGCGGACATCCATTAGCTCCGGAAAGAGATAGAAAATGCCAAACCGGGCCAAGGCAAGAGGGAGCGCGGTCCAGCGCATAAGGTTTGGCAACTTATCACGATAGCTGCCCCACGCGCGGATAATAAATTGTCTTGGAAATAACCTTGCGGATCGGATGCCATCCGTGTCCAGGCGCTCAACGACAAGAGGAGTTGCTTCCAAGGCGGCCCTTCGGATACCGTCATACCGGGGAGCGCTCCACGTGTTGAGGAAGATAGCATCCGGTTTTAGAGACTTCCACCAAGCGGCATCATGCAATTCTCCCAAGGTGACGCGTAAAACTGGAAAGCCATCTGGAGATGCAGAGGATTCTCCCAAGGCCACTAGCCAAGCATCATAACCCCTTTGACGCAGGGCCAGCACAATCAGACCGGAATCTCTTGTCCAAAATCCGGCAGTAGAATAAGGAATAGGGATAGCAAAATAGATTCGATTCATGGTGTGAAAACGCTGGGCCTGTTCTGATTAAGGGCGGGTGAGTAACGGGCCTTTAAATTATCCTCTCAATTCTATCGCCTTTTGAAAACGTACCCTAGCATAAGTATCCTCATACGGACTACCAATGCCGAAAAGCAGTTGGGACAATTGTTGAAGCATCTTCGTCTTCGGGGGGAGGATGAAATCATCATCGTGGATACCGGCTCGCAGGACGGAACCATAGCAAAGGCTCAAGAGGCGGGAGCCATACTAGTTATCAATCACGAGTCCTTCAATTATTCCCAGACCTTGAACTTGGGTTTTCAGGCTGCCCAGAACAAATGGGTATTGGTTTTGAGCGCACATTGTCTACCGTTAAATGAAAATTTCCTGGAAAGTTATCGCCAAGCCTTGGTCGAGTTACCCGAGGAAACGGCAGTTGTCTACGGTTCAAACGTTTTTTCAATATCTCAGTATGCGAAGATCGATAAAAATTTGAAAATTCATCGCCCTGGAACCTCCATTGAAACGTTGATTTCAGGGACAAACTCAAACGCGCTTTATTCACATGAAATTTGGCGCACGCACCCATTTGACGAAAGCCTGCAGTTCGGGGGCGAGGATTTTGAATGGAAGCATTGGGCATTTAAATCAGGCTATATTTGTGCGGAAGTCCCTGCTGCGTGTGTTTACTACCAGCATCGCGGCTCCTTCCTTTACCGCTACAGAAAGGCTTGCGGCGATGTTGCCTTTTTAGGATTTCCGAGGCGGCCTGCGAGTTGGTCTTATTTAATTGTGGGTGCGATTCATGCCAGCAGGCATTTGCTGTGGGAGAGGTTTGAGTTTCAGAGTTGGCTTGGGCAGCTCGCACATCTTCTTGGGGTTTTTATTTCTTCACGAAAACGTCGATCATAAGTCAAGGCGGGAAGATGACAGAAATACATGGCAGAAATATGGGGATCGTCTTCTCGCCGGAATATGACCGACGATTGGCTGGCCGATAAAAGCGAATATTCTCATGGATTATCTGTTGTTGGTGCGCTTACCTAAACCCGAGATATTTTTATGCCCGCCTACCGAAGCAACAAAATAGGAACTGCGATCGAGATCGTCCAAAAAATCCGCAATTGGCCGGAGGCGCTCGGATTAAGGCTATTCAAAGGCGCTGATCGGCTAAGCCTTCTGGCGTTCCGGGACGGTTTTAACATCGTCGTTCGTGGCGGTACGCGCGACTGGGATGTCGTGCACGAACTCTTTTTTGCCAAGGGTTACCAAAAGGCGATGCAGTGGCTCGCCGCCCGCCCCGATCCCGCACCAAAGATACTCGATCTGGGCGGTAATATCGGTTCGTTTACCCTGCTGGCCTACCGCAATAAACCGGGCGCCCGGATCACGGCGTTTGAACCAGGCCCTCCAAACATCGCCCTGTTTCAGATGAATATGCTGGCCAATCGCCTTCCGGAAGACCGGATCGAGCTGAGAAAAATGGCCGTTGCCGGTACAACAGGCACGGCGACATGGTTTTTCGATTCTGCCAATCCGGGAGGCTCCTCCTTGTACGAGAAAAAAGGTGAACCGGTGGACGTGCAAATTGTGGCTCTCGCCCAAGTTATTGAGGAAGCTGGAGAAGATATCGCCTTGATCAAGATCGATATCGAAGGTTCCGAATATGATTTGCTCGCGCATACTCCTGCGTCGGTTTGGGAACGCGTTCACGCCATCGCCTTGGAATTACACGACGATCCAGCGGGCAAGAAGACTCAGCAGTCTTTCATGGAAGAGATGAAGGCATTCGGCTACCAAATCGAGCAGGAAAGCGTCGTCTCTTATTTTCTCCATCGTTAGTCGCACGTCTTCGCCATGAAGATCGCCTTTTTGACGACCGACAACCGCGACCCGTTCCGCGAGTACGACAAGGAAATTCCCTGGTTTGGCACTGCGCCGGAGGCGTTGCTGCAGGGTTTTGCGGATCTTCCGGAAGTTGAAGTCCATGTCCTCGGTTGCACGCAGCGCCCGATGAAATCGCCGGAAAAACTCGCCGCGAATATTTTCTTTCACAGCCTCCATGTGCCCAAGCGCGGATGGATGCGGACGGGTTACCAAGGGTGTATCCGCGCGATCCGCCAACGGCTGAAAAAAATCCGGCCTGATATTGTTCATGGTCAGGGCACGGAACGGGAATGCGGCATCTCGGCCATCTTCTCCGGCTATCCCAGCGTCCTGACGATTCATGGGAACATGAAAGCCGTCGCGCAGGTCAAGAAATCGCCGCCGTTGAGTTTCTACTGGCTCGCGGCCCGGTTGGAGGCCTTCACCATCCCGCGCGTGAACGGCGTGATTTGCATTTCGAATTACACCCGCGAGTTGGTTGAAGCCAAGGCGCGGAAAACTTGGGTCGTGCCGAATGCCGTGGATGCATCTTTTTTTCAACTGGAACCACGTCCCATTTCACCGCCCCGCATCCTTTGCGTCGGGAATGTCGATGAACGCAAAAACCAGAACGCTTTCATTCGAGCCATGGATGCGATTCATCACGCGGGAAAATTTGAACTTCACTTCCTTGGCCGGGTGTCCCGGGATCATCCTTATGGCCGGGAGTTTTTCGAATTGGTCGAAGCCCGCCCCTGGTGTCACTACGATGGCTTTGTGGATCGGGCGGGGCTTCGCGATCGCCTGAGCCAGGCCTCGGGTCTTGTTCTGCCTTCCCTGGAAGACAATTGTCCGATGGTTGTCCTGGAAGCGATGGCCGCAGGCGTCCCGGTGGCTGCGGCGCGTGTCGGCGGCGTCCCTGATCTGGTTGCTCACGGTGAGACAGGTCTTCTTTTCGACCCACTGGATGCCCGCGCTATGGCTTCGGCCATGGAGACCCTTTTGACCGAGGTCGGGTCAAGCAACGCCGTCCATGCCAAACAGATCGCGCGTCTCCGCTTTCATCCGCAAGTGATTGCCCGGCGTCATGTGGAGATTTACGAGGAAGTTCTCACCGCGCGTTAATGGCAGCGAGAAGCGCTTCCTGAACTTCGAAAAATCGGCGATACTCCCGCCATGTCTCCCGCCCGCACCGTCACCCAGCCTTCAGAACTTCTCGACTACCTCTTTGCGGCGTGGCCGGAAGCCAAGAAGAAGCAGGTGCGCGGATGGCTTAAATTTGGCTCCGTGGCAGTGAACGGCAAAGTCATCACCCAGTTCGATCATCGGCTCAAGCCGGGGGACCAGGTGCTGATTCGTCCGAAGGGACTTGCCGCGCCGGAGACGAAATTGACTGGTGGCATCCGTATCCGGCATGAAGACGCTGACATCCTGGTCATTGATAAACCGCCCGGTCTGCTCAGCATCGCCAGTCCCTCCGAACCGGAAAAAACCGCTTACGCCTTTCTCACCGATCACGTCCGTCAAGGCAACCGCCTGAATCGTGCGCGGGTCTGGATTGTGCATCGATTGGATCGCGAAACATCGGGCCTGATGGTCTTCGCCAAAAACGAGAAGGCCAAGACCGCCCTGCAGCAAGACTGGGACGCCGTCGTGAAGAAATATTTTGCGGTGGTGGAGGGAGCGCCTCCCGCGGAATCGGGTAAATTCGATTCGCACCTCGATGAATCGAATCCGCTTAAGGTTTATCCCGCAGAACCTGGCCCGGAAACGCGCCACGCCATCACCCATTACCGGGTCGTGAAAAAAGGCACGGAGACGACGTTGGTCGAGTTGACCCTGGAAACGGGGCGTCGCCATCAAATCCGCGTGCAACTGACCGAAGCCGGATGCCCCATTGTCGGTGACAAAAAATATGGAGCGGCGACCAACCCGATCAAGCGCATTGCGCTTCATGCCTGCACGCTGCGCTTCACCCATCCGGTCACGCGCGAAGAGATGCGGTTTGATTCCCCGCTCCCGGGCGATCTCGGGCGACTGGTTTAAGCTACTGGCGATGATTGTTTCTCGATATTCAGAGGAAGCGATCAGCGTTAACCATCTACCATAATGCCTGCGAAAAGACGCAAGCTGCGTTGTAGGGTCAAAGTACTAAAGGCATTCTCACACGGAGGCACGGAGAACACAGAGAAAGAAATGCAAATTTGTCCTCCGTGATCTCCGTGTCTCCGTGTGAAATATTTCCCATGGCGTTAAACATATCGTACAGACCAAACCGACGGGTGGACTGGGAAGGCCGCATAGGACCAGAATCCTAAGTCAGTATGGGAAAGAGGGAAAACCGGTGAATTAACCTCGAGGACTTTAGCCTTAATTGCTAAACTGTCGGTGTAGATGGCTTTCTCGATACCCGGGTCAGAAGCTGACGCAACGCCTCAGGAAGCAGCGGTTTGCTGAGATAATCGTCAAATCCAAGACTGAGGTATTCTTCCCGGGCACCGGGAAAGGCATTGGCCGTGACCGCAGCCAGTCGCGGACATTGGTCGCCCAATTTTTTTCGCATCGCCTGGGCCGCTTCCTTGCCATCCATCTCCGGCATCTGGATGTCGAGCAGGACGACATCATACGGCTGTTTCAGCACCGCGTTCAAAGCCTCGAGACCATTCGAGGCCACGTCCGCGCTGTAGCCCAGTCGTGTCAACAGGGCGAGCCCGACCTTCTGGTTGATGCGATTGTCCTCGGCCAGAAGAATGCGCAGCGGGAGTTTCTCAGACAACCGGGCCAAGCCCAGCGGCCCCGTGATCTTCTGAGCGACTTGCACGCCTCCGGTCAGGTCGATGAGCGCGGCCTGAAGTTGGGTGCGTTTCACGGGCTTGGTCAGACGTTTGCGGAAAAGAGCCGCCCGTTCATCCGAGAGCGGATCGCCGAAATCGAGCAGGATTCTCGGGACTGAATTCCAGTCCGGATCAAACTGCATCTGGGCCGCCAGCGCCACCGTGGCATCATTGCGATCCATGATCACCGCCGTATAGGAACCTTTTGCCATTTGCAGGATAGCCATCGGCTCGGTGACGGCCACCACTTCCGCACCCCAGGCTTCCAGTTGCTTTTTCAACAGGCCTTGATGCTTGCGGCCGCGGGCGACCAGGACAATCCGGGTTCGAGCGGGAAGCTTGGGTTCCGGTATGACGGCCTCCGTTGGCGCGCCCGTTGCCATGGGGATGCTAAAGCGAAAGACGGAACCTGCGGAGAGGATGCTTGAGACGCTGATTTCCCCGCCCATGAGTTCAACCATTCGCTTGCTAATGGCCAGTCCCAGTCCCGTGCCTCCATGCCGCCGGGTGGCAGAGGCGTCGCCTTGCTGGAAGGGGCGGAAGAGCTTCGGCAACGAATCGGGAGAAATGCCCTGCCCCGTATCGCTGATCAGGAATTCGACTTGGTAGAGGTTCCCCTCCAGCCGTACCGCGTTCACTTCCAGGCTGACTTCGCCCTCGTCGGTAAATTTGAGCGCGTTGCCCACCAGGTTAATCAAAACCTGGCGCAGGCGCGCGGCATCGCCGATGAGCGTCGCGGGGATATCCGGGTTCACAAACGAGATGAGATCGATCCGGTTCTTCTGCGCGGTTACGCCCATGAGATTCAGGATTTCGTCAATGCAGGGCACCAGGGCGAACGATTTTTTATCGAGCGTAAATTTACCTGCCTCCAGCTTGGAGAAATCAAGGATCTCATTGACGAGGTTCAACAAGGCATCCCCGCTCTGGCGGATGGTCTCCACGTGTTCCCGTTGTTCCGGCGTCAGTTCCGAGTCGAGGAGCAGGCTGGTCATGCCAAGAACGCCGTTCATCGGCGTGCGGATTTCGTGGCTGACATTGGCCACGAATTCCGATTTGAGACGGGAGGCTTCCACCGCGCCACGCTCGCGGACATCCGATTGAAAGCGATCCTCATTCAGGCGCCTGCGCTCCTGCTCCAGGTGATCCAGTGCGGCAATCATCCGCACAGCCAGTCCGCAGATGATGGCGATCCGGATCAGGATAAGCAACGAGAAGGCAAAGCCCACATCGTAGAGTTGGGCCTCATAACCGAAATAGATCAGCCAGGGTATACAGATCGCACCGGCGACTGCAGGTCCAATCAGGCTTCTGGCCAAAGCCCCCCCTGGCGTGTTTGCTAAAGCGACTCCCATGAATCCGCGGTTCGGACGGGCACAAAGAAGACCGACCCCCAGCATGATCATGCCCACGATGGTATGAACTGCCATCCAGGTGAGGTTGAGCACCTCCACCAGAATGTGGGCCTTGAACAGGTAGCCAAGCAGCGCCATGAGGGCGATGAAGATGCCGATGAGCCCAAGCAATTGCGCAGTCTGCGCACTTTTTCTTCCACGCGAAAGTAAAGTGAGGGCAATGGCGTAAAGCAGAAAGGCGCTGGCTGTATTGGGTGCCATCCGCCCTGGCGCGGAAGTGGCTGCCGCGTCAGGGGAATCGGGAAAAAGCATCTCGTCCAGTCCAATCGAAACACCAGAGGCATACTCCATCAAAGTCAGGCAGGAGATAATGATGACCGCAGCCGCCAGGAGATTGGCGCACCATCTCTTCCAAACGCGCGGGCGGGACAGAAATCCAATCAGGAGCGACGTTCCACACAACGTGAAGCAAAGGGCCGTATTGGCCTTCATGCTCACATAGCCCGGGAGCACGGATTTAATGCTCTCGTTTTCGCAAACCCAGCCCACGAGGACGACAATTCCCAGGAGTGTGACCGCAGTTCCCATGACCTGCGCCACGCGGATCGCCACGTGGGACGAGTGGAGACTGAAAGTCTCCGGGCGCCGGAGCGAATCCGACAAGATGGGGTCGGTCATTGAGGCCGTGGAGAACCACGCCTTCTTCCGCACCCGTTTTATCATGGTGCGAGTATGCGCGTTGAAACGGTAAAAACAAGCCGCGTGGTCGGGTTTACCCTGAAAATCACCTGTAACGCGGCCTTGCCTTATTTTTTTGAGCCGCCATGGTGGAGAGTCCCATGAATATCACAGTTGAAGATGTTGCACCCTGCAAGAAGCGCCTGAAGATCGAAGTTCCCGCCAACCGCGTCAAGCAAGCCTATGACAAAGTCGCGGACGATTTCCAAAAAGAAGCGCGCATCCCTGGTTTCCGCCCTGGCCACGCTCCCCGAGCCGTTGTCCTGAAGAAATTCCACAAAGACATCGAAGGCGAAGCGCAGCGCACGCTGGTTCCTGAAGCCTATCAGGAGGCGATCAACGAGAAAAAACTCCGCGTGGTCAGCGCTCCGGAGATTGAGGACTTGAAATATCAGCCCGGACTTTCGCTCAGCTTTTCCACCGTGGTGGAACTTGTCCCCGAGTTCAAGCTGCCGGAGTACAAGGGCCTTGTGCTCAAGAAGCAGGACGATGTGGTTACGGACGAAGAGGTCGACAAAGCCCTGTCGAGCCTCGCCGATCAGCGTGCGCAGTTTGAGGATGCACCGGAGCGCCCCCTCGCCATGGATGATTTCGCCGTCATCTCCTACAGCGGCAAGTTGGACGGCCAGCCCTTCGTCGATCTCGTTCCTGATGCCAAGAACCTCGCGGAGAATCCCCAGTTCTGGCTCTGGATGAAACCCGAAGGCTTTCTGCCCAAGTTCGCCGAGCAATGCGTCGGCCTGAAGAAGGGCGAGACCCGCACCGTTGAGGTTGAGTTCCCAGCCGATTTCCCCCAGGCCGCTCTTGCTGGCAAAAAAGTGGAGTACGATGTCGAGCTCAAGGACATCAAGGTTAAGAAGCCCGCTCCGATCGACGATGCCTTTGCCCAGGAAGTCGCCAAGATGGATCTGGCCGAATTGAAGACCCGCGTCCGGGAAAACATGGAGCAGGAAAAGAAGAACCAGGCCGATCGCGCCGCCCGCACGGAAATCGTGCAGAAGCTGATCAGCGCCGTTGAATTTGAGCTGCCCCCGACTGCCGTCGATGAAGAGACCCACGCCACCGTTTACGATATCGTGGCAGAGAATCAGTCCCGCGGCGTCCCGGCCCACATCCTGGAAGAGAAGAAGGACGAAATCTTCACCAACGCCGGGAAAGCGGCCAAGGAATCGGTCAAATTCAAGTTCATCGCGGCGCAGATTGCCGAGAACGAGAAGATCGAGGTCGCCAATGAGCAGATCGCCCAGCACCTGGCCTTTTTGGCCCAGCGCGAAGGCATCACCCTCGAAAAGATGATCGACCGGGTACGTAAAAACAACGCCTTTGGGGCTGTGCGCCAACAACTTTTGCGCCAGTCTGTGCTGGATTTCCTTTTGAAAGAGGCCAAATTCGAGTAGGTTCAACCCTATGCACGATTTCAAAAGTTCGACCTACTACGTCCCCCACGTCATCGAAAACACGGGGCGCGGCGAACGGTCGTCGGACATCTACTCGCGGTTGTTGCGCGACCGGATCATCTTTCTCGGCACCGGGATTGATGACGGGGTGGCGAATTCGATCGTCGCCCAGTTGCTCTTCCTCCAGATGGACGATTCCAAGAAGGATATCAGCCTCTACATCCACTCGCCGGGCGGTTACGTCACGGCGGGCATGGCCATTTACGATACCATTCAGTTCATGACCTGCGATGTGGCGACCTACTGCATCGGCATGGCCGCCAGCATGGGTGCGGTCTTGCTCGCGGCCGGAACCAAGGGCAAGCGCTTCATTTTGCCGAATGCCCGCGTGATGATTCATCAGCCGAGCGGCGGCGCGAGCGGTCAGGCCAGCGACATCAGCATCCAGGCCAAGGAAATTCTTCGCCTGAAAAAGCGGCTCAACGGCATCATGTCCTACCACACCGGCCAGCCGGTTGAGCGGGTGGAAAAGGACATGGAACGCGATAATTACATGAGCGCGGAAGATGCCAAGGAATATGGCATCGTTGATGAAGTGGTGAAGTCCCGCCGGGACGCCGCCGCGATCATCGGTGAGCCCCTTTCCATCAGCAAATAAGGATTTCTCATGGCCCGCCCCGCAAACCTGACGATGTGCTCCTTCTGCGGGAAGAGCCATGCCGAGGTGCGGAAGCTTATCGCCGGTCCCGGCGTTTACATTTGCGATAGTTGCATCACGGTTTGCAAGAACATCCTCGATAAGGAAACGAAGGAAGAGTCCCGCCGTTCCAACACCGAGGTCACGCTGATCAAGCCGGTTGACATCAAGCGCGAGATGGACAAGCACGTCATCGGGCAGGACTTCGCCAAGAAGACCCTCGCCGTGGCCGTGCACAACCACTACAAGCGGATCATGGCTGGGCAGGCCAATCGCCAGAAAACGGAAATTGCGCTCAACGCGGCTTCTGAAGTCGAAATCGAAAAGAGCAACATTCTCCTCGTCGGACCCACCGGTTCGGGCAAGACGCTCCTCGCCCGCACCTTGGCGCGGATTCTCGACGTTCCCTTTTGCATTGCCGATGCCACGACGATTACGGAGGCCGGCTATGTCGGCGAAGATGTCGAGACCATCGTGCTTCGCCTGCTCCAGAATGCCGATTACGACGTGAAGCGTGCGGAGATTGGTATCGTCTACATCGACGAAATCGACAAGATCGGTCGCAAGACCGACAACGTTTCCATCACGCGCGACGTTTCCGGCGAGGGCGTCCAGCAGGGTCTGCTCAAGATTCTCGAAGGCACGGTTTGCAACGTACCGCCTCAGGGTGGGCGCAAGCATCCGCACCAGGAGTACATCCAGGTTAACACTGAGCGCATTCTCTTTATCTGCGGCGGCGCTTTTGTCGGCCTCGACAAGATCATCCAGAAACGCATCGGTCGCACGACGCTCGGCTTCGGTCGCGCCCACGCGAAGGAGGATAGTGATTCCTCCATACCGGCCAGCGCGGTCATGCGCCAGGTGGAGCCGGAGGATCTACTCAGCTTCGGACTCATCCCCGAATTCATCGGGCGTCTCCCCATGATTAGCGTGCTCGACGAGCTTTCCGAAGAAGAACTGGTCTGCGTCCTGACCGACACCAAGAACGCTTTGACCAAGCAATACACCAAACTTTTCTCGATGGATAACGTCGGGCTCACCTTCACCAAGGATGCGCTCAAGGCCCTGGCCCAGGAAGCCGTCCGCAAGGGAACCGGCGCCCGCGCCCTGCGCGCCATCCTGGAGAAGATCATGCTCGACCTGATGTACGATCTCCCCTCGCGCGAAGACATCCTCGAGGTCACCATCAATCGCGCCGTCATCGACGGAAAAAAATCGCCCCTCATCCGTCGCAAGCAGGACAAGGAAGCGGCTTAGTTTTCTTTAACTGGATTTGGTTGCATGGCACATCTTTGGGGCATCGATCTCGGCGGCACAAAAATTGAGGGCGTCGTCCTCGATCCTGCCGTGCCGGACAAACCGATTTGTCGCGTCCGCGTTCCCACTGAATCGGAGCATGGCTACGCGCACATCCGCGGGCAGATCGTGCGTCTTTGCAAAATGATCAGCGCGGAATCGGGTCTGCCGTTGCCGGAACGGATCGGCATGGGCACGCCCGGCGTACTCGATCCTCAAACGAAGAAGCTGAAAAACTCCAACACCATCTGCATGAACGGGCAGTTGCTGCAGGCCGATGTCGAAGCCGATCTTGGGGTCAAATTTGTCCTCGCCAATGACGCCAACTGCTTCGCCCTGGCGGAAGCTACGCTCGGCATCGCCCGCGGTTACGAAACGGTCTTCGGGGTCATTCTTGGGACGGGCGTCGGCGGAGGAATCGTGGTCAACGGACGCGTGCTCAACGGCTGTCACGGCATTACCGGAGAGTGGGGCCAGATCGTTCTCGATCCAAATGGGCCAGTTTCCAATTACGGCACACGCGGGACGGTGGAAGCCATGATCGCCGGTCCGGCGCTCGAGCGTTTTTACGCGGAGCAATCGGGCCAGAAACTCAAGCTGAAGGATATCATGTCGCGCCTCGACACAGATGTTCACGCCCAGGCCACGTTGGACCGGCTCACCAGCCGGTTCGCCCAGGCCATCAGCATTATCGTGGATGTCCTCGATCCTCACGCCATCGTCCTGGGCGGCGGTGTCGGCAATATCGATGCGCTCTACACAAAAGAGATGCATCAAAAAATCACTGCGGCGATTTTCAATCCCACGTTTGATGCGGCTCTCCTGAAACCATCTCTCGGTGACAGCGCCGGTGTTTTCGGCGCCGCGATGCTGGTGGCTTAGAAAATCTTTTCGTAGCCGTCGCACTCCGGGCAACGAACCCGCGCTTCAATCCTCGCAAAACTTGTCCAGCATTCCGTGGAGTAGAATCCGGTTCTTCTCCGAATGAATCGCGGCTGCCTCGACAATAGCCTCAGGCCTTTGAGCGAAAGGCCCGGTGGGCCAGTGTCCCT
>CAIPBM010000070.1 GCA_903863295.1 uncultured Verrucomicrobiota bacterium | reverse complement strand
TGCTCTACCACTGAGCTAACCGCGCTTGAACCAAGCAGGCTTGAAGCCGTGCAAATCGGGAAGGGGAACTTTACGTTTTCCGGCGCAGCCTGACAAGTGGTTTCCTCGAAAAAGCGAAGTAATCCTCATGAACCAAGCACAACTACGGCGCACGTACCACGGGAGCGGGCGCAGCCGGGGTATCCTGAACAATCGCCGCATTGAGGACATGATCGCTTGGAATATGGTACCGGGTCATGATTTCCGTATTCGCGTGATCAATTTCGGAGGCATCAAGCACAGCCTGACGTACGGTTTCACCCGCTTCGAAGGTGAAGATGTCAAAGCCATTGACCGGGGACTTCAAGGCGGTGGCTATATCCGAAATCTGCTTGATCTTGATCCCGTTGATTTCATCAAGCACGGTGTTCCGCAGGCCTTCGTAACCGATATTCACGGAACTGGGCAGGACTTGGGAAAGGACAACCCGCTCAGGGCGGTCCGGTGTAACCTTGCCCGAATCATAATAGGTCAACCGGAATGGGGCGCGCTGCCGCCAGTTGGCCCCCCAACTGCGCAGGTAAGCTTCTGTCAGCGGAACAAAAACGAAGCCGCCAACTAAAACATACTCGGGATCTTTGTCGTACGATTCATGGGGTACCAATTCATCGCTGTAGTCGGCCAGCGGAAGCTTGTAGACGATGTCCATTTCCTTGCCGTCGCGCCAGATCTTGAACTTGCAGTCCATGCCCGCCCATTTGCCACGAGAGGAAAGGTTTTCGAGGCAGAGCTTTTTGTACTGGGGATCATGGTAATTGCCCTCGGCATCGATATCAAAGCCGTCGATCTGCAGGATCACGTCATGGGGCTTGACCTGGGACGGGATGCCGGGCTTCAGCCCCGTCTCCTTGACGATGACGCCGCGGGCGTGGCCGGGAAGTTTCAGGTAGTCGAGGCAAAGCGGATTTTGCGGGGGATCCCAGGTGAAATCGAAATAGCCCAGTCCCGTGTAGGTCTTGGCCTGGCGCGCCTTGAGAATCGATTCGATGAATGAACTCGGGATGGCGGTGATGGTATTTCCATTTTGCTGGCTGGCCAATCCGACCAACTCATTCCCGACGGTGACCGCTTCGCCCCACCCGGCTCCCGGAATGGTCGAGTCAATTTTCAGCACCGGGACGGAGACGAAACTGAGCGCCGAGTTATCGACGGTCATCTGGTCGATTTCACCCTGCCGGTTTTGGAATTGATCGTCCTGCCAGCAGAGGATGCGAACAGGCCCGCTGATGGGCACGGGATCGGCCAGGTGGGCAGGTTGCAGCCCGGTCCAGAAATCCTTCTCATCGGTGGTAAGGGCGGCAAGGTTGGCTTGGTAATCAATCCACACCACCGTGCCCAGGCTGAAAAGTCCGCTTCCCTGTTTCTTGAGGCGAATCAGCGTTTGATCGGCGAGACCATCCGCCGTGGTGATGATCTGGTGGCCGGAAACCACGACACCGCTTTTATAAGTCTTGTGCTCGCTACGCGCCCAAGGCTGGATGTAGTTGTATTCCTTGCTCGTGACTTCGATGTGAATGACGGAGTTTTCCCACGAGTAGGCGCCGGTGTCCGCGTGCTCCGCCGGGGCTGCCTGGAGATTGAGGACAGCTATCGATGAGATCATGGCTAAAGCCATCCAGGCAGCTCTGCGGCCAACAAGAGAGAGAAGAGTAAACGTGCAGTTCATAGACGGCTTTGCGCGGGGACGCGGTAAGTTTGCAGGATATCGGGATTGGCCTTTTCCGCGTCGTCCTTGCGGATGACCTCAAAGTGGTGATCGGGGAGAAATTCGATAATGGCGTCCTGGCCGTTGGTGGCGCCAAAGGCCTTGGGAACATCACTCAGTTTCTCGATGCGGATGCCATTGATCTTATCGACCATCGCTTGTCCGCGCGTCGTGAAATTGGCATTGACCGCGTGATCCAGGATGGAGGCAAGGACAACGGGCTGGGTGCGCCAATGCGCCGGATCCTCGATATGCCGGTAGGCCAGTTCATAAATCAATTCCCGCCCGGCGGAATCAGACCAATCCTGCCCGAAGGTTTTCAGATAATCGAGCGAGAGGGTCGTGAAAACCAATCCGCCGTAGATATAATAGGGAGGCAGGACATCGTACTGGTTGCCCTGGGTATCATCATCGGTGTAGACCTTGACCGGGAGCGAGACATCGATTTCCTGCCCGTCGCGCCAGATTTTTAGCGGAATATTATCGTTGTTCTGGGCCAGGTCAAACGCCACGGATATGCCCACCGTGTTGCCTTCGTACGTGATCGTGCCGTCATCATCCACGGGATAATCGCCCACCTGCAGGATGACGTCATTCGGCTTGATCACCGCCTGGGTGGTGGGAATGTTCAGCACCTTGTCCACCCGGACGCCCTGCTTGCTCTTTTCCGGCAGCTTCAGCATCCGGCGGAAGGCGGGGTTTTGCAGGTTGGTGAGCCTTAGCCCGGACTCGGGAACGCCGTCGTAGGTGCCATCTTTAATGTCGTCGAGGAAGTGATGAATGATGCTGGTGGGGATAAAGAAACCGGTGTTTTCAAGCGCACGCGTACCTTCAAAGGCGACGCCCACCACCTTGTCGTCCTGCATCACCGGGCCACCGCTGTTGCCGGGATTAATCGCCGCATCGGTCTGGACGGCGAGCAAGGCGCGGTTGCCAATATGGGTGTAGCCCTGGACTTCAATCCGGGAAACGACGCCCCGGGTGTAGGAAATCTGCTGGCCACCGGCTGGGAAACCATAAGTCACCACGGTTGAGCGTACCTTGGGGAGGGGGCCGAATTCGAGTGGCTTCATGCCTTGATAGAAGTCGGCATTTTCCTCGCCTGTGTTGGGATCGACAATCTTGAGGATCGCGAGATC
>CAIPBM010000069.1 GCA_903863295.1 uncultured Verrucomicrobiota bacterium | reverse complement strand
TTGGCCTTGGGTAGCCGCCGCTGTCCCTAGCGGCGGAGAGGCGAAACCGGGTTCTGGAAAGCACCGCCGCTAGGGACAGCGGCGGCTACCTTATCTTCAAAGAGTTAGGACGAGGTTTCCACAATCTAATCAAAGCTGATCCTACCACAAGCTCAGGATCATTGAGGCCAATTGGCTAGGCGTGATTCTCCTCGACCGCCTCATGCTCGGCATCCGGATTCGCCGCCACCGGCTTGCGGACAATCCGCAGGCGGCGGACGCGGCGCAGGCTGACCTCCGTGGCGATGAGTTGAAATCCCTCGATCTCCAACTGGTCGCCGGAATGAGGCACGTGGCCCCAATGGCGCAACGCCCATTTCTCCACCGTCTCCGTGGTCTGTGTGGCCAGCGGCCAACCGGTCTCCACCGCGAGATCGCGCAGAGGCAAGTCCGCATCGACCAGCACGGCATCGGGACTCCGCTCATAGAACGGGCCTTTCTCGATGTCGAATTCATCGCGGATATCGCCGACCAGTTCCTCGAGCACATCCTCGAAGCTGACCAGCCCGATCATCTTTTCATCGGCATCAAGCACCAGGGCCAGATGATTACGGGACTTGCGGAAAAGCTCAAGCATCGCGGGTAGGCGCGTCTTGGGCAGGAAGGTCAGGATCGGGCGGACGATATCGGTCAACTTGGTCTCGTTCCCGAGCACCTGATATTGCCAGAGCAGTTCTTTGACGTGGATGACCCCGAGCACCTGGTCGCGCGTCTCGCCGCAAAACGGCAACCGGCTGTAGCCCGATTTCTGGGCCACCGTCAGGTTCTCCGCCAGGGTATGATCGCGCCAGAGCATGACGACCTGGTCGCGCGGCAGCATCACCTGCTCCGCCGTGGTTTCCTTGAGCCGGATGGCCTTGAGCATGATCTTGTTGACCAGTTCATCCGAGGGATGAACATGACGCGAGTTCATCAATACGTACTGCAATTCTTCCTGGTTAAACCCATGGTCAAATTCCTTCGCCAGCGGAATGCCCATCCACATGAGAAGCCGGTTGGCGGTGCGATTGAGCAGCCAGATGAACGGGTAGCAGACGTGATAAAAGATGACGAGCGGTGGGGCGGCCCAGAGTACGACGGTGCGTGGACGCTGAATCGCAAAGTACTTCGGCACCAGTTCGCCCAGCACGATGTGGAAGAACGTGATGCCCGCGAAGGCGATGGCATAGCTGATGGGGACAACCGCCTTCTCCGGGGTGATGTGAAGGGCGGCGAAGATGCCCGTCGCGGCATCGAGATGCTTGACCGGGCTCTCCATCCATCTGGCTACGACTGGCTCGCCCACAAATCCGAGACCGAGGCTGGTCAAAGTGATGCCGAGCTGCGTGGCGGAGAGGTAGCGGTCAAGATGCTGCGTGACCCGGATGGCAAGGCCCAACCGGAAATCCTTCTTGCCCTTGACCCGCGTCGCCTTGAGCTGCGAGCCCCGGATTTTGACAAAGGCAAACTCCGTCGCGACGAAGAAGGCATTCGCCGCCACGAGCAAGATAATGATCCCTGTCTGTTCCGGGTATTGTAACCACGTTTCCGCCAACATCTTCTCACTCTAGCGAAAGATGCCGGGGATGACTATGGGGAAAGAGGGCACTTCATCGCACCTGCCACTACATTGACTTTCCCTGCCCCTCCTCTACCCTGATAGCCACGACTTTATGGCAGTGGCATATGAGAGCAGCGCTTGGGCGCAAGTGAAGGAAGGCTGGCGACAGCTCTATGGCTCCTTTGCGCGAGAGGGGGTCAGCGTGGAAAACCATGAGTTCCGTGCCACCTCCCCGGTCGATTGGGGCCGCAGCTTCCATCGCAATAGCGTGGAGCTTTGCCTCAACTTGCGCGGCACGGGTACCGTCCGAGACGACCGGACTCAGGTCCGGTATGCGCCTCATACCGTCGGCTTCTACTGTAATGCCAATTCCGATCTCGAAGCCAAGCGCGCTGCAGGCGAAAATCATTCTTTCATCACCGTCGAGCTTTCCCGCGGCTTCCTCGAAACGCAGGTCGATTCGATGGAGGACTCGCTCCATCCCGCGCTGCGCCGCTGGCTGATCAACAAGGGCGGTTCCGCCGCTGCCGTTGGCGCGATGTCGCCGGGGCAGGAAGTCACCTTCCAGGCGCTCCGCCAGCCTCCCGTCCCGGTTGCCGCGCAAAAGCTCTGGTATCAGGCGAAGACACTGGAACTCCTTTCCCAAGTCCTCTTCCAGCCGATCCAGCAGGAGGAATTCTTTTGTCACCGCCAGAAACGGGTCGCGCAGGAGCGGATCGAGCGGACCACCGCGATCCTCCGCAGCCACCTCGCCGATCCGCCCGATATCGAGGCTCTCGGCGCGCAGGTCGGTTGCAGTCCCTTTTATCTCAGCCGCCTTTTCTCCAAGGAGATGGGCATGACCATTCCGCAATATGTCCGCCAAATCCGCATGGAACGCGCTGCAGAATTACTGCTCGGCGGACGCCACAACGTCACCGAGGCCGCGATGGAAGTCGGCTACGCCTCGCTCAGCCATTTCAGCAAGGCGTTCTGTACCACGATTGGCTGTTGTCCGGCGTTGTTTCCCACCGCTACGGCGCTGGTGGAGAAGTTTAAGGCCAACAGAACGGTCTCTCTCTAACATCCGTAATCCTGAGCTCGTCGAAGGATCAGCTTCCATTTCACTTCCGCCAATAGCTGATGGCTACCTAATCGCTGGGGTCTGATCCTTCGACAAGCTCAGGATGACGGAATTTAAAGCCGAATAAACTCCCCCACCTTCGGCAACGCCTTCAGCATCGCGGCATTCGCTTCATCGGGGCGCTCGGGGCGGTCACGCTCCACGTTCACGAGGCAGAGAAAGCCGAGCGGTTCGCTCGTCGTCGCGCGGAACTGGTGCCAGGTCATCGTGGGGACATAGATCAGGTCGTTGTTGGTGATCTCGTAAATCGCATCGCCCACCAGGCACTGCCCGCGCCCGCGAATGACCATCACGGAGTGGATGTGATCGTGCCGCTCCAGGGTGGAGTGTCCGCCCGGCTCGATCTCAAAGTAGCGCAACTCGGCACCCAGCTTCGGGCCGCCTTCAAAAAGCACCTGCCGGGAGATCGCCTTGAAATGGCTCCCGTCCTCCTTGTAATTCAGCACCGGCACCCCGTCCCAGCGATGACCGCCGACATGTCGCACAATCGAATTCATTGCAGCTACCCATCCAACACGATCCCGCCCGGTTTGTCGATGCGTTCGCGTCAGAGGACATCATCCTAACGAGCCGTATTCAGCTACTTTTAAAGCCAATAAACCGCCTACCGTTGAAGTCACTGCTGGTTCGCTTCTATTTTATCAACATGAAAACATGAAGACAGGAAATACATGAAAGGATGGCATGCTGGCCAAACCTGCCGTTCGTTCTCCTTCATGTATTTCATGCTTTCATGCCTTCATGTTCAATCAGGACAAAAAATCAAAAAGACTTGAAACCACCTCTCCCCGCAGCGCTCACCGAACCGTTATCTCACCACCGTTTTAAAAACTGGTGAACTAGCTTTAGTCGGGAACGGGAATGTGCGGGCTCAAGCTTGCCTTGAGGAGGTCGATCAACTCCGGGTTATTGTAAGCGAAATCGTCCGGGATGCGCAGGTTGATGAGCTGCTTACCCATCAAGGCCTCGGAAAATTTCTCGCGCAAGTAATCGCGATGCCGCGCTTCCATGACAAAGATCAGGTCTGCCCAGCCAATCAATCCTGCGGTGACGCGCTGGCGCGACCCGGGCTCCGTCCCCGCAGACCTGGCGGCATAACCGGGAAAATTCCGGTAGAGATTTTCCGCAGTCGGACTTCGCCATTGGTTCCGGCTGCAGATGAAAAGAAGCTGGATGGGCCGGTCTTCCGCCTGATCCATGGTTTGAACTTTACCCATCCTGGGGCTTGGGAGGAACGTCGGCTACCTCGGCAGGATCGGGATGCCCCTCGTCCTCGTCCTCTTCAATCTCACGCCGCCAGGCACGCGAGAGGAAGGGCCGCAGAAAACCGTAGAGCAGGTAGGAGACGAACATGATCGCCAGCATCCACGGGTAATAAACGATGTTCAGTCCAAAGATCGCGACCACCGCCAAAAACTTGGGTAGTGAAAATTGGGTGCGCCAGTTGACGCCCTTGAAGCTGGGATACTCGAACTTGCTGAACATCATGAAGGAGAGAAACAGCATGAGAGCCGCCAAGGCGATGCCGCCAAAACCCGAGGAGAGATCGTCCTCGCTCTGGTACTGCAGCATCACCAGGGTGATCGATGAGATCACTCCCGCCGCCGCCGGGATGGGAAAGCCGGTGAAGCTGCGCGATCCGGTGCCGAGATTGTAAGTCGCCGCGACGTTGAAACGGGCGAGGCGCAGCGTGCCGCAAAGAAGATAAAAGACCGCGATCAACCATCCGATCTGGCTGGGCAAATGATAGAGCACGATCTTAAACACGAGCAACGCCGGGGCGACACCGAAGCTGACGACATCGGCCAGCGAATCGAACTCGCGCCCAAAGGGGCTTTCCCTCCCGCCCATGCGGGCGAGGCGCCCATCCAGCAAATCAAAGAGGCAGGCGACGAGGATGCACTGGATGCTGATAATGTAGGTGTGCGCCCAGTCGTCCTTGCCCGTGCTGCGCTGGATCGTGCCCTCGAAAATTTTCAACACGGCCAGGAACCCGAAGATCAGGTTCCCCGCCGTCATCAGGTTCGGCAGGAGAAAAATCCGGGAGATGTTTTCCGGGCGGTAGTTGGATTCGGGCATGGGAAGAAAAGGTTCAGATCACTCCGGCCAGCGGGCGATGGGCGTCGCCGCACAGGCCACGCGGTCACCCGGTTTCACCAGCACGGTGCATTCCAAGGGAAGAAAGACTTCCGTCCGCGAACCGAACCGGATCATCCCGAAGCGGAAACCGCGCTCCACCGTGTCGCCCTCCTTGGACCAGGCAACGATCCGGCGCGCAACCAGCCCGGCGATTTGTCGCACGGCCACGGGCCCGCGCGCTGTCTCCAGCCACCATGACCGGCATTCATTGCGGGTGCTGGAATCGGCGTGACGCACATCGAGGAATTCGCCTTCCTTGTAGGTCGTGCTTTTGATCGTGCCGGTGACGGGAGAGCGGTTGACGTGAACATCAAAAACCGAGAGAAAAACCGCGACCCGTTTCATGCGGCCCAGCCCAAAATCGGGCTCATCCATTTCCAGCACATCGACCACCAAACCATCTGCAGCGGAAACAATGATCTTGTCATCCGCGGGAACGGCGCGCTCCGGATCGCGAAAAAAGTAGCGAACAAAAAGGGTCAAACCCAGCGCCAGAAAAAAGAGAATGAGCATCACGGGCCAAATCCAGGCCACGATGAAAAGCAGCAGATCAACAAAATAGAGCGGTAAGAGAAAGCGCCGGGCTTCCTGACGGGCAGAAGGCATATTTTTCATCCTATCATAAATGCCTCCAAAGGCGTGAAAAAATCTGCAGGCACTGATTAGCCGTTAAAGAACTCAGAGAACACAAAGATTCCAAGATGGTTTCCTCGTCAACTCTTCCGTTCTTTTTGGTGCTCTTTGCGTTCTTTTGCGGCTAAAGGGATTTCATGCCCCCAACGCCCCTGATTCTGGCCAGCACATCTCCGCGACGGAGCGCGTTGCTTCGTGAGTTGAGCATTCCGTTTGAAGTGGTCACGGCTGAGGTCACCGAACTCACCCCTGATTCTGCACCCAGCCTCACTCCGGCTAATCTTGCGGCAGAGAACGCCCGTCGCAAGGCGCAGGCAGTGTCGCTCCAGAGACCCGAGGCATGGATTCTCGGCGCAGATACCGTGGTGGTTCTGAAGGGTCGCGTCTTCGGCAAGCCGACATCCCTGGAAGAAGCGATGCTCTTCCTCCAGGCTTTCAGCGGCCAGAAGCATGAAGTGATCACGGCCTGCGCGCTCATCGAGCCCTCAAACCAGCAGCACCATTTTCACGAGGTGACCGAGGTCGTCTTCAAAACGCTTTCCCCCGAAATCATCGAACGCTATCTCGCGCACGTTCACGTCCTCGACAAAGCCGGCGCCTATGCCCTGCAGGAGCACGGTGAATGGATTGTCGAGCGGGTGGACGGTTCGCGCAATAACGTCATCGGGCTCCCCACGGAGCGACTCGTTACCTATTTCCGCGCAGCAGGATTGCTTTAGCGGCGCGTTTGCCTTTTCCTAGCGGGCGTCCTGTCATGGCCAATTTCTTCTATTACTTTTGCCGCGAGTTGTTCCTGCTTCCGCTCAGCCCCTTTTCGCGGCTCTATTGCGACGGAATGGAGCATGTCCCCAAGACCGGCCCGGCCCTTCTGCTCTCCAATCACATCAGCCATGCCGATCCCCCCTACATGACGGCCCGCTTTCCCCGCGTCATCCATTTCATGGCGGACAAGCCGCTGGTCGAAATTCCCGTGCTCGGCAAGATGATGCAATGGGGCCACGTCTTCCCCATCGACCGGACCAAGAATGACCGCTCCGCCTTGAAAACCGCCATTGCACGGCTGGAGGCGGGAAATATCGTCGGAATTTTTCCGGAGAAGGGCATTCGTCATAGGGCCACCTCAGTCCTGGGGGGGGCAGAGTTACCGATCGGCACAGCCTCGCTCTGGCGGATGATGAACGTGCCGGTCATCCCCATGGTCATCATCGGTTCAGATCAGATGTATGCCTTGAAGAACTATCCCAAGCGCCCCCGGATTTTTGTCCGTGTCGGCCAGCCGCTACCCTGTGATAAAAGCGCCTCCAAAGAAGATCTACGTGACAGTATTGCCGCCGCCTGGCGCGATTTGTTTGAGGGAATGAAACGTGATTACGACATCCAGCCTCATGAATTGCCCCAAAGCGCCCAGGAACGGTGGGGACAACCTGTACCTCCGCCAACCTCAGAGACGTAAGTCTTAACGGGCCGGTTGGTCTAATTATCCGCGACGAGGATTCTATGTCGCTTTACCGTAATCATGTCGTTATTAGGAATCAGCCTTTTTAACAGGAAAACATGAAGACATGAAATACAGGAAGAAGACAAAGGGAGAATGATGCCACTGAAGATCGGATTTTTTCATGCCTTCTTCATGGCTTCATCTACCTCATGATTTCATGTTATAAAATGGCCAAACTAGCGGAGAAACATTGATGCAAGATCTCGGAAAATTACTCTTTATCGTCGGGCTGGTTCTTGCTGTGGCGGGCGCCTGGCTTTGGTCCGGACGGAGCTTCGGCTGGCTGGGACGACTCCCGGGTGACATCGCTTACCAAAAAGGCGATTTTAGTTTCTATTTTCCGGCCACAACCTGCATCCTCATTAGCGTCGTCTTGACGCTCATGGCCCTCTTTTTGCGGCGATGAAACCAGTTCCTGTTAGAAAAGTTGCGTTTCAGGCATGAATTTCCTTTAAAAGTGCGCTGGATGCTAACTAGAGTAAAAGTTGTGAAATGGTTTTTAATCTGTTTGGTTGGCGTATTTTGCTCGGCAACTTGGGTCCGGGGTGATCAAGGCGCAGTTCTCTTCAAGCAAGGTGCCGATTCCCTGGCTGCCGGACAATATGCCGATGCCGTCAAAGCCTTTGACCAAGTCATCACCGGCTACCCCACGTCACCCAACATCGATGACGCCCATCTTGATGCCGGTTTTGCTTACCTGCACATGGGCGATAACGCGAATGCCATCGATCGCCTGGCCAAGGAAGTCGATCCAAAAGCCAGCGACAGCTACCGCGGCACGGCCCTCTATCTGACCGGACTCGCCCAATTTTCCTTGGGACAAAAAGCGGCGGATAAAGCCGCAAGGGACAAAGCCTCTGGCCAAGCCGCTGCGACGCTTTCCACGCTGATCGACTACATCGGCAAGCATCCAACTCCGACGAATAACGATTTCCTGGAAGACGCGATTTATTACCGGGCACTGGCGGAATATCAGAAGGAAGATTTCGTGAGCGCGGAGAAAGACCTCCAGCAGCTGCTCCAGCAATTTAGCTCCAGCCTGAAGAAACCTGACTACCTCCTCCTCCTGGGCAGCCTCTATGCCGTCGAGACCAACCAGGCAGTGAACGACAAGAAGTCGCCTGAGGAAATTAAGGCGTTGGCGCAAAAGGCTCTCGATACCTTTGAGAAGGTCAGCACCGACCCCAATGCCTTGGTACAAGCGAACAACGCCGAGATGAGCAAGGCCGAGGTGCTTTACCTGGTGGCACAACTTGATCCCGGTACTGAGGGGTATCAAAAAGCACTTGATGCATTCCGTCGGGTGCGGCGCAAGGAAGACATGATCCAGATCCAACAGGATCGCCTGACTCAATTGCAGAAGAATTCCGCCGCCGCCCTGAGCGCGGGAGGAGCTGCCCTCGCCACGGCGAACAGTCGTTTGATTGACCGTGAAACCAGCCGGTTAAACGACTTGAAGAACGACCCGGATCCGGTCATTCAAGCTCTCGTACGGATAGGCGAATGCTACGTCTCCATGAAGGAGGCGGATGAAGCCCGCACGGTCCTACACCGCCTGATCGCCCACGCCGCCATCTCTCCCGACCAACAACAAGAAGTCGATTTCCAGATTCTCTATTCATATGTCCTCGGTGGCCAGACCGACAAGGCGGACAAGGCCTTGACCGATTATCTGAGCAAGCATGCCGGCGACCCGCAGGCCGACACCATCAGTTACGGCATCGCCCAGAAACTGATGGAGCGGAAAGATTATGCCGGCGCCTTAGTCCAGGCAGATCGCAGTCTCAAGGACTTCCCCAATGGCCGTTGCGTGCCCCAAGTCATCGCGCTGAAGGTTCAGGCCCTGACGAGCCTCGGCAAGGTGGACGAGGCCCGAAAAATCCTCGGTGATTACATTGCCCAGAATCCGAAAAGCCCGGTGGCCAACCAGATGTTGCTTTCCAAGGCGCAGGGCGAAGCGGCGCAAGGCGATTTCACCGCAGCCTTGGGCGACTACAAGCTGGTCAAGGACAACCCTGCGGCGACTCCAGATCTGCTGGCCATTGGCACAGCCGGTTACATCCAGGCGTTGCAATCGCTGCAACGCTACGATGACGTCATCACCGAGAGCAAAGCCTTCGCCACCAAGTTCCCCGACAGCAAGGCTCTCCCCAGCGTGCAACTTATCGGGGCCCTCGCCATGGACAAGAAGGGCGATCCAGGTGCTGTCGCGGCCCTGCAGGCGGTCGCCAAAACTTACCCGACGGATGACGTCGCACCTTTTGCGCTCTCCTACATCGTCAATATTTACCTGCGTTCCAATAACGTCCCGGCCATGATTCAGGCCGCCAGCGATCTCTTTAAGGCCTACCCGACCGCCTACTCCTACCTCGTCACCGCGGCAGATGCAGTCGGCGCGCAATACGTGAAGGACAAGAAGTTTGATCTGGCCGTGGCGGAATACCAAAACCTGGTCGATGCCCCGAAACCGGAAATCGCCGCTGCCGCTTACAACAAGATCGGTGGCGTCTGGCTGGCCGCAGCCAAGGCGATGGGCGCCTATCAATCGATGCAACTCGACGCCCGGGCCGAAGCGATGAAGCGGATGACCAATGCCGAGCAAGCCTACCTGACCACGCTCAAGAAATTCCCAGACCAGCTTGGTGCCGTCGGTGACGCCCTTGAGGGGCTCACCAATGCGCTGAAGCAACAGCGGTCATGGGGCGTGTTGACCGATGCCACCATGGAGGCCACCCTGGCCAAGATGGAAGCCGACTTTGCCGACCACGACATGACGACCCGCTTCGATCTCGCCAAGGCCGGATTGGTCTTCATCTACAAGAACGGCGACAAACAATTCCCCGCCGCACTGGAGCGCTTTAAGTCGTGCATCAACCCGAATCCCAACCTGGCTCTCACCCGCCAGGAAACCAACCAGTATGGCGCGTTGTTAATCGCGGCTAACGATTACGCCACCGCGATTCAGGTTTACAATGCGCTCCTGGAAAAAGCCGACCCCAAGGATGCGAACACCCTGGCGGATGCCTATTATGGCTTGGGCGCCACGTATCTTGCGCAAGGCGACCTCGCCAAGGCCAAGGACTATTTCCTGAAAATGAAGGCCCTGCCCGGTGGTGGCGCCTGGGATGCCCAGCATAGCGTGAATGCCGACTACGGCATTGCACTGGCCAATGAACAATCGACTCAACCCGCCGATCAACAGGCCGCCGCGCAGAGCTATGCGGTCTTGATGAAATCGCAAACGGCAGGCGTGCAATTGCAGTCGAAGGCCATGCTCGGCTATGGCCGTCTGCTGGAAAAAGCTGGACACATTAACAAAGCCAATCCGAACGACACGGAAAACGCCATCAGCTATTATCTGCAGGTCAATACGTTCTTCGGCCCAGCCGCCCCAGCCGTCAGCGCCGAAGCGCTTTACCTTGCCGGTCAAGCCTACGAAAAGGCAGGCGATAAAGCCAACGCCAAGGCCCAATACGAGGCGATCAAGGCCACCTATAAGACCTCCGCTCCCGATTGGGCGGCGAAGGCCCAGGCGGCGGAAGACAAGCTCGGAGCCTAAGTCCAAGCAGAATGCTTTAAACCGGGTTGGCTTCGAGAAACCGTTCCGCTTCAATGGCAGCGGCGCATCCTGTACCCGCTGCCGTGACGGCCTGCCGGTATACGTGATCGGCCACATCGCCCGCGGCAAAGACCCCGGGAACATTGGTGCGGGTACCGCCATAAAGCTTGATGTAGCCGCCTTCGTCCACATCCAGCGCACCACCAAAAACGGCCGTGTTGGGCGTATGACCGATGGCGACAAAGAGGCCTGCACAAGGCAGCGTGCTGGTCTCGCCCGTCACGATGTTCTTCAACTTCACCCCGGTGACCTTTTTCTGCGCGACGTCGAGCACCTCGGTGACGATGCTGTTCCAGACCATTTCGATTTTCGGATGGGTGATCGCGCGCTGCTGCATGATCACGCTGGCGCGAAGGGTATCGCGGCGATGTACCAGATAGACCTTCGAGGCGAATCGGGTCAAATAAGTGGCCTCTTCGACGGCAGAATCTCCGCCTCCCACCACCACGAGCGGCTGATTCCGGAATTGGGGCAGAGCACCATCACAGGTGGCGCAATAGGTGACGCCCATTTTTTCCAAGAGCCGTTCCGATTCGAGACCAATGGCCCGCGGGCTTGATCCCGTCGTTACGATCACCGTCCGCGTCTCCACGGTCTCGCCATCAATGACGAGCTTGAGCGGCTTGCCGGAAAAATCGACGCTTTCCAAGTTACCAAATTGAATCCGTGCGCCGAAACGTTCGGCCTGTTTTTGCAGGTTCTGCATCAATTGAAAACCGTCAATGCCCTCGGGGAAGCCGGGGAAATTTTCGACTGTGCTCGTCGTGGTCAGCAATCCGCCCGGCATCGTGCCCGTAAGGACAACCGGGGAGAGATTCGCGCGAGCGGTGTAGATCGCGGCAGTAAGACCGGCGCAACCGGTACCGATAATGACAACTTGTTCCATGGGAAAATTAATCTGCCATGGCTTTGCCGCTTGTCGAACCTCACTTCCATGACCTTGGTCAAGCTCAACGGGCTAACGACCTTACACCGGGGTCATCTTTTCCTGTTCAAACAATCGGGAACAGGAATAATCGCAGCATGAGTGAATCGCCCAAGGATAAGTTTGAAGAGTTGTTCCGGATGCAACAATCGCTGAACGAACGCATCGGAGTTCACACCACTGGCATGAGCGAGGAAGACCAGACCAAATGGCTGCTCAATTACTCCCGGGCGATGAACCAGGAAATGGCCGAACTGATCGACAGCGTGCCCTGGAAATGGTGGGCCAAGTACCAGAAATTCGACACGCAGAACGCGAAGGTTGAAGTGGTGGATCTCTTCCACTTCCTCATCTCCATGGCGCAGGTGCTGGGGATGTCCGCCGACGATGTCTTCAACGCCTACGTGAAGAAAAACGAAGTCAATTTCAAGCGGCAGGATTCCGGCTACATCGTCAAGGACGAGGCCGATTCGCGGCATATCTAGCCCGTCCTAGCTGCCTGGTTGAGATTTACCGGTCCCTTCTTGAGCCCCAAGGAGATCAGGGTTTTCTTGAATTTAAGGATGATGGATCGTCCCACCAAGCTCCTGACGGTAATTCGTGCCTGAACCCGTATTGCGCGCCAACAAATGTGGAATCCATCCCAAACGGACAGCTTCCTCTTGGTATTGAGCGCCACCAGAATATATCGCAGGATTGCCTGGTGGACCTGATAGGGTGAGCTTGAACTGATACCGCTCATATCATATTTGGCAATGATCGTATCAATTTTGATAAAGGGTACTCCGGCCGCGAGAAGCCTCATCCAGTAATCGTAATCGGCCTCCAATTTGAGACGCGTGTCATAGGCGAAACGTTTGCATAGAGCCCCGCCGATGAAGGCCGATTGGTGATTGATACTGCACGTGGAATAGATTTGTGTGTGATCGGCCCGTTCAAAATAGAGTTCCGAATCGACCACCTGATAGTAATCGCCGTAGATCACCGACTCGGCCACCTTGACGCCGGCAGGAATCAAATTCATGGCCCGGGTTACCGTTTCAGCGTCGAGGAAGGTATCCCCCGAGTTCATGAAAATACAGGTATCCCCCTTGGCCAGGTTGATCGCCTTGTTATAGGCATCGGAAATGCCGGAATCGGGTTCACTAATCCACCGAACATTCTCCCGCTGGAGAGAAGCGAGATAATCCCTCGTCCCGTCACGGGAAGCCCCATCGACAATGATCAACTCCAGGTTCTTGTAATTCTGGGCCAGTACCGACTCCACCGTGGTCTGCAGGTCGCGTTTGTTATTCCAGGTGATCGTCAAGACAGAGACCAATGGCTCCAGCATCATGGACAATTAGACCCTTCGCTGGGATTCAGATAAAGGGCGAATGGCAACCTTGTTTATTTGTAACGTTTGGGCCGCGCCGTCAAGAGCGCCAGCCCGCTCCCCAAGGCAAGACAAGCCGCGATCAAATAAAGGCCGGGAGCACTATCGTGCATCCTGTCGCGGATGATTCCCATCACCGAGGTGCTGAAAAATCCGGCCAGGTTGCCGATGGAATTGATAAGGCCAATTCCCGCCGCTGCGCCTACGCCCTTGAGAAATTCCGTGGGTAGCGCCCAAAACAGCGGAAGCGTCGCCAGTACCCCGGAGGTGGCCAGCGTCAGGCCAATCATGATCGCAACCGTGCTCTGCCCCAGGAGCGCACAAATCAAAAATCCAGTAACCCCGACAAAGCCGCTGACTGCCAGGTGAAGCCGTCGTTCTCCCGTGGAATCAGAATGTTTGCCCACGATCACCATGATGAAAATAGCGATCAGGGGAGGAATCGCACTCAGGAGACCGACGTGAAAGACACTCGTTACCCCGCTGCTTTTGATGATCTGTGGCGTCCAGAAAAGGTAGCCATAGAGACCGATAAGAAGCAGAAAATAAATCAGGCTCAGGAACCAGACCCGCCCCAAGGTCAGCGCCTGAAAAATAGAGAATGGCTGATACCCGGCGTTATCCTGCACGATGTTCCGTTCCAGCATGGCTTTTTCAGCCTCGGTCAGCCAGCGGGCCTCCTGAATGGAATTATCGAGGACGGCGAGTGCCATGAAGCCCATAATCACGGACGGGATTCCTTCCAGGAGGAATAGCCATTGCCACCCGGATAGGCCTTTCACGCCCTGCAGTCCCTGCATGATCCAACCTGAGAGCGGCCCACCGATAATCCCCGAAATACCGATCGCCGACATGAAGAGCGCGGTGACCCGGCCACGCCGCTCCCGCGGAAACCAGATGGTAAGGTAAAAGATGATGCCCGGAAAAAAGCCGGCCTCCGCCAGCCCTATGGCGAAGCGCAGCAGGTAGAAAAACTCCGTCGTCCAGACAAACATCATGCAGGCCGAGAGGATGCCCCAGGTCATCATCATGCAGGCCAGCCACCGCCGGGCGCCCAGGCGATAAAGGATGATATTGCTGGGAATCTCGAAGACGAAATAGCCGATGAAAAACATTCCGGCACCGAGCCCATAGATGGATTCGCTCCAGTGGAGATCCGTCATCATGTCGAGCTTGGCGAACCCGATGTTGACCCGGTCCAGGTAACCAAAAACAAAGAATAGAAAAAGTGAAGGAACCAGACGCCAGACCACGCGGGAGTAAACGCGATCTTCCGGATTGAAGGCGACTTCCACGGAGCCATCAGGAGGTGTAGTCATGAAGGGATGGGTGCAGGAATCGTCATGCGTTAATCGAGGAAAACCGTAGTACAACGCAACGACAGGAAATAGCAACCCACCGTTAGCGCCGTTTTCGGATTTGCGCCATATTAGGGATATGACAAGCTCATCGACTGTGCACGACCACCGCCTGCCTGCTCCTTCCTCCATCCTGGGGCGGCGCCTTCTCTACACCCTTTTAGCCGTGGCCTCCATTCCCGTCGTGGCTCTCCTGATCTGGCAGGGCATCACTTCCAGCGGAAGCCCTGATCCAACCGCCCCGAATACGAGCCATCTTTCGGCCATCCTCGATATTGCGGTTCTGGTATTCCGCGAAGGGCTCGAAAGCATCCTGGTTCTCGCGGCCATTACGGCCGGGCTGAGTCGCAGCACCACCCAGTCGAGTCGCTCCATCCCGATCTTTGTCGGCGCCTGTTCCGGCTTCCTGGCAACGCTGGTGACCTGGTTTATCGTCCGGGGCATCGTGCAAGATATCAGCACGCAGGTTTCCTACCTCGTCCTCCAGGCGGCAACCGGTCTCCTGGCCGTGGTTGTCCTGCTCATCGTCATGAACTGGTTCTTCCACAAGGTTTACTGGGGCGGATGGATCACCGTTCACAACCGCCAGAAGAAGCGGATCCTGGAATCGGCGGAGACGGGTACCTCGCCCGGCTTCGTTTTCTGGGGACTCGTCCTGCTCGGCCTGACCTCCGTCTACCGGGAGGGCTTTGAAGTCGTGCTGTTTCTCCAGAGTTACTACCTCAAATTGGGCGGCATGACCGTTTTCTACGGCTCGCTCCTCGGCTTGGTGCTCACGCTGATGGTTGCCTTCATCACCTTCCTTCTCCACCAACGCATGCCTTACCGCAAGATGCTGATCGTCACAGGGATCATGCTCGGCTTTGTCCTACTCGTCATGGTGGGAGAGGAAGCCTATGAAATGCAGCAGGCGGGATGGATCCCCACGACCACGATCGCGGCCCTGAAAGATCTCGTACCGGACTGGGCTGGCGTCTGGTTCTCCCTGTTTCCCACGGTGGAAACCATCGCCGCCCAGATCATTGCCGCCGTGCTGGTCGTCGGCTCCTACTTCATCTCCGGCAAGGTGATGGCCAAGCAGCATTTGGAAGAAGAGGCGGCCTGAGGAATCGGGGGGTATGGGGTAAGCTCCTCCCCCAGGGCATTCTTTGCGGTACACGTTGGTGGAACGAGCCTCCCCGTCATCTGCGGCTCGGCAGGAGCCGAGCCCTCCACAAAACCCAATCGCGCCTCGCGAGTAGCTTCCTCAGGTAATGACCCCACAAAAACGGCGATCCCTTGCGAGGATCGCCGTTTGAATTGATTGAGCGTGAAGCTAAAGGGCTCGAAGACTATTCGGCCTTCTCGGTCTTTTCAGACTTCGGGGCTTTTTCTTTCTTCTCGGCCTTGGCGGGCTTGTCGGCTTTGGCAGGCTTTTCCGCTTTTTCAACGGGGGCTGCGACGGCGTCCACGACATAATCGACCCATTCGAGGAAAGCGATGGGGGCCGAGTCCGACTGACGCGGTCCAAGCTTAAGGATGCGGGTATATCCACCCTTGCGATCCTTGAAGCCAGGAGCGATGTCCTTGAACAGCTTGGCCACGGCATCCTTTTGGCCGATCTTGGCCACGGCGAGACGACGCGCGTGGAGCGTGCCGGCCTTGCCGAGGGTGACGAGCTTTTCCGCCAACGGGCGGGCTTCCTTGGCCTTGGCCAAGGTGGTTTTGACGCGCTTGTGGATGATCAGGCTGGCCACGATGTTGGCAAGCATGGCATCGCGGTGCTGCGAAGTGCGTCCGAGTTTACGGGTGTTTTTCTGATGGCGCATGGCGGTTTAGTCGGCTTTGGCATCGGCGGCAGGAGCGTCGACGAGACCGGATTCAAGCTTCATGCCAGGCTGAGGCCGAGGTTCTGGAGCTTATCCTTGATTTCGTTGAGCGACTTCTTGCCGAAGTTGCGGTATTTGAGCATCTCAGCCTCGGTCTTCATGGCGAGCTGGCCGACGGTCGTGATGTTGGCGTTGTTAAGGCAGTTGGCGGCGCGGACCGACAGCTCGATCTCGTTGACGCTCATGTTGAGGAGCTTCTTGAGCTTGCTGTTTTCCTGGCTGACCTGCGGCTGGCTTTCCTCGAACTCGATCGTTTCCTTGTCGAAGTCGACGAAGAGATCGAGGTGATGGCGAAGAATGGCGGAGGCCTGAAGCAGGGCTTCATCAGTCGTGAGGCGACCGTCGGTCCAGACTTCGAGGATGAGCTTGTCGTAATCGGTGCGCTGACCCACGCGGGTGTTCTCCACCGAGTATTTCACCTTGCGGACGGGAGAGAAGAGGGAATCGATGGCGATGACGCCAATCGACTGCTCAGGGTGCTTGTTGAACTCGGCGCTGCAGTAGCCGCGACCGACCTTGACTTCGAGTTCCGCTTCAAAACGCTGCTTCTTATCGAGGGTCGCGATGACCTGCTCAGGGTTGAGCACTTCGACACCGGCATCGAGCTTGATGTCGCCGGCGGTGACGGGGCCTTCCTTGGTCACGTTGAGGAACAAGACGCGGGGTTCGCGGTTGGGGAGCTTGAAGAGAACCTTCTTGAGATTGAGAACGATATCGGTGACATCTTCGACCACGCCAGGAAGCGTGCCGAATTCATGCACGGCGCCTTCGAGCTTGATGCTCGAGATGGCAGCGCCTTCCAGCGAGGAAAGGAGCACGCGGCGCAGGGAGTTGCCGAGGGTGTGACCGTAACCCGCTTCAAAGGGTTCGGCGACAAACTTGGCGTAATTGCCTTTGGAGGCGACTTCGTCTTTGGCCAGACGATTGGGCATTTCAAAACGACCGAGGCGGATAGGCATCTGATTTCTCCTTGGCTGGGTTACCCGAAGGCCGCGATTGCCATCGCTACCCCGGACCAACAGCCGGATGGCGGTGTTTCTACTGAATCGACCTCTCTCCGCACCGCCGGTCGGAAAGAAGCAGGCGGCCCCGGCACAGCGGGAACCGCGGGAAAATGCGTTTAGCGCGAGTAAAGCTCGATGATCAACTGCTCGTTGACGATCGGCGCGATTTCCTCACGAGTCGGAATGCGCTTCACTTCGCCCTTGAAATTGTCTTTGTCGAGCAAGAGCCAATCCGGCACCGCGGTGATCTGCGTGGCATTGAGGCCGCGCGTTCCGAGCTGGCGGGAGACGGCGTTGTTGCGGACTTCGACAACATCACCAATCTTGGTGTTGTAGCTGGCGATGCTGACCTTGCGACCGTTGACAGCGATGTGGCCGTGGTTGACCATCTGGCGCGCGGAGCGGCGGGAATTGGCCAGGCCGAGGCGGAAGACCACGTTATCGAGGCGGGTTTCAAGGAGCTGCAAAAGGATTTCGCCCGTGACACCGCGACGGCGCAGGGAGGTCTCGAAATAGCGGCGGAACTGACGTTCCAGCAAGCCGTACATCAAACGGAGCTTCTGCTTTTCGCCGAGGGCGATGGCATATTCCGATTGCTTGCGACGGCCTTTGTCGCCATGCATGCCGGGCGGGAAATTACGACGTTCGAGCGCCTTGTGGGGGCCGAAGAGGGGAACGCCATAGCGGCGGCTTTTCTTGGTACGGGGTCCGGTGTAACGAGCCATAGGATTAGATAGTTAAAAAGAATTACACGCGGCGCTGCTTGCGGGGGCGGCAACCATTGTGAGGGGTGGGAGTCACGTCGGTGATGGAAGTGACTTCCAAACCGATCGCCTGCAGGGCGCGGATCGCCGATTCACGGCCCGTACCCGGACCTTTGACGCGGACGGAAACTTCCTTGAGCCCGTGGCCCATCGCCTGACGGGAAGCGTCCTGCGCGACAACCTGAGCGACATACGCGGTCGACTTCTTGGAACCACGGAAACCACACTTACCAGCGGAGGACCAGCCGATGACGGCGCCCGTCATGTCGGTGATGGAAACGATGGTGTTATTGAACGTCGCGGAGATGTGCGCGATGCCCGTGAAGATGTTCTTGCTACCCTTGGCCTTGACGATCTTGGGCTTCTCCATGTCGTTCGGATCGAGCGACAGACTGGTCGAGATTTGCTCGGCAGGCTTGACGGCGGCTGCAGCGGCAGCGCCTTTCCCGGCGACTTTTTTCTCGCCAGCGGGTTTCTTTTCAGCGGCGGGCTTTTTTTCCGCTGCGGGTTTCTTCTCAGCCGCAGGTGCGGCGGGTGTAATCGGAGTTTCGTCGGCCATGGGATTAACTGGTTAAATTAGACTTTGCCGGCTTTGGCGTCTTTGTTGCGTTGCACGCCGACCGTCTTGCGCGGTCCCTTGCGGGTACGGGCGTTGGTGCCGGTACGTTGACCACGGACAGGCAATCCACGGCGATGGCGGATGCCACGGTAGCAATTGATGGCCTGAAGGCGCTTGAGATTCTGTTGCAGTTCGCGGCGAAGATCACCTTCGATCGTGTACTTGTTTTCCTGGATGATCTGGATGATCCGGTTAAGCTGCTGATCGCTCAGCGTCTTGGCGCGGACGTCCGGGCTGATTTCAGCCTGTTCGAGGATGAGCTTGGCGCGGCTGGGGCCGATGCCGTAAATGTAAGGCAAGGCGGCTTCAATCCGCTTGTCACCGGGAATATCGATACCGAGAAGGCGAGGCATACGTGCTGGGCTTTCCTATTTAACCCTGGCGCTGTTTAAGGCGCGGGTTTTTCTTGTTAATGATGTAGACGCGGCCCTTCCGACGGACGACTTGACAGTCCGAAGTGCGGCGTTTAACGGAGGCGCGAACTTTCATATTTATTACTCAAAAAAGGGTGATTTGCACTCTGTACGGGAAGACAAAAACGCCTTCACGCGATAAAGCGCAAGAGAGCGAGACTATCAAAAGGCCAATAGATGGCAAGTGTCTTGTTGAATTTTTTTTCGACCTTGAGCGCTTGCGGTTAATTCATGCTAACGACCATCGTCAGGGAAGCAATCGGACCGGAACCAGCCCGAGCGTCCCAGAGGGACGCCCGAGAGTAGCCCGGCAATTTATTGCCGGGTATTCCATAAGGAAAGCCGTCCGTCCCGTAGGGACGGACGAATTCGAATCCTTCCGAGCTTTCATGCGTCCCGATGGGACGCGTCATTTTCGATACCTTTTACCCGGCAATGAATTGCCGGGCTACTTTCAATTGTCCCAATGGGACTTTCTTCGCCCAAGATTTATATCTCGATCCCCACGCGCCCTAGAACGGCCTTCATGATAAAAAAGACGACGATGGTGGCCGCGCTGGCAATGAGCAGGGCGCCGTAAAAGGGTACTTGCCAGCGGGTCAGGAGGACGGGCAGGACGATAAAAAGAACCAGGGAGGGGAGGACATACCAAAAGACCGACCAGGAGAAGTCGGCAATTCGCCCGGCATCGTGCGAATCGTGATACATCCAGATCATCGACAAGATCGAAATCAGCGGCAGCGAAGCCAGGAGCGCCGCGATATTGGAATTGCGGCGCGAGATCTCGGAGATACCGCCGATGAGCAGCGCACTGATGAGGATTTTTAGCCAGAGGTTCATGGGGGCGCCCGTTATCGAATAGGAGCAGGCCGGGGCCTGCCCCCTCACTCTTAAATCATCCCCAGCTTCGACTTGCCCTCTTGCGAAATGCGTTCCGCGCTCCAGGGTGGATCCCAGACCACATCGACTTGTGCGTCGGTCACGCCGGAGACGCTTAGAATCTTCCGCTGGGCGTCCGAGGCAATGGAAGGCCCCATGCCGCAACCGGGCGCGGTAAGGGTCATTTTGACCTCAACCAGGTTGCCGCCATCCTCCTGGGGCTTGATTTCGAGGCTGTAGATCAGGCCGAGATCGACAATATTGACCGGGATTTCGGGGTCGTAACAGGTCTTGAGCTGGGTCCAGATTTCCTCTTCATTCACCGGGCCACCCTTGGGGACCGCATCGCCGCCTTCAGCGGTGGCAGCAGCCTTGGGCGCAGGTGTCTTGCCCAGCGCGTCGGCATCCTCCGCCAAGACGCGGAATAGGCCGGCGGAATGTTCCACCACGACCGTATAGGTTCCACCCAGGGCCTGCGTAATAATGACCGGCGTGCCTTGCAGCAGCTTTTTGGTCAAGCCGCTCGGAATTTGAATGGCCTCCACGTCGCGAGTCAGGGAAATCACTGGAGAATCGTTACTCATGGTTTGAAAGTCCGATGTCCGGCCCCTTTTGTCAATCCGTCTGTCGTCCTGATCGATGACCGGCTGAGTTTCCTTACCCGTTCCCAACTGAACTTGGGAACGAGGAACCCGCAAACGGAAAAATCGCTCAAGCCACAATTTTGGCATAAAGCTGGCTACTTCGGATTGCTCCCAGTCCCGATATCGTGTTTACTGGCCCTCTTTAACCCACATTGTCTAATTCCCGACTTTTCCTTTTTTACGTCCATGGCCTTGCTCGATAAATACCAACCCGGTGATTTTTTTGATGAAATGTTCGCGGCGGAGGGAAAGGTTCGCCCCCATTACGCGACGTTGTTTGAGAGGTTCCAAAACCTGGAACGGGAAGAATTTGAGCAACGCCGCACGGCGGTTGATGCGGCATTCCTGAGACAAGGCATCACCTTCACCGTCTACAGCGACGAGCAGGGCACCGAGCGCATCTTCCCGTTCGATCTCATGCCGCGGATCATTCCCGCCTCGGAATGGAACGTGATCGAAGCCGGGCTCATCCAGCGGATGCGCGCGCTGAATCTTTTCCTCAAGGATCTCTATACCGACCAGCGCATCCTGAAGGAAAAGGTCATCCCCGCCGAAGACGTCCTGAGCGCGAAGCATTACCGGCCCGAGATGGTTGGCGTGCCCGTGCCGAAGGACATCTACATCCACATTTGCGGCAGCGACATGGTTCGCGACCGCGAGGGCACTTATTTCGTCCTAGAGGACAATGGCCGCTGCCCCTCCGGCGTCTCCTACCTGCTGGAAAATCGCGTGGCAATGAAGCGCGCCTTCCCCAATCTCTTCAGCAGCGTCGGCGTCCGCCCGGTGGATCACTACACGCAGGATTTGCTCACAGTGCTCCAGTACATCGCGCCGCCAACGGACAAGGCTCCCACCGTCGTGCTCCTGACGCCCGGTATTTATAACAGCGCCTATTTTGAGCACTCGTTCCTGGCCCGGCAGATGGGCATCCAGATTGTCGAAGGCCAGGACTTGGTCGTGCAGGACAAGACGGTCTATATGCGCACGACGAAGGGCCTCGAGAAGGTCGATACGATCTACCGCCGACTGGATGACGACTTCCTGGATCCGAAGGTCTTCCGCAAAGATTCCATCCTCGGCGTGCCGGGACTCGTGGAGGCCTACCGCGCGGGGAACGTCAGCCTGGCCAACGCCATCGGCACCGGCGTGGCGGACGACAAGGTCGTCTACAAATATGTGCCGGACATGATCAAGTTCTACCTTTCCGAGGAACCGATCCTGGCCAACGTGCCGACTTATCTCTGCTCGAACCCGAAGGAATGTGAGTACGTCGTCAACAACCTTGAAAAGCTCGTGGTCAAGTCGGCGAACGAATCGGGCGGCTACGGCATGCTCGTGGGACAGGCTTCGACCGCCGCGCAACGTGCGGAATTCAAGGAAAAGATTCTGGAGACTCCCCGTAACTTCATCGCGCAGCCGACGCTCAATCTCTCGCGCCATCCCAGCTATGTGGATGGACAATTCGAGGGACGGCACGTCGATCTTCGCCCCTACATCCTCTGCGGGGAAAAAATCAGCATCGTGCCGGGCGGGCTGACCCGCGTAGCGCTCCGCAAGGGTTCGCTCGTCGTCAATTCCTCCCAGGGCGGCGGCAGCAAGGACACGTGGGTGCTTTACGGGGACAGCTAAAACTCATCTATAAATTGAAATTTATGTTATCTCGCGTTGCCGATTCTCTCTACTGGATGAGCCGTTATGCCGAGCGGGCGGAAAATATCGCCCGCATTCTCGACGTCAATCTTCAGCTCATGCTTGATCTGCCCCGGCTCGGCCAGGCGGAGCAGAAAACCCTCTGGGAGCCCGTCCTGCGCAGCACCGGGGAGCACGCGGATTACTACGAGCTCTACACGGAAACGAGCAACGACAATGTCATCGACTTCCTGACCCTCAACCCGAAGAACCCGAATTCGATCGTCAACTGCGTCACCGCCGCGCGCGAAAATGCCCGCCATGTGCGCGAGCAGATTTCGCTCGAGATGTGGGAGGAAATCAACCGCACCTACCTCTGGATCAAGAGCCAGACGCTGAAGAAAATCCAGCGCCAGGGGCCTTACGAATTCTTCACGCAGGTCAAAAACGCCTCGCATCTTTTTCAAGGCATCACCGACGGCACCATGACCCATGGCGAGGACTGGGACTTCATCCAGGTCGGCAAATATCTGGAGCGCGCCGACATGACGACCCGCATCCTCGACGCCAACGACGAAATCTTCATCAAGACGCCGGCAAAGAATTCGCATACCGGCGGCACCCTCCAATGGAGCGCGATTCTCCGGTCTTGCAGCTCGCACGATGCCTACCGCAAATTCTACGTCGCGCAGGTTGAGCCGGACAAGGTCGTTGAATTTCTCATCCTGAACGAGTTCTTCCCGCGCTCGATTCGCTTTTGTGCCCAGGAGCTCGATTACTCGCTCCGCCGTATTTCCGGCACGGCTGGAGAGCACTTCACCAACCAGGCTGAGAAACTGACCGGGCGCCTCGTCGCGGAGCTCAACTACAGCGCGCTGGAGGACATCAAGACCGTCGGCATGCACAAGTACATGGATGAACTCCAGATCAAGCTAAACGTCATCGGCGAAGGCATCTTCCAGACCTACCTCTTCTCCCCTCCCCTCGCCACCGAGCCGGAACCCGAGCCGACGCAAAGTCAGTCGCAGGTTACCACCGTTGCTTGAGTTCTGACCTGATTTTAGACGGAATTAACGGAATTTCTCCAAATTCACGGAGGGTGGAATGTTCCTTCCGCTTTCTGCGCCGTTTTGTTAACAATGTTAGAGCGGCGTTTTTCGTTCTTTTCTCATTCCGTTAATTTAGAAAAATTCCGTTAATTCCGTCTAAAATCACCCCTTAATTTATGAGCAACACCTACAAAATCGCCGTTCTCGCCGGAGACGGTATCGGGCCGGAAGTCATGGCCGTCGGGCTGGACGTCCTCAACGCCACCGCCAAGCGCTTCGGCTTTTCCATCGATGCCAAGAAATATGCCGTCGGCGGCGCCGGCATCGACCAATTCGGCGACGCGCTTCCCCCGCACACCCTCCAGGGTTGTCGCGACGCGCAGGCGATCTTCTTCGGTTCCATCGGCGGCCCCAAGTGGGAAAGCCTGCCGCCCAACCTGCAACCGGAACGGGCCGCCCTGTTGCCGTTGCGGAAGCACTTCGGCCTCTATGCCAATCTCCGTCCCGCCAAGTGCTACCCGGGCCTGCTCCATGCCTCGCCCATCAAATCGGAATGGATTCCCGATGGCTTCGATGTCCTCGTCGTGCGCGAACTGACGGGCGGGCTCTATTTCGGCCAGCCCAAGTGCACCGTCGCCATTGAAGGCGGCGAGCGTGCCGTCGACACGATGGTCTACGAGACCAAGGAAATCGAACGCATCACCCACGTCGCATTCAAGGCCGCGCGCCTGCGCCGCAAACGCGTGACGCTGATCGACAAGGCCAACGTGCTCGAGACGAGCATCCTGTGGCGCAAGACGGTCAAGGCCATCGCGCCGCAATACCCGGACGTCGCGCTCGATTTCATGTATGTCGACAACGCCGCGATGCAGCTCGTGCGCAAGCCGCAGCAATTCGACGTCATGCTCTGCGAAAATCTCTTCGGCGATATCATCAGCGACGAAGCTGCAGCCACGGTCGGCTCGCTCGGACTTCTGCCGAGCGCGTCACTCGCGGATGGCTCCTTCGGCCTCTATGAACCTAGCGGTGGTTCCGCCCCCGACATCGCGGGCAAAGGCATTGCCAATCCGATCGCGCAGATTCTTTCCGCCGCGCTCATGCTCCGCTATTCCTTCAACGAGAACGAAGCCGCCGCCGCAATCGAACAGGCGGTTGAAGCGACGCTCCAAAGCGGGCTGCGCACCGCCGATCTTGCCCGCCCGGGTGAGAAGTCGGTCTCCACGGTGGAAATGGGCAAGGCCATCCAGGAAAAATTGAATTGATCCTTCCTTAATACTTTTATGAAAACCTCACTTTCCCGATGTTTATCGGCGCTCCTCGTCGTCTCCTTTGCCTTGTCCACAAACTGGTCCCACGCCGAGGACAAGACTTCATCGCCTGGCAGACTTCAACCCGGCGACCTGGTTGGGATTTGCGGTGATTCGATCACGGAACAGAAACTCTACTCGCTCTACATCGCCGATTACCTCTTGATGTGCCAGCCGCAGCCCAAGCTCGCCGCCATCCAGTTCGGTTGGTCGGGCGAAAGAGCACCCTCATTTCTCGCGCGCATGAAAAATGACGCGCTCGTTTACAAGCCCACGGTGGTGACAACCTGCTACGGTATGAATGATGGCGGCTATATCGCCACCAAGCCCGACTTGCTCGAAACTTATCGCACCAGCATGACGTCGATTGTCGATACCTTCAAGGCCGAGGGAGTCCGGTTCATTGTGGTCGGCACGCCGGGGGCCGTGGATACCTTCTACTACAAGGGGAAAGCAACTCCGCCTGAAGTCTATAACCAAACGCTGGCTGACTTTGGTCAGGCCGCGAAGGAAGTGGCCGCGAAGGAAGGCGTTGGCTTTGCCGACGTGCACGGCGCGATGATGAATGTCATGGCAAAGGCCAAGGCCGCGAACGGCCAGGATTTCTGCGTGACTGGTGGGGACGGCGTCCATCCACCGCCAGACGGGCATCTCATCATGGCTTATGCGTTTCTCAAAGCGCTGGGCTGCGACGGCACGATCGGGACGATTACGGTTGATCTCAAAGCCAACCAAGCCGAGGCCACGGAAGGAACCAAGGTTCTCTCGGACCAGAATGGGACGATCGAACTGGAATCGACCCGCTATCCCTTTTGCTTTGCCGAGGGCGACGCCAAGGATCCCAAAACGCCACGGAGTATCCTTCCTTTTCTACCTTTCAACGCCGACTTAAATCGCTACGTCCTCGTGGTGAAAAATGCGCCGTCCGCATCGCTGAAGATTACCTGGGGCACGCAGAGCAAGACCTTTTCCGCCGACGAACTCGCGAAGGGAATCAACCTTGCTGCCGAATTCCTGGATAACCCCTTCAGCGCGCCTTTCGCGGCTGCTCAGCAAAAAATTGCCGACGAGCAGGTTTTCGAGACCTCTTCCAACAAGGTGTTCCTCCATTCGCTGCCCATGTGGAACGATGCCTTTCCCGACCTGAAAGACGTTACGGCCAACCTATCGGCCAAGGTCATCGAGAAGTGGAAAACCCTTCGTGACGCCAGCGTGGCCGCCGTGGTGCCAGTGAAGCACGAGATCAAAATCGAAGCCGTGAATTAACGGCTCATACGGATCGGTATATTGGCCGGTGGTTATTGGACGACTTCGACCGGGCATTTCGGGAGGACAGCGAGGAAGGCTTTACCATATGGCTTGGTCAGCACGCGATTGTCGAGAATGACGACGATGCCTTTGTCATGTTGTGTGCGGATCAGGCGGCCCACTCCTTGCCGAAACTTCAGGATTGCTTCCGGTAGCGAAAACTCCCGGAAGGCGTCGCCGCCATTGGCGATGATCAGCTCGCATTTGGCTTGCGTGAGCGGGTGATCGGGCACGGCAAAGGGCAGGCGGGTGAGGATGACATTGCTCAACGCTTCACCCGGCACATCGACGCCCTGCCAAAACGAATCGGTTCCAAAGAGGACGGAGTCCCGATCCTCCTTGAATTTTTGCAGCATGCGATGCCGAGGCAAAGCGCCGCCCTGCACCAGGCAGGTGATCTTCTCGGCGCGGAAAAAGGAGGCAAGCAGGGCCGCCTGTTTCTGCATGGTCTGATAACTGGTGAAAAGAACGAAGGCTTTGCCCTGGGTCATGGAAACAAAATGGCGGATCCAGTGGGAGAGCGCCCCTTCGTAGGCCTCATGCGCCATCGGCTCGGGCATTTTCTTGGGAATGAAAACGCGCATTTGCCGCGCGTAGTCGAAGGGGGAATCGACCTGCAGTGTGGCCGCGGCTTCACCGCCAATCCGGTTCACGAAATACTTGAGACCGTCGCTAACGGCGAGCGTGGCGCTGGTCATGATCGCGGTGTTGTCGGGACGGAAGAGCAGCTTGCGGAGTTGTGATGCGACCTCAATGGGCGCCGCCGTCAAAGTGAGGTGTGTGTCGCGTTTCTCATAGCGTTCAATCCAGTAGACATGATCATGCCGGGTCTGGCCGAGGAATTCGCTCAGGCCCACCCGCATGCCCTCCACGCGCCGGGCCGATTCCTGAACTTCCGCCTTGAAGACCTCATCGTCAATGTCCCGCGCGGCGTCAGCCAGGTGCCGGTAAAGTCGGGCGAGCGGGAGATCGAGGGAATTGTCCGCGATGCCGGGCTCGCGCAGTCGCAGTTCCTTGCTGCGCTTGAAATCGAGCGAGCGCTCCAGCCGGTCGAAAAAGAGATCCGACTCCTCTTCCGCATCCCGCACCAGCTTGAGAGCCTCTCCATCGTGCATCGCCGCGACGATGCCCTTCTGGGTGCGCGGATGAAAAAGCCGATGAAGCAGGTAGCGTAGACTGCCGTGGGAAATCTCCAGGCCCAGATGCCGCGCCGCCACGCTTTCCAGCGTGTGGGCCTCATCGAAAATCACGAAATCATTGTGGAAAAGATAGCCACGCTCCTGCAAGGCGGCCTCCGCCCCGGCGAGGAAATTGAAAAAGAGCGAGTGATTGAGCACAAGAATCTTGGCCGATTCCGCCTCCTTGCGGGCCCGCTGGTAGAAGCAGTCCGTCCCGAGCCCACAGGTGCGCGCGGTGCAGACATGCGGCTCACTGCAAACCTGGAGCCAGACTTGGGGATCGGGCGCGGGATCGAGATCGGAAAGCGTCCCATCGTGCGTCCTGAGGCTCCATTCCCATATCCGCTTCATCTCCTCCTGTTCACGCGAGGCAAAGAGCTCCGTGCCGTGACTCATCGCGCGTTGCAGCCGCAGCGGACAGAGGTAATTCTGGCGGCCTTTGAGCAGCACCGCCTTGAATTCCGTCGGCAATAATTTTTGCACGAGCGGGATGTCCTTGTAGAAAAGCTGCTCCTGCAAATTGATCGTGTGGGTGGAGACGAGGGCTTTGCGGTTCTCGGAGATCGCGTGGAAAATCGATGGCACCAGATACGCGAGACTTTTGCCCACCCCGGTGCCCGCTTCCACGATGAGATGTGTCCTGTCCTGGCACGCCTTGGCCACGGCCGAGGCCATGCTCTGCTGCTGGGGCCGGTACTCAAAGTCCTTCGATTTGGCCAGCAGGCCACCGGGGCCGAAGGCGAGATTCACCTGCCGTTCGAATTCGGAAGGAAAATCATCTCGCGGCGCAATCATGAGTCGGTGAGCTTACCGCGAAACCCGGAGCGGGTCTACTGTCCTCCGTCAAACCATCCGCCGACAGTCTCTGCATCATATCGCGCAAGTCAGGGTTTCGTCCCGGATCACGGAAATATTCATTCCAGCGGTTGCATTCTCCCCGGGATTGCGCTTATACTTTCCGGCTCGTCTCTAAAACACCCCATGGAGTAGCGGTTAGCTCACCTCCCTTTCACGGAGGTAGCACGGGTTCGAATCCCGTTGGGGTGACCCTCTCTAAGAGGTAGGTGGGCATGGTCAAAGTGACTATATAGGTGCCAATAAGCGTACCAATGGGTACTCATGCGTATCGAAGTGGATTTCCGAACAAAAGACGGTCATTCGGACCCGGCTTATCGTAAGAGCGAATGTACCGCTTGTCGACGAATCCCCCCGGATTGATTACTCTCCGGAATGCCCGGTTCTCTTGGATTCAACGCGGATGATCGCTACCGCACCGTGCCTGAAATCCAGATCCTGGAGATTGTTACCCTCTGCGGATGGGCGTATGAATCGGCATCGAATGTCGCCATCGAGGCCTCAAGGCAGGCGCTGCAATCGTGGACCGAACTGGGGCTGAAATTCCGCACCGGTCCGAACGGCGGGCGCTTTTTCGATCCGGTGGAGGTCAACAATTTCATGAAGCGGGCCGGCCTCGATGGCCGCGATGATTTTTGGGTCGATCGTTATGTCCATACCGGGCGACGATTGGTTTCCGACCTCGCGGAAATCGCTCCCGGCCCTTTGGTCTTCTCGCTCGAATTCACCCGGGTCTTCAACCTCCGATCAGTGCCCCAGGGACGCCGTCTGCGTCTCCGATTACCACTGCCGCTCAACGGCGATTTCATCCAGAACCTCGAAATAACACCCTGCTGCGAAACTCATCCCCTTGCCCAACTCCATCGCAGCCCCGGACGTCTGGAGATCCAGTTGACCACTGCCGGCGAACCCGAGGTCAAGCTCGCTGCCGGATTGACCTTCACCGCCCACCCCCAAATTCCTCGACCGGGCGCTCCGCTCGCCGAAGCCGAGAGAGCCCTTTACCTGCATCCGCGAGAAGGTTTGATCGTTGTCTCGGAACGCATTTGCACGTTGGCACACTCGCTTGCCGCTCCATCCATGCCGCCACTCGATGCCCTCCGTGCCTTTTGGGAATATATCAGCCGCGAACTGGTCTGTGGCGCACTTCACTACGATCAAATCGACTCGATCTCGCCCTGCGACTGGATCCTCGATTCGGGCTGGTACGATTGTCAACTCGGTGCCTCCCTGCTTGTCGCGCTTTGCCGGGCTCGGGGAATTCCCGCCCGCGTCCTCGGCGGCTATGTCCTTTACCGGCTCGCCCCTTCCATGCACTACTGGGCGGAAGTCTGGATCGAGGACCAGGGCTGGACTCCCTTCGATTTTCTCAGCTGGGACCTCGCGGTCGGCGGACGTGATCCGCTGTGGCGCGACCATTTCTTCGGGCGCCTTGATGCCCGCATGCCCACACAGTGTCTGCCCCGATGTTTTACCGGCGCCCTCGGCGTGCCCATACCTCAATCGTGGCATCTTCTCCAGGTCGCAACCCCGGGCGGTCTGAAGGCCACCCTGATGGACTTGGAGGGAACTCCCCTCTATTCCGACACCTTCCGCTGGACCACCTAAAGTCTAAAGGCGGGGCCGTTGCTGCCCATCATGGAAATGCCACCGGGGAAACCGCATTCGGCAAGACCTTCCCGGATTCCCACCTCCCGGCGAAGCAGCAGTGCTCTCGAAATCGAAAGCGTGTCGGCGAGCATCCGATGATGTCCGTCGTGCCAGGAATTGGCCCCGTGGCTGACATAAATATAGAGATGGGGCATTCCCGCCAGGTACCCGACCCTGCCCCTTGCGATCAGGGCCCGGGCCACCTCTGAATCCTCGCCCAGGTGAGCCTGCGCTCCCTTGGTTGGATAATGGATGGGCACGTTCCTTCGCGCCATGAGTGTTCCCGGCATTCCCGCCGCCTCGGTTGCCCGCCAATTGGTCCAATAGAGGTTCTTTGCCTCCACAAAATAGTGCATCACCTCCTGAAGATAAACCGCCTCAAAGTCGCCCTCCGTGAGAACGAAGAGTTGCCGCTCCAGCAATTGGGGGTGGTGCAGGTCATCGTCGTCCCATTGGCAGATAATGTCGCCGGTTGCGGCCTCAAGACTGAAGTTTCTCGCCTCGCCGAGACTGCACGCCGCAGGCAGGGTGAGAACACGGATATCGTCGCGACCAAGCGAAGCCACGTGCTCCCGTAAGGCCTCGACAAGGCTCTCCTCTCCGCTGATGGCCAGCACCAGGTCCTTGGCCGGCCAGGTCTGCCGGCAATAATCGGCGATGCTCCTCCGGACAAACGCCAAACGGCTCGTCATCGTGACCATCAGGCAACTGACCGTCATCCGGCGGGTCGTAAGATCAGTCGCGGCGGGTTCCATTCTTCTTCCGTTCAATGGTTTGCTTTTAGGTGAAAAAAAGCCATGGTTCTTGGTAATGTTTAGCTAAAAACACGCCCCGCCAACAATCCCGAATGATCATCGAGTTCAAACTTCCTCTCATTAATGCGCACATGACCGAGGCTCGGGTCGAACGCATCTATGCTGAGCCCGGCGCCAGAATGAAAATCGGCGAGAAGCTCCTCGATCTCAGCGTCCGCCTGGGCGAGGCCTTTGCCCAGGATTGTCCGCCCATTTCTTATTTCCGCGTCGTCGTGCGAGAGTCCGTGGTATTCCGGCGCCTGCCGACGGCTCCGGGGCAGGCCATCCAAGTGGGTGAACTCATTGCCCTCTTCAGTTCACTGGAGGACGAATCTCTTGACCAGACTCCGCAGCGTGGTCTCCGCTTCGTTACGGCCGGTATCGTCTATCACGGTCAGGGATGACCGGGAGCCCCGATGGAAATCCCACTCCAATTCGGCTCGTTACTAGCCCCCGGCTATCATCTCCATTGCTCCGGCGTGCGCTGGCTCTGTGAGCCGGACCAACATTGCCGCGCCCATCAGCCCATCGCCTATTTCAATCTGAGCCTGGAATCCGCGGGAGCCCCCGCTCGCGGCCTCCTGCCCTTCGCAGATGAAAGATCGCTCCAGGTCGTCTGCGCTCCCCGGATTGGCGGTCGCGTCCGATTCGATCCTGCCGACGCTCCCGGTGGTTTCCTCAGTTTCCATGGCATAAACCACTGGAACCCCGAGGGCATCCTCGGCCATCTGGAAATAGACACTTCGTCCGAGAGCCAGGATAGCGATCCCGGCCGGTTGCGGCTCCTCCTTCTCGCCGGTCGCCGCATGACTCCGCTGGTCGATGTCCACGCCGGCCTTCTCCCCGGCTGGAACAGTCGCAGCCGAAGCTGGTGGAGCGAGGAGGGCGAAACCCCACTGACTCTCCTTTGCCTCGGCATTTGCGATACCACCGGCGTGGTTCTCGGGGAAGATGGCGCGTTCCTGGAGATGTTCGAATCCGAGGCCAGGGCCACGCAGTTCGTCAGCCTGCCGGATCATCCCCTCGCACCCGCCGCTCCCGTCCTGCTCGATCAACTTGGCCGGTCTGAAGCCCAGTTTCGCACCATTGCTGCAGACCTCCAATCCGCACTGGCGAAGCCCGGAATGAGTCCCACGGCCGACGACTGGATGTTTGCCGGGACGCTGCTGGCTTCGATGGAAGGCAACCCCATCCGCGAAACCTATGACCTGCTTTCACCCTCGGGTCTGAGCCGATGCCGGCCTGCGGATGCCATTCTTTTGTCGGTTCAAGCCGAGCCGCCCGTGATCCTCCGCCACAAGACTCTCGGATACCGGGTCCACGTCCTGCGGCATCACCAGGCTGCCGCCGGTCCCTGCATCCGTCACTGGCTGGCCAATGCCTTCGAGGCCGTCCCCCGCACCATTTCCGGCATCAAAGCCGATTATGAAGCCCTGATCGACGCAATAAAAAAAGCGACTGGTGCCCATGTCCTCATCCTCAACGGCATGTCGACTTCCGGCGACGAAACCATCTCCAGCTACGCGCCATTCGACGCTCCCTTAAGCGCCACCCTGGCCAACATTGCTTCGAAGGAACTGAATCTGATGCTCCACGATCTCGCTGCGAGCCGCGGCATCTCGATCATCGATGTCGACGCGATTGCCGCCGCTATCGGGGCTGGTGAACACCTCCCGGATGGCATTCATCAAAGCAAGGTGATGCAGCAGATTCTCCGCGAGGAGATTCTTCACGTGCTGGAAGGCCTTCGCCCGAAAAGCTGACGTGCCCGCGATCAGGTCACTTCAAAATCGGCCGGCATCGGCGCCGCGACTGAAGCCTCGCCGGGTAATTCCTCGTCCACCCCGTTGCTGAAAAGTGCGAGGGGCCGCCCGATGGCGCGCCAGTCGCCCGCCTCGGCGAGAATCTGCCGCAGGAAGCCGGTTTGCCCGGCCCTCACCTCAATGATGGCCTTGTGCGTTTCCAGCTCGACGATCAGGTCTCCCGCGGCGATCTCCGCGCCCACGGCATGATGCCATTCGAGAATCCGGATTTCTTCGACACCCGGAACTGCCGCCGGCACGGATAATTGAAAAATCATAACTTATCTCCTCGCTCCAATCACTATCACAATTCCGCTCAACGGCCTAGCAACCGTTGCACTCCATCGATCACCCGTGCAGCATCCGGGATGCAGGCCGCTTCCAGCACCGGGTTCGACGACACCGGGGCCCGCTGCGCCCCGATCCGCAAGGAATGCCGCGATCCCAGAATTTCATGAATCCGGGTTATCACTTCCGCCCCGACGCCACATGTGGCCTGCCCTTCCTCGAGCGTAAGTAGCGCCCCGGTTCGGTCCACCGATTCCGCGACCGTTTCCATATCGAGCGGCGCGAGGCTGCGCAGATCGATCACCTCACACGAAATCCCCAACGCCTCGAGCTTCTGCGCCGCATCCAGCGCAACCCGCACCATGTAACTGTGTGTCGTGATCGTCACCTGCGATCCCGCCCGGCGCACGGTGGCCTTCCCAAATGGAATCATCGTCTCCTCCACCGGAACATCCCCGGGAATCGGGAAAAGTCGCTTGTGGTCCATGTAAACGACAGGGCCTCCGGAGCGGAGCGCCGTTTTCATCAGGCCGTAGGCGTCCTCCGGCGTCGAGGGTGCCACTACTTTCAGGCCGGGCACGCTCATCAACCACGCCTCGATGCATTGCGAATGGGCGACGCCCTGTCCTTGCGCCCCGGCGGTCGTCTTGACCACGAGGGGCGCGGTCAACTGGCCGCCGGTTTTGTAGCGCAGCTTCGCGCCGTAATTGATCAGAGGATCGAAGCCGAGCATCATGAAATCCATGTAGGTGATGCTCACGATCGGCCGGTATCCCGCCGCGGCCGCGCCCACTCCGATGCCGATCGTCGCGCCCTCCGCCACCGGTGTATCCCTTACGCGTTCAGAGCCGAACTCGGTGTGGAGCCCGTCGAATTCGCGGTAGGAGCCGCCAAAGGCGCCGACATCCTGGCCCATGACAAAAACCTTCGGATCGCGTCGCATTTCCTCGCGCACGGCCTTCGCGATCGCCTCGCGGAAAAACATCCGCTTCATGAGGGGCGCGGATTCATTCGACATCGGTCAGTACCTCCGTGGCTTCAGGATAGGGTGAGGCATCTGCAAAGGCGAAAGCCCGGGCTACCCGGGCATTTGCCTCGTTTTCCAGAATAATCATCTCGCCGGGGTCCACGTGCAAACGGCCCGCTTCCCGTCGGATCGGGCATTCATTTTGGATCCGTTTCAGCTCCGCGACGCCTCGCAAATCCCGGGCGGTGGTCAAATGGGATCCGAATCGCTGGGAAACGCATTCCAGAAACATCGGCCCGCCGGTATCGCGAATGAATTGTACCCCCTCGCAGGCGACCTGAGTCACCGTCTTGACATCCATGCCGTCGACCGTTTTCGACGGCATCCCGAAACTGGCACCCAGATCGGAAAGCTTCTTCGGGGCCAGCGCATCCGCGCGCGAAACCGAGACCGACCACTGGTTATTGTTGCAAACGAAGAAAAGCGGAAGCTTCCAGATCGCCGCGAGATTGAGCGTCTCATGGAGGGCTCCCGCGCCGCTCGCCCCGTCTCCGAAAAGAATCGCGGCGATACCTCCCTGCCGGTCCATCTTCCTGGCCAGCGCCACGCCGGCGGCGATGCTGATATTTCCGCCCACGACGGCATGCGCCCCGAAAAATCCCGAGCTGGGATCGGACAAATGTCCCCGCCCGCCCCTCCCGCGATTCGAGCCGGTCGTCTTGCCGAGAAGCTCGGCCGCGAGCCGGTCCGGATCCACTCCCCGCGCCAGGGCGGGACCGATCGAGCGCCCGCCGGTAAGGAGCTGGTCGTCCGGGCCCAGCGCGGAGCAGAGCCCCACCGCGACGGCCTCTTCTCCCGTGGACAAAAGTTGAAACCCGTGGTCACGCCGCTTCATTAGTGCCGCTTCAAAGGCACGAATCAGCAGCATCATCCGTAAATTCCGACTCGCTTCCTGGTCAATCATGCCCGTTATTTCTTCCGGATAAACTGCCGGGAAATACCCGATGCGAGCAATCCCGCGCTCTCCCGGACACCCCGGCGCCGGACCGCCTGGCCCAGCCGATGGAGCGCGTTTCCCGGTGTGATCTCGCCCCGAAGGACTTGCCGAACCAACCACCCAGCGTGATTTTCCTGAATCGGTGAGATGACCGGCGACACGATCTGTTTCCGCCGTCCCTTGCCGAGCGCGAGGACATTCTTCTTCAGTGCGCTCCCCGATTGACCGATCTCCTGACGACTCTCGGTAAGGCTGGTCAGAGCAGCGTCCTGAACCTCGACCGAAACGTGGGCATCGAGGGCATTCGTCAGCAAGGTTGAGGCAATCACGTACCCGGCCGCCTCTGCTGCAACTTCGCCATTCAATCGATAATCGGTTGCCAACGATCGGGCCCCGATGTGGGCCAGCGCCCGGTCGATATCGATCACATAGGCGCCAGTCCTGCGGGAAATCTCGGCGGCCAGGAGGTTCAGCCGCCGGATGCGGATCCGTCGCTCATCGGCCAATTTAGGATCTTCATCCTCCGCCACGTGGCGCAAAACCGTGCTGACGAAGACCGGCACATTCCCCTTGACCAACTCGGCGCAGGCCTCGTGCAGCCGCAACTCCACTTCCATCCAAGGCTCCACGGCACGGCTGACTTCGGGCAAAAGCGATGCCACTTTGACGTTCACCTTTTCCATCCCCAGGAGGGAAGCCATGTTCGGCAGAAAATCACACTCACATATCCAAGTATCCCCACTTGCCTGACTCAACACTCGGGCAAGATGGGCCGCCGCGATTTCCAGGGCCGGCCGTTCCCCATCGGAAACAACAGCGGCCAACTTCAGATGCAACATTGTACTCATGCGGGAGGGGAGGCTTCCCTTCTAGCTCGCAAATGAGCCTCACGCACGCTTTTCAGGCCTTCGATGTCACGGTACTTCCCGGCCAATTCAGCGATTTCCGGAAGTGAATAAATGCATGCCTCGGACGGAAAGGAGGGCGCCTCGCTGAGGCTCGCCCAGAAAAACGACAGGAGCGCCACTTCCGGAATCGGGTGGGCGTTGTAGAAAATCTGCTCCCAAGTCGTGTCCTGCAACGGATCGCGCCAGCCGCTCCGATGGATCATGTGGTAGGACCGCGCCCTGTTCGCCACCATCCGTAAACCGCGACGGCAGAGCCTCAGTGCCAGTTCCCGGTGCTCGTTGATCGAAATCGCCGGATGAAAGCCACCCGCCTCCAGAAACGCCGTTCGCGCCAGGGATTGATTGCTCCCAGCTGCAGCCGCCCAAAGGACGCTGCATTCAGGATATCCGTTCAAAGCCTCCAGTTCGAGCTCCTGCAACCGGCGCGGACCGAAGCCCGGATAGATCCCGGGTTGCGAGCGCCGGTCAATCGATTCAAAACTGTGGGAGATCTCCCGCCGGGTAATCAGGGACCGGGCCCGTTCCGCCTCCGACATCCGCATCACCCGAGATTCCTCCCCCGTTTGCGGCGTGCCTCTTTCGGGGTCCAGGAACGGCCGGGTGCACCGCAGGTGCCGATGATCACCGCGGACAATCAGATTCGGGCTCCGTTCATGCTGCTCCAGATGCAACGCCACCAGATCCGGGTGCGCCAACGTGTCGCCATCAAGGAAGATGAGGATATCGCCCGTCGCCCGCGCCGCACCGGCATTGGCCGCGACCGAACGCCCCGCCGGTGTCAGGTGATGAACGGCCTCGATATCGAGGCCACCTTGGGCCTCCGCCTCGTCGATGACTATCCTGGTGTGGTCCGATGATCCATCATTCACCACCACGACCTGCGCCGGCTGGCTCTGTCCCGCCAGCGAAGCCAGAGTCAGCCGGAGGCGATCCGCCTCGTCTTTCGACCTGATCACCACACTTGCGCGCAACGCCATAAATCTAGTCATCCAGCAGGCCGGATTCGCCCAGCACCCGCACCACTTCCTCCGCTACCAGCCGGTAGCCTGCGGGAGTCAAATGGACCATGTCGAGCTTCAGTCCATCAGCGCCCTGCCGCGCGAGCAACGAATCAACATCGATAATTGAAATGCCGGTCCTTTCCGAAAGCTCGATCAACCCCAGGTTGAAGCGCCGGATCCGGGTAGAGTAGGCCTCGCCAAGGCCGAGGTGGCAGTGGATTGTCTCCCCGGGAGTGATGGCCGACAGATTATAGATCAGAATCGGCGCCTCCGATCGCTCGCGAATCCTGACGATGATCGCCTCGAAATTCGCCATCGACTGCGCAACCTCCAGCCGTCCCGTCGCCTCAAATTCGGTCTGCAGCCACTGGCGGTCAGCCGGATTCCACGCCTCGTGGTCGTTCGCGTAAAACAGAAAGCCTTCCCGGCGATGCCGCATCAGGCCAGCGGCGATATCCGGTTGGGTCGACAGGATGATCGCATCCGCCTTCGACTCAAAAATCGCGCGGCTGAACTGGCTTTCTTCCGGATAAGCCCCCAGAGGCAAGTGCCGCAAGGCGAGTTCGTCCGGCACCCGCCCCTCCGCCTGCAGTAAGGCATCGGAACGATTCCATGTCTCATGCCTGATCCGCGCCAGGCATCCCGGATGGGTTAAACGCAGGATTTCGTTCACCCCGTTCCAAACCAACTCGGATCCGATCCGGCAGGAGTGAAGCGAGTCATGGACATCGACATTGCCTTTGACGAATAAGTTCAGTCTTTTCACATGATTTGTTAGGCCGGTCGAAGACACGGGCATCCAGTCTATTTCTTTCGGACAGGGGTGCCAACCCGGAAAAGGACTTCCGATGGACGCATGCTGCGCACGAAAACTTATCGCCAGAGCCAACACATCCGGCGCGTCGGGAGCTTCGAGCGTGAATCCAGCAACCCTACCTTTTCTGCAGACTGATTAATGACGCTTGACTGTCGTGCTGGTGATCTCCGTGCTAGCTCGCCCTTTGGACCTCCATGCCAATTGGCGTGTCCAGCCATCAGGCCGCTTTGGCTTCTCCGGGATGGTTCCCTGCCTTTTGCGGGAAGATCAGAATACAGGCGATCATGAAGATCGCGATCAACGCCGTCGCGGTGAACCGGCTGATCGCCAATCCGCCGTGCTCGACGGGCTTATCCAGGTAATCACCGACGGTCGCACCCAAGGGGCGGGTCAGGATAAACGCACTCCAAAAAAGGAGAACGTGCGAGACCTTGGTTTTATAGTAGAGGAGGGCCACGATGACCAAGGCGGCGGAAAAGATCAACGCACCACCGTCATAGCCGAGACCCGCAGTATCGGCCATCCAATCGCCCAAGGCCGTGCCCAAGGTTTGAGAAAACATGATGGCGACCCAGTAAAAAAGTTCTACTCGCGGATTCGTCACCGTCTCGACGGCGATGGAGCCCTCGGACCAGTACCAGACGCCGAGGGAGATCATAAGCAGGATAAAAAGAATGGTGGCCCCTCCCGGGTAACCGATCCCCAGCGAGCGGTCGGCAAAATCGGCCATGGTTGTCCCCGCCGTGGTCGTCGCGACGATCACTGCCCAGTAGAGCAGCGGATGAAAAGCTTTAGCTTTGATCTGGGCAAAGACCGCCACCAGAAAAACCCCGATGAAAATGACGCTGGCCACCGCGTAGCCCAGATTCATGGTCATGGAAACGGCGTCCCCTCCTGTTTCACCCAACGTCGTCGCCGCAATTTTGATCACCCAGAAGAGGAGGGTTACCTCGGGAACTTTGCTGGCGATTTTTTGGATCGATTGGGTCATAAAAGTTCCGCTTAAAAAAGGTTAACCGCGTGTCGTAAATCCTGTCGTCCATCGCTACTAATGACAAGACCGCAAAAATGGGTGTACCGCAATTGTTCTCTCCCAGGCATAATGAAGTCCCGTTGGCGGGCCGAATCTATGCTATTCCTACCATGATCGACGAGCAAAATTTGAAGTTCTTGGTGCAACTTTTCAGCGATTCTCCACTTTATTAGCTAGTGTCGTTCCGCCCCAGCTTTTCAGCCGTTAATGTGAGACCCGTGACTTTCCCGATATGATTTTTGTGTACCTGGCCGCTCTGTGGCTCTGGGCAGGGATGAACGCGATGTTCGCCGCAACAACTGCCCCGGATCCCGTTGCTTCTCCGCCAACGAAGGCACCGACCTCCAAGGGCACGCACCTGACCTGGGGCGATTGCGTTCGCCTGGCCATCGCCAATAATCCCGATCTCCAGGCTTCCCGCGAAGCAGTGCTGAACAGCGACGCCGTGCGCATGGGCGCCTATTCCCAGCTCTATCCGCAGATCAGCGCTTCGTTCGGCGACAGTCGCACCTACGAAGTCAACGGCCTCTACTCGGCCAATAATTACGCCACGTCTTATGCGGCGCAGATCACCCTGTCACAAACGATCTTCAACGGGTTTGCAACCAAGGGCGGCATCGACCAGGCGCGCGCCCAGCTCCACCTCGCCTTTGCCAATCTCAACGCGCAAAAGGCTTCGACCAGTTACAGCCTGAAGACAGCGTTCGCGCAACTGCTCTACTCACAACAGCTCATCATCCTGAGCCGTAACGTCCTTGAAATCCGGCGCAATAATGCCCATCTCGTCAAGCTCCTCTACGAGGGCGGTAATGAAGACAAGGGCGCCATGCTCCTCAGCCAGGCGAATCTCGATCAGGCAGTGAACGATCTCGATCAATCGGTGCGGACTTACGATCTCTCCGGCCTGCAAGTTGCCGTGCAGATCGGCCAGGATTTGCCGACGCCGGTCGTCGGTGAAGGCGCATTGACAACTCAACCGCTTATTCCCAAGCCCGATTTCCGCCAACTGGCGATTTTGACTCCAGCCTATTTTCAGAAAAAGGACGAAGCCGACGCCGCTGCAGCCGGCATTACCATCGCCGAAAGCGGTTGGTACCCGACGATCACGGCGGCCATTTCGGGCACCCGGCAGGACACGCAACTGGCCTTGCGCAATCATGGCTGGTCGGCTGGCTTTAACGTCTCGCTTCCGATTTTTGAAGGCGGCCAGACCTATTTCAATGTGAAGGCGGCCACGGCGAATCTTCGAGGAGCCCTCGCCAGTCTTCGTTCCGGCACCGACCAGGCGGCCTTGACCTTGGCCCAGGCATTCAAAGCCATGGTCGATAGCGAGGACAATGTCCGCATTCAACAAGAGCTGCTCGAAGCGACCGCCCTGCGTTATAAGATCGCTGACGCCAATTATCGCAACGGCCTGATGTCGTTCCAGGATTTCAATTCGATCACCGACAACTACGTCAATCAGCAGCAAACCTGCCTGGCTTCCCAACGCGATGCGGTCATCGCCGAGGCCAACTGGGAGCTGGCACGCGGACTCGGAGCCATTCCATGAAAAAACGAAAACCTCTCAATTGGAAATATGTCGCGATCAGCGGCGCGCTCCTGGTTTGTCTGCTCATCGGTACATGGATCATCTGGAGTCGCAATGCCAACGCTCCGACTTATGACTATATCCGGGTGGAACGCGGCCCCATGCGCGTCACCCTCAGGGAGAGCGCCATCGTCGGACCGGAACATCGCCTCAACGTCACCCCGCCGATTCCCGGACGCATCGATACCCTCAATGTCGCCAATGGCCAGGCCGTCAAACAGGGGCAAGTGCTCGCCTGGATCAGCTCAACCGAACGCGCCGCTTTGATGGATTCCGCCCGGGCCGCCGGGGGCAAGGAAATCGCGTTCTGGCAGGATATCTACAAGCCGGCACCGCTGATTGCGCCGCTCGATGGGCATATCATCTCGACCGCCGTTGTTCCCGGCCAGGTGGTGGTCACCGCGCAAACGGTCTTCACGATGTCGGACCGGCTGATCGTACAGGCCAATGTCGATGAAACGGATCTCAGCCATGTTCAATTGGGACAAGCCGTCGACATCACCTTTGATAGTTTTCCCGATGCTCACCTCACGGGCAAAGTCCACGAAATCGCCTATGACGCCACCACGGTCAATAATGTGACGACCTATCTGGTAAACATCTATCTCGATCACACGCCCGCCTACGTCCGGAGCGGAATTTCGGCCAATGTTTATCTGCTGATCTCGGATCGGCCGGATGTCCTGCACATTCCGACCGACGCCATCACGCCTGAAGGCACCGTGCTTGTCGTGACAGGTCCCGGTGAAGATCCAACTCCGCGACCGATCAGCGTCGGACAGACGGATGGTACCTGGACTGAGGTGCTGTCCGGCCTGAACGAAGGCGACTGGATTGCCCGGCGCACCTTTGCCATCACTCGCGCGGAAAAGAGCGGATTTTCCTTCACCTCCGGCATGCCGAACGGCAAGAGACCTCCTTCGAAAACGAAATGATCGTCATCGAGAACGTCACCAAGACGTAC
>CAIPBM010000068.1 GCA_903863295.1 uncultured Verrucomicrobiota bacterium | reverse complement strand
TCAACCAGGCCTCCGCCGGAGAGGCGGGCGTTGTCAGCGGATAGATGGAGATGAGCCGGGTCGTGCTTGGAACCGAGGATTGAAGCGTGGTCGCATCCAGACTCTTGAGGCCGGAGCCCTTGATGATGGCGCCGAAAGTCCAGTCGAGCACATGAGGGTCAGAGCCGGGCCCATTGTGATGATACCAGGCGATTTGATCGGTCTGGTCAGACAGGATCGTGTCCGCGCTTAGCTTGCCGTTCGGAGCGGTCCGCCAATCTTCCAGCGAAACCTTGACCGTCCGCGGTTCACCGCTTTGAATCTCCACCCGAATGACGGGATGGTTGGCATCGACCCAGATCCGGACCGTTGCCCCCGACTTATCATCCCCTTCTTTGATCTCGATTTCACCCTCGTGAAGCTTAAGTGTCTGGACAATGGCCGCACCGTTCTCGTAGGCCGGAGGATTCAGCGAGACACGGACACGCCCAAGCTTCGCTAATCCCAACTTATCAATCGGATTTTCCGTCCAGGCATCCGCTTTGCCGATATAAAACAGGATATCTCCGCTCGGCTCTGTCCAGACATTGAGCGAGATATCGCCATTGCCGAGGGGCATCGAATCGCAGGCATTAGCGCCCGGTTCATTCCAGACGACATTCTGGTCATCGAGAGCTTTGACCAGATCGAAAGAACCCATGCTCCGGTCGTCCTGAGCAAGAGAGACTGAAAGCCCTGCCGCCACAATGCCCAAGATAAGGAGTATGCGTTTCATGAAAAAATCCTCTCGGGCAAAAGCTCTCTACTTGGCTCCTAGCATGGTTGGATAATTGGCCCACCCCTCTTCGTGATCAACGGCGTCCGCGCTAGAGACGACCAGGACCTGGCTGTGGGGCTCCAGGCTGATCTGGGCTGGCGCTGGAGATTGGATCGGCTTCTGGGCGTCATGACTGAAGTGAAGAGAGGTGTTGGTCTTGGGCAAAACGGAACTACTCAGGTCAAGCGTGACAGCTTTATCGGAGATGTTGTGCCAGAGCACAAAAAGCTTGTCGCCGATTTGGACGCGCAATCCCAAGGCACCTGACGGTTGCGTCACCCGCTGCGCTTTCGCATCACCCGTTACGGTATCGGGGTGAATCTCAACGACACTGTAATACGGTTGGTCGGCTGAGAACGGTTTTGTGGTCGCGCCGGGGAGATCCGTGGTGGCGGCGTCATCCTGAAAGACCAGCTCAGCCGCTTTCGTGATCCGAACCATGGTGGGAACGACCTTGACCCCGGAGAAATTGTCATCATGGATCGCGATCATGAGTTTGCCGAAACGGAAGTGATGATCATCAATCGTTTGCATGTCCTGATGCGCCCCTCCGCTGGTGCCACCGGTTCCAAAAAGGAAACGGTTGGTTACAGCGGCGGCGGATTCAGTGCCTTGAAGCGGAGCCACCTGCAAGAGGCCAAACAGTCGATCCTTCACGCAAATCCATTCCTGGATCGCGCCCCACGGTGCATCCTTGCCCCGTTGTGAACTGCCAAACGTCTGAAGTGCAAATTGTGCCGAGACACCGGAAAAGTCCTTGCCCGTGATCACTGAATTAACATCATCGCGCGTGCAGCTAGCGGTGTCCTGGGGCTTGATGGAGTTAGGCTGCAAATAGACCGCAGGCATGGCCCGCATCAGCGCGGCGTTCAACGGATAGGGTTCCTTGGGATTGTCATCCAGCACCATCGCTCCGGCTAAGGTATCTTTGCCGGGTTCGTCAGCTCCGGGTACACGCGTGGTGATAGCGTAGGAAAAGTCCCCATAGCGCGCGCGCACGCCGATCAGATTGCGATCATACACCGTATAATTGTCCGGCAATGGTTTCGCGACGACATCATTCCGATAGAACATCGCGGCCAACGGATCGGGCTTGGCCCCCTTGACCTTGATTTCCAGATCAAGGAGCGTCCGGAGGTAAGGATTACCCGAGAGTCCTTCCACGACTTCCGTGCCGGTGGAATAACTGCCGTTCCACGTGTGCTTCCAACAGGGAGCGGTCCAGTAATCGGCAACCCATTTAGGCTCCACGCTCAAGGGGCCGTACCATTGGCTGCGCGTGAGAAGATCGAGTGCTTTTTGATTACCGGTCACCAGGTAGTACCGCGTCAGCAGGGTCATGTCCGCATCGTGATAACCGCACGATTCGTTCTGGGTGCCGATGTAGGCCAGCCCCCCGTCAGGATAGAGGCTGGCTTCCTGCGCATCAATCAGGCCCTGCGCGAGATCAAGACACCGCTGGTCTTTGAGATAAAGTCCGCAGTTCAGGAGAATATTGGCTACACCGAGATCGCGGTTGGTGTACTTGCCCATGTGCGAATAGCCTTTGTCCTTGTTTTCATCATAGACCCCGAGCCAGAAATCGGCGACTTGGCGGATGGTCTTGTTCCAGTGTTCCCGTTGACTCGGCAGAATGAGATCGGGCCAGAGCTTGTCGATCGCCATACAATCGTAGACGGCCGGGCCGAGGGCAAAGAAATCGTTGACCGGATCGCCATACTTGAAGGCGTGGACTTCATATGCATCCATGTAGGCATCCGCGCGACGCTTGAGTCGAATAAACAGCTCGGGGTTACCTTGATATTTGCTCTGGGGATGCGCCACGAGCCAGATCAACGTGATTACTTTGATCGCTTCATCGCGAGTCCCGTAATTTTTCCCAGTGCCGGTGAAGACATTGAAATCGGGCGTGCATTTCTTCCACGGAATATCGGGCTGCGCCACTTGGGCATCGGCCCAGGTATAGAGCGCATCAAGATAGGGATTTTTATCGGGCTGGGCCAGTGGCCGCAGGAAGGAAAGCTTTTCCGGCGGCGTGCCCGAGGAACCCACATCCTTCGGCAGCGTCGACTCGACATCGTTCATCAGCGCCCGGGCATAATCGAGCTGAGAAACGTCCAGCCCATTCCCAGCTTGCTCCAAGGCGAGGCGCAGGGACGCCTTCTTGAGTTTTTGCGGAGTGGTTTGCTCCGGCAGTTGCGCTACCTTTTGCCCCAGTTGCGTCAACCGGGCGGCGTCACCCCCTGTATCTGTCGCCGTCTGTGCACGCATCGGGGAAATGGTCAGCAGCAACAGCCCCGCCCAGGCGAAATACCTCAGTGATATCATGGGGAATCGGCCTCTAGGCTTGATAATCGAACCAATCAAAAAACGCCTGGTTGGTTGAAGGTTGTCCCTGGCTCCCGGCATAAAGTCCCATCACAACTCCCACATAACCGCCGGCGACTTCGGTCGAAAGATAACGCAACTCGTGATGTCCTACCAGACGGGGCTGCTCGCCAGGACTCGCCACGCTAAACCGGTATTCTTTGCGATCGGCTTCGATCAACAATTCAACCGGACCATCGGGCAAAGGCGTCGAAGGATGTTCAGTCACCATGGTGCCAACCCGTCGGCGCAGGAGCGCAACACGACGTCCTTCGCGCAGCGTGATGACGAACTCGACGTGGTGATCGACATCCATGAGAACAGCAAGACCCGCTTCCTCGTTTTCCTGGTGCGGCGTAAATTCGACCAAGGTCCCCACGCGACATTCAAAGTGTTGCTGCCGGCGCGCGATGAAGGCAGGGCTGTCGAGTTCATTCAGGGTCACCGGGGAACACCGCAGACGGAGCGAGCCCGGTTTTTCTGTCAACGACCAATCCACGGCATTGGGATTACGGAGGAAGACCCAACTCAGCGCCAACTGCGCGCTATCAAAGTCCTCTCGCGTGCGGGGCTCTGGCCAGGGTTGAAGCGACCATTCGCGCCGAATCTCCATTTCCAAGGTGACTTTTTTTCCCTGGTGGACCTCCGGCCAATTATCTGCCGTCCACTCCACGGGTGCCAAAAACGTTTCCCGTCCCAGGTTATGAAAACCGTGTTCCGCATACCGGATACCGAGAAAAACCGCCCACCAATTCCCTAGATGGTCTTCAAAGAAATCGGCGTGCCCCGTCGCCTGCACGGGATTCATCAAGCTGCGGTGCGTGAGTACCGGATTGTAAGGACACGATTCAAACGGGCCGAAGGCGTGCCGGGACCGCGCGACAGTGACCATGTGGCAATCAGCCGTTCCACCTTCCGCGACCGTGAGATAGTAGTAATCGCCCCGTTTGAAAAGATGGGGCGATTCAGGATACCCGCCCCCCGTGCCGGGCCAGAGAAATTCTGTTGGGGTGAGAAGTTTTCCCGTGGTGATGTCGATCTCCGATTGGTAGATACCCCGCACCGGTGCCCAGCCCGTGCCATTACCCGTCCAGTAAACTTTGCCGCTGTCGTCAAACCAGAGCGAGGGATCAATGCCTCCTTGCGCGATCCAAACGGGATCCGACCACTCGCCCGCCGGATCGTCCGTGTGGACAAAAAAATTGCGGAAGCCTTGGCCTGGAATCATGTTCGTCGTCGCCATGTAGAACCGGCCTTGATGATGGCGGATGGTCGGGGCGTAAATTCCGTCCGAGCATTTTGTACCGCGCAAGGGCAATTGACTCTCCCTCGTCAGGCAGTGCCCAATTTGTCGCCAATTCACCAGATCACGGCTGTGAAAGATGGGCACGCCGGGAAAATACTCGAAGCTGCTGTTGACGAGATAATAGTCTTCACCGACCCGACAGACACTGGGATCGGGGTAAAAGCCGGGAAGAACCGGATTACGATATTTCATAAATTGAGCCATGGGCGACCTTCGTGAAAACGGAGAAAGTGGCGATCCATCAACTGTAGGGATGAAGCAACATAAGCCGGGCGCTACTGAAAAATATACTTAAGATTTGACCGGTTGAGTTTGGCCGCTGATGGCGGATAACCGCATGGCCTCGAGCAACCGCACTCCGTAAAGAACTTTCTCCGCGTATTGGGACGTGGTTCCCTCGCCTTGACGAATCGCCCGCTGGAACGCTTCCCACTGATACCATCCGGCGAAAGCTCCCGGCTCAGTCTGAGACTGAATCGTCTTCTCTCCTTTTTTCCACAATTCCGTCACGGCGTAATCGAGACTCATGTCGGTTTCGGTATGGCGTTTGACCCATCGATTGACCGTTCCCCGTTCAAAGTTGAGGGTGATTTCATCCCGCCAGGCATGGCCATCCTCGATGCAAAAGGAGGCAAAGACGGAACCAATTGCGCTGTTCTCAAATTCAATCGTCATATGAGCGTGATCCGACGTGGGGCGCTGGGTGAAAATACGGGATTGCACCACATGAACAGAACGAGGCTGCCCCATGAAGCTGGCGAACTCGTTCAGGAAATAAACCCCGAGACGGAGAATGGGAGCCGCCGCACATTGCTCCGGATCATCATACCAGGTGCGGTTGGGTTGCTCACGGTAATTGGACCACGTCTTCGCATGAAAAGCGAGAGGCCATCCGAGATCGTATTTTTCAATCCAGTCCTGGATTGTCGCGACATCCGAGGAGGGAAGTGGCGCGGGTGAATTCATGTGAACCACCAAGCCCCGTTCCTTGGCTTCCTTCAAGGCCCGCTCAGCTTCCGCCACTTCCAATTCAAATGGCTTGGTCGTGAGGACATGACGTCCCTTCTGTAAAATCTTTGACACCAATTTGCCTCGTCCAGCCGAGCCGGTAAAGAGGGCGATGGCCTCAATTTCAGGATCGTCCAGCATGGCATCGAGTTGCCCGTACGCCTTGACCCCGAGTCCGTTTGCCACCCGATTCAGCTTGGCTTGGTCAAGCTCACAAACACCCACAATTTTGAGACAGTCGACACTCTCGGCGATTTTGAGCGCTATTTTTTCCCCGAAATTCAAACCCAAAAGCCCAAGACGAACGGGGGCCATTTGAAGGCCTTCGCTTACAGGCAGTAATTGGGACTGTTTTGGCATTACTTGCAACACAACATTGCAATTATTGCATTATTTTTAAAAAATGCTACTACTAACTTTGTTGCTTAAATCTCGTTTGTTACTGAAAATTCTATGGCCAATTTTCGCCACTCAACTACACACCCCCTTACACCAACCGCAACTATTTTATCTACAACACTTTAGCATATAACCTGTCACGCTGCGAACTTGATATCACTATTCCTCTTAAAGCCATTTTCCGTCATATTTAGCGCAAAAAATACTTCTATTGATCGTTCATCCAGTCATTTTAAAGTCTTAAAGTTGAATTTATGCCTGAAACATCACACTCGAATTATCCTTGGATCTCCGACCAAGCCGATGGAACCTACAAAAATCCCGTCTTATATGCCGATTATTCCGATCCCGACGTGATCCAGCATGGGGACGATTTCTACATGATTTCGTCGAGCTTCAATTGCACTCCCGGCCTGCCCGTGCTCCACTCCAGGGACTTGGTCAATTGGAAACTGATCAACCATGCGGTCAAGAACCTGCCTCACCCCCGGTATGAAGAATTCCATTCCGGCAGCGGCATCTGGGCCCCTTCCATCCGCTTTCACCAGGGACTCTTTTGGATCTTTTTTCCCATGGTTGAGGACGGCATCTATGTCACCACGGCGAAAGATCCAGCCGGGACCTGGAGTGAGCCGCGTCTCGTCCTGGCGGGGAAAGGATTAATTGATCCTTGTCCATTCTGGGATGAGGATGGTCAGGCCTATCTGGTCCATGCCTATGCCCGGTCGCGTTCCGGTTTAAGGGACAAAATTCATGTCCGCCCCATGTCACCCGACGCAACGAAAATTCTGGGCGATGGAAAAATCGTCTTCGAGGAACCCGAGCGTCATCCCTACATGGAAGGTCCCAAGGTTCACAAGAAGAATGGCTGGTACTACATTTTTGCTCCGGCCGGAGGAGTACCTCAAGGCTGGCAAGCGGTTCTCCGTTCCCGGCATATCTACGGGCCTTACGAGGACAAAATCGTGCTCGAAAAAGGGAAAACCCCCATCAATGGCCCCCACCAGGGCGCGTTGATCGAACTGGCCCATGGCGAAGACTGGTTCCTTCACTTTCAGGATGCCGGGCTCTATGGCCGCATCGTTCACTTGCAACCTGTCACCTGGAAAGATGGCTGGCCGCGGATGGGTATCGATTTTGACGGCAATGGCGTCGGCGAGCCCGTGGCACGGTGGAACAAGCCCTCAATTCCCGGGAAGCACGCGATAGAGACCCCCGCCACCACGGATGAATTCGACGGCCCAACCCTCGGCAGACAGTGGCAATGGAACGCCAATCATCGCGACAACTGGATTTCGTTCTCGGAACGCAAGAACCAGCTGAGATTTTTTTCCCAGCCGAAAAAGAAGGCCGACCTCCTCCACGTCCCTTCGCTTCTCCTGCAAAAATTTCCTGCCCGCGCCTTTACCGTGGAAACCGCGCTGGAATTCACCGCACGTCAGCCCGGTGAACAGGCGGGCCTGATCGTTGTCGGCAGGGCCCACGCCACGCTTGCGCTGCGTCAGGCGAATGATGGAACGAATCTCGTCTTTCAAATCGCGAATGAAGACCGCTGGACTCAAGCCATCGCGACGACATCCGTTCACTTGCGGGTGACGGTGCGGGACGGCGGCGCGTGTCGCTTTGCTTGTGGAGAGGGGAAGTCGTGGACGGAAATCCCGGTGGACTTCACTGCCGAACAAGCCGAATGGATTGGCGCACGCGTCGGCATCTATAGCCTCGCCCCTGCCAATGGCCCGACCGGGTTTACCGATTTCGCCTACTTCCGCTTTTCCGGTCCAATTTAAAGGGAGAGAGAGCTATCCTAAGCCTAGGTCTCAAACGATCCTGAAAATCACTTCGATGAAATTCTGGATCGTCACTCTTGGCTTTTGCGCTCTTGAAATTATTTCCCTGTCAGCTTCCACTCCGTTCGCCGATTGGACTTTCGCCATCGATGTGCCCGGAACGAAGAGCAAGGTTTTCCTCTGGATTCCTCCCAAGTGCCAACATGTCAGGGGCCTGATTCTGGGCCAGCAGGTGATTCTTGAAAACAAGGTGTTCGAAGACCCCATCATTCGCCAGGCCGCCACGGACGAAAATCTCGCCATCGCCCTGATCTGTCCTGGCTGCCTGGGTTACTTTGATGACAAGAATCAACCCGCGCCGAAGCTGCTTCAGGATATTTTGGATGCTCTTGCCGCGGAGTCAGGCTATACGGAAATCGCCCAGGCTCCCCTGCTAACCGTGGGCCATTCCGGCAACGGCATCTTTGCCTGGCGCGTGGCCTATTGGAATCCCACTCGGATGATCGGGGTGGTCGGGATCCACTGCATGAGCAGTCAACCCCCACCGCAATATCCGAAGGCGACGGTCAATGGCGTGCCGATTCTCGATATCAGCGGGGAATATGAATCGTGGGGAAACCCGGATGTGCCGCTGGATCAGCACTGGCGCTGGCTACGCGGCGGACTTCTCGAATTTCGCGGCCAATCCGCGCATGCCCTGATGAGTGAACTGGTTGACCCCGGCGGATGTCACTTTTCCTTCAACGAACCCCTCGCTCATTACGTCGCCTTGTTCATCCGAAAAGCGGCTGAGGCCCGCCTGCCGGAAACGGCTCCAAACGATCCATCCCAGCCCGTCTCGCTGCGCGAAATTAATCCCGAGTCCGGTTGGTTGACCGACTTGAAACTGCTGACTCCCAGCGATCATCCACCTGCGCCGTACACCCACTATAGCGGCGATCTGTCGCTCGCCTTCTGGCATTTTGATCAGGAAATGGCCGAGGCAACCGAGTCCTACCGGACTGAAGCGAAGGGCAAACGGGATCAGCGAATCACCTTCATCCAGGATGGCAAACCGCTGCCCGCCGAATGGATTGAGACGCTTAAGTTTGAACCGCTGGAGGACGGACTGACAGTGAAAGTCCAAGCCGGTTTCCTGAGCGAAACACCCGCCGGAGTCGCCGGTGCCGGGAAACCGCTCGGACACGCATCCGCGCCCATTCATTTCAGCCTGATTGGAGGTTGGCGCGGCGGTGGCGAACAAACGGGCCCCGATACTTTCCGGCTTCACCCCGATCATCTTGGTCCAACCGACAATCTCATGATCCTGGCCTATCAGGAAGGCGATAGGAATTACGCCTGGGCGGAACAACCCGCCCAAATCAAATACCCGGTCAAGAATACCCTAGGCCAACCGCAAAAGATCACTTTCCCCGCCATCGCGGATCAACCCCCCAATATCCATGAGATACCCCTCACCGCAACGTCGGATTCGGGTCTTCCTGTGGAGTACTATGTCGAGCGCGGTCCTGCGGTGATTGATGGTTCCAACTTGAAAATTCTCCCGTTGCCACCTCGCGCCAAATACCCCGTCAAAGTGACGGTGGTCGCCTATCAATGGGGGCGTACCATCGCTCCGTTGGTCCAGTCGGCAGAATCTGTGGAGCAAACTTTTTTGCTCAACGCATCAACCAATCATCCGGCCTCGTCAGCTAAACCCAATTAGGACGATGGCGAGAATCCAGTCCCCTCCTCCATGAAACTATTCCTCCTGCTTGGCGCTATGCTGTTGACGACTCCTCTTCTTGCCATCGACTTCACCGGGTTGATGAAAGATGACCTCTCCCCTAAAAAAATCGTCTACAAAACCGTCGGCAACGAACCGATCTCGCTCAACGTCTTTCTTCCATCCGATTGGAAGCCGGGGGACAAACGCCCCGCGGCCGTCTGGATTCATGGCGGCGCCTGGGTCGCTGGCGATGCCCAAGGTTTTTTCCCTCAGGCCCGTTATTTTGCAAACCGGGGAATGGTCGGAGTTAGCCTCGATTATCGTCTCCTCGGCAAGGACGCGACACATCTCCGTGATTGCATCTCCGACTGCAAATCGGCCATCCGTTACCTGCGCCAGCATGCAGCGGAACTGGGGATCGATCCCCAGCGGATCGCCGTATTGGGCGATTCCGCCGGAGGTCACCTCGCCGCCTGCCTTGCGCTGGTCGATGGCTGCGATGATCCCCAGGATGATCTCACGTTCAGCCCTGCCCCCAATGCCATGGTGTTATGCAACGGCGTGCTGGATTTAACCGGGCCGAAGTGGATTCATTATGCGATCGGCGGCGAGGCCGTTAAAAAGAACTCCCCTGAATCGCTGGCCGCCCCGACCGCAGAAGACGAAGCCAACGCTCAAAAAGTTTCCCCTCTTTATCTGGTGAAGGCGGGATTGCCTCCCACTCTGGTCATGCAGGGCCTGGAGGACAAGATCGTCGAGCCTCAACAAGCCACGCATTTCACTGACAAAATGAAAGCGGCGGGGAACCGCTGTGATCTGGTTCTCATCGAACACGCCCGCCACGCTTTTATCTGCGTCAAATACACGGCTTCCGAAGCGGACGTAGTCGAGCAGATGAAAACCATTGATCGTTACCTGGCCTCCCTTGGTTATATCACCGGCGCACCAACACTTGAACTCTCACCAACTCCCGCGTGGGAAGCGAAGGGAAAACCGAAAGCACCCACCAAACCCTGATTCCATTTGTTCTACACCTGATCTCACTTACACCATGAAAAAACTCCTGTTCGCAATCACCGTTACGCTTTGGGGTGCGTCTCCCCTCCTGGCGGCGGACACTACTCCATCCGCCCCCATTTCCCCGGACACAGTCCCGCGGACAGCCGAGACTCCGGCCCAGCACGATGCGCGCATGGCGTGGTGGCGCGAGGCCAAGTTTGGCATGTTCATTCACTGGGGACTCTACTGCATTCCCGCTGATGGCGAATGGCATATGCGCCAACATAAAGAATCGCTCAGCGACTACTCCAAGCTCGCGAATGAATTCAATCCAACCAAGTTCAACGCGGATGAATGGGCGGCCCTGGCCCAGGACGCGGGAATGAAATATCTGATCCTCACAACCAAGCATCACGATGGCTTCGCGATGTTTCATTCCAAGGTGAGTGCCTACAATATCTACGATGCCACGCCTTTTAAGCGGGACCCGCTCAAGGAACTTTCTGAGGCTTGTCCCCGGCACGACCTCAAGCTGGGCACCTACTACTCGGTCATCGCGGACTGGGGTCATCCCGGTGGCGGGGCCGGTTGCCCCAAATGGGATCCCGCGCAAGAAGGGAGCCTGGACGATTACATCAATAATGTCTCGATTCCCCAGGTTCGTGAGCTCCTCACCAACTACGGCCCGATTGCGGTGATGTGGTTCGATACCGATGGCTCCAACGTCGGTTCAGAGGAACGGGCGGCGCGTTATGAGCCGGTTCTGGCGCTTCAGCCCAATATCATCATCGATCCGCGCCTGCAGCATTTTCCCGGGGATTTCCAAACGGCCGAGGGACGGGTTCCGTTGCTAGCGCCCAAGGGCGATTGGGAGTTATGCACCCGCACGAACGGCAGTTGGGGTTATACGTCAGCACCCGCGCGGACGCTCGCGGACCTGCTCGGGCAATTGACCGATGCCTGGGGCAAAGGCGGTAACGTCTTGCTCAACGTGGGCCCCACCCGCGAAGGCATCATTCCACCCGACTCAGCCGAGTGCCTCCGGGAAGTCGGTGCCTGGCTGAAGACCAATGGCGAGGCGATCTATGGCAGCGAAGCGGGGCCCTTCACTTATCTGCCCTGGGGAACTTGTACCCGCAAAGGCGATCACCTCTACCTCATCGTTTTAGCGTGGCCCACCGACGGCAAGCTACCGGTGCCGATATCCACACCAGTGACCGACGCCCACTTGCTGGCCGATCCGGGCAAGCTCTTAAAAACCCACTTGATCAATGGTAAAACCATCATTGATCTTCCCGCCAAAGCCCCCGATGCGACGGCCAGCGTCATTGCCTTGAAGGTTGCAGGACAGATCACGCCCTACCATTCCCTTCTCCTGGACAAACCGGTTGTCGCCTCTGAAGACCAGAAGGATGCCTCTCATGCGGTTGATGACGACTCAGCATCCGCCTGGAGAATTCCCAGTGCGTCGGGGAGTCTTCAGGTCGATATGGGCAAACCCGAGACCTTCAGCGTTCTGCGCTACAGCACGCCCTACACGACCGTCGCCAAGGCGGTTCTGGAAGTTCAGGTCGGCAATGAATGGAAGACGGTCTACAGCGAGGACAATCCAAAGGGTACCGAGTTTGTTCGCACGTTCCCGCCCGTCACCGGCCAAGTGGTGCGCTTGACCATTACCGCAGACAAACCCGCCATGCGGATCGGCGACTTCGAGCTCTTCCCTCCGCTTTAATCGATCAGGCCTTGACCGATAACAGGTTGCTCACAACAAACTCGTAGCGGCCGGGCTCCAGCTCCATGTCGATGGTTGACGCGCCTCGACTGATTTTCGACAGACCGGGAAATGCCTCACTAGGCTTCGCTTTTTCCCATAACGTTTTTCCAGCGGAGGTCACCACGGCCTCTGGAGCAGAGCCGATCGGCAAGGCCACGTCCGCACGTGTGCCCGGAGGAATGGTGACCTTGAGGGTGAGTTGGTTCTGCTTGCGCTGCCAGTCGACTTCGATCAAACCGTGGGGACTCGGTACCGCGCCCCGGGCGTAGTCGAGTTGGCAAAGAGTCGGATGGATGGCGAAGGTATCGAAGCGGGAGGACGTGGGCACAATGCCCAGGATCTTGCTCGACATTTGGTAGGTGGGTGAAGCGATCCAACCGTGGCTGAAATCACCTTTGCCGATCCCCATTTCACGCACGGTCTGGGTTTCGGGCACAACTTGGTACTCGTGCATTTTGGGCACGCCATATCGGTCGAAAAGTCCGGCATGGGCGAGGGCATCAAAAACAAAATGCATGTAGTAGGGCGTCACCTCCCCGTTTTTATCCTGGAGCGCGGTTTCAAGGATGGCGCCCCGCTTGTCCGCGGGGGCGAGATCGTGCAGGACGGCGATGGCGTTATTCTGGACGCTGAAGCTCTCCATCGCCACATCGGCGGGCAACCATTTGTTCGGCGGGACGGAGGTGGCAAAGGGCTTGCCGTCGCGATACTCGCCTTGCTCCGGGTTCCATAATTCCCGTTGGTAGGCATCAGCCACCTGCTGACGAAGTTTCTCATATTTTTCCACATCAGTTGAATCATTCGTCAGTCGAGAGACACGAATGGCATCGCCCAGTGCGCGATAAAAAAGCGCAGTCATGTAGCCCTGTCCAATCACGGCAGGGGGATGATGACAGGCGAACTTGATCGCGGGATCCCGGTGATCATGGACAGTCACCCAATCCATGAACATGTAGTTGGGAGCCTCGGAAATCAGGCCATTTTGTCCCAGGTAACTTGAAAATTGGTCGATGACCGCGTGAACGTTGGGAGCCAGTTCCTGAACCAGACTTTTGTCCCCGGTATAGTCGTAATAGTTCAGAAGGGCTTGCAGCCAATAGAAAATGTAACTGGTGTGGAAGGTGCGATACCTGGCGTTTTCCATCACCCAGGCCCATTTGCGCAAATCCTGCCGGGCCAGCGCAGGGTTTCCCATGGTGTTGAAATTGACCAAATCCTCAATCAGGTAATCGCCGTAATCGCTGATCGGCTCCTGGTGTTGGGGAGAGTCGAGGTGATGCGTGATCATGCAGATCTGGGTCGACCAGCGGCCACTTTTCCAGAGCGTGTTGAGCGCTTCATCGCTGCAGGTGAATGAGCCGGTATACTCGACCGGTTGGGAGAGGAAATCGGCACTGACGTCCATGATCTCGACCGGCTTCGCGGCATTTTTGACTGTCACATTGACCGTGCCCAGCGCGTAGTAATCTCGACTCTCAAAGTATTGCCAGCCATCGCGCAGGTGGAGTTGGTAGACCCTGCCGCCGGGAGTATTGGTCTCGTTTGAGGCTAGGTAGATAACCGCTCCCTGGCAGCCTCTTACCTTGATGCCACAACGCCCCGACATGATTTTATCAAAGTGAACGGCAAAGCTGCCGTTGCCCGTCACCACGATGGGTTGACCTTCCTGAAACGGATGAGCGGGTATGGTGACATCCCCCATGACGCGCGAAATCTCAAAGTAGGGATAACGGACTTCCATCAACGGCGGTAGTTCGTTCAAGACCAGCGTCCCGGCCGGGGGCGTTCCCGCCTTGCAGGCGGGCCAGCTCGAATCATCAAAGCCGGTCAGCATCCATCCGATCGGCTCTGCCGTCGCCTCAAAGAGTGGGCGCTGGCCCTTGCCCGCCACCTTCTCGTCTTCCGCGGGAATCGCAGACATCTTGAGATAGGGAGACGGGATGCCCTTCCAGGTTTCATCGGTCTGGAGGATCTGCGAGGAACCGTCGGGATAGTCAACCCGTGCCTCGAATTGAAAGCCACCGCCACCGGTCAATTCGACGGCGACCACATTCTGACCCGCATGAAAGAAAGGAGTAAAATCGCGGCAGTCGTAAAAGCGGTGGCCGCTGGAAACACCTTGGAAATCGTGTCCCGCATCCGCCGGTCCACGGGCGACCAGATGACCATTCACGTAGAGCAGATAGGTGTCCGAATTGATCCAAGCCGTCACTTTTTTGGGCTGCTGAGTCAAAGTCAGTTCCTTACGAAGACAAACAGCATTTGAATCCGGAACGGCAGGAGCCGAACAGCCAATCCACTGCGCCATCCACGCCTGTTTCGCTTCCGGCTTGGACCCAACATAGCCAGGAGCCTGAACGCCTTCGTGGTCGACCTGGACGGTCATTCCCACATTCTGGACCGGGCCGCGCGTGTCGATGATCCGGTCGGAATCTTGAGCACCAAGAAGATTGCCGCTTATGACCACGCCCAGCAAACAGGTGAAAATACGACGGAGTTGCATGAGGGCGTCAGGCACGGGCCTGTCGTTAACTGATCCGCTAGTCTTTCACGACATGACCTGAATCAATCTTCTCGAGTTGGGGCCAGAAGGCGGCGTAGAGCATGACATAGGCGAAGCAGAGCAGGGGCATGCCAAAGGCCATGCGCATGGAAAAGACATCAGCGAGCCAGCCCATGAGGAGCGGCATGATGGCACCGCCAACGATTGCCATGACGATAAGCGAGGAACCGAGCTTGGTGTCGTCACCGAGACCACGGATGCCGAGGGCGAAGATGGTCGGGTACATGATCGACATGAAGAAATTGCTTAAAAACAACGCCGTGACTGAGAGCCAGCCGACATGAACGATGATGACGAGCATGAGGATGGTGTTGATCAGTCCAAAGACCGCCAAGGTCAGGTGGGCGCTGCACACCCGGAGAATCATGCTGCCGGTGATGCGTCCGGCCAGGAAGCAGAGGATGCCTCCACCAAAAGCGCGCGAGGCGCCGAGATCGGTAACGTGATAAATTCCCGAGGGATCGAGAAATGTCCAACCGGAGGGCAGCGCCTTGCTCAACCACTCGGGCACTCCGGGCATATCGGGACTGCGCAGATAATTGATGAAGTAAGCCCATACCCCAACCTGGGCGGCGACGTAGAAAAACTGGGCGCCGACAGCGAGGGTGAAATGCCAGCGGCTGATCAATGGCTTGGCCACGCTGGCCGTCCCGGAAGCCTCGACCTCCGTTTCTTCCTCGGCCCGGATGTCGGGCAGATCGGAGAGAACAAAGAGGACGATGAGGACAACGACCAATGCGGCAATGAAGAGGTAGGGAATGTAGAGGGTGCTGTTGCTTTTATTGGCTTCGCCCGTGGAGGAAAGAACGAAGGCCCCGGCGACCCACGGGCCGAAGAAGGTCCCGAGGGCATTGCACGACTGGGCGAGATTGATGCGCGTCGCCCCCATTTCCGGTGGGCCGAGGACGGTGGTGTAGGGATTGGCGATGGTTTCCAAAACAGCGAGCCCGGCGGCAAGAATGAAGAGACCGGTGAGAAAGCCCGTGAAGGTGCCGATCCAAGTCGCGGGGATAAACCAGAAGGCTCCCGTGGCGATAAGTGTTAGGCCAATCAGAATTCCGCCCTTGTAGCCGAAGCGCTTGGCCAGCAAGCCGGAGGGAATGGCCATGACGAAATAGCCGATGAAGTTGGCGAATTGAACAAAGCCCGATTCAAACTTGCTGATGCTGAGGGAATTTTGGAAGTGCTTGTTGAGCACATCGATCATGCCGTTGCAGAATCCCCACAGAAAAAAGAGGGTGCTGACCAGCGCAAAGGTGATCGCGTAGTTCCGGCCGTTGGCCCCGCGGAAAAGATCGAGATAGGTTTTCATTCGAAGATACGTGAGGGAATTGCATCGCCGCTTTACTTTCCAGGTTGCGGCGCAAAAAGAGGTAAGCGGCTGTGGTTTAAGTCGGAATTACCTCAATCAGATTTATCGCTTATAGTCACCTTATCTGAATTCTTTTTGCAAACTATTTTGATTAGTTTCGGAATAGCCAAAGAATTCATGAACGATTGATCAGAGTGGGATTCCGAGAAAAGCTTGAGCGTGTGCAGCCAACCGAGCCCACAGTCGTTCGAGTCAGCTTAAATTGTGAATCAAACTTATATTATTTCATTATAGTTTGCAACTTTTGAAAAAAGTATTGATCTAATTGGGGACACCATGAGTGCCTTTCCTCGTTTCCTTTCCTTCACTAAGTTCATGCTCTTTTCTCTGGGCGTCAGTTCGACCTACCTTTTGGCGGCAGTACCCACTCCCCCTCCAACGGCTCCCACCCCGGTACTGCTTCCTGCCCCGCCTCAAGACCAAGGTCTGCCCTACACACGCTCGGCCCGTTCAACCGCGCTGGCGAAAATCAATGGAGAAATCGCCGTTTTTGCCGGTAGCCGCTATGCCTATGTCCAAGGTTACAAAGTGCGCCTGGATGAGGCTAATCTCCGGGGCGGCGAAGCGGAGCTCCATGACGGGAAGATTCTGGTCCCGGCGTCCTTTGCCGGGGTTCTCGACTTGGACAAAATCTCTCCGCCTGCGGCGCCCGATTACCTGGCTGACAAATGGGTCTACACCCTCGGGCTTCCACACAAAGAGGGAGCCATGGTTGATCTTGCCGCACTGGCCAAGGCCAAGGGACTCAAGGTTTATCAGGATGTCCGTGGCCTGCTCCTGATCGGTAAGGACGATATTTTCTTTGCCGCGAATGAATCGGTGCTGGAGGACAGCGTCGTCACTCTCTTCGATACGCCCGAAAAATTTGCCGATCCCGATCTCGCCACGAAATATATTCCGACGCTCGCCCGGCAGGGAAAGATGACCGATCACGTCAAAGTCACTCCGGAGCAGTGGGCCATCCTCAATGGGCCCACCACCGTCTGGCCGACCGCCCCCAAGTCCTCCTACGATCTGACCGGCTTCAACGCCAAGCTCCTGGGTTCTAAAGTTCCCCCACCCGGCGTTTATCCCCGGCTCCTCTTTAGTCCAGATGACGTCCCGATGCTGGCGGAGCGGATGAAGAGCTCAAAACTTGGACAAATGTCGCTGATCGAAATGGAGTATCTCCTGAAGAAGAGCTGGTGGGATCCCACCACCAGTGATGGCCAGATTTTCGAAAAACTGGCCAAGGGCGATACCAGCGGTCTGGAACTCGACTCGCCCGCCGGAACCTCTCCCACGGCTTACGCCCATACCTTCAAGGGCCAGAAGCCCGGCATTCACAACAGCCACATTGCCTACATTCCGGAGTGCCTTACGGCGATGGCCCTTTACTGCCTGCTGACCAACGACGACGAACATGGACGCAAGGCCGCCGCCGCTATCGCAACGTACTACAAATTCCGCGAACCGCTGTTGGATGAAATTAATGCCATTAGCGATTCCGAATTCGGCAGTTCCCTTACGCTCAAGGATGGAACCGTCATTCCGATGAACGGCAACGGAGCCGTCACGCACTGGCGCACGGTGCAGGGTGTCATCGCCCATATGAACCTGGGGCTCTCGCTCGATTTCTCCGGCAAGTGGATGACCCCGGAGGAAAAGGATGCCATGCGCCGTATCATCGCGAAGGCCTGTTATGGTCGCCGTTCCTACGGCCAGGATGCGCCGGTTCGTTTTCGTGACGTGAACTGGGTGGGCTGGGATTTACCCCATTTCATCGCCAATGAAGAAATCGAAGGTCTGGAAGGTTTCGATCCTGAGGTACATGAATCCGGCGTGGAGACTGTCCGCTCCTTCTGCGACTGGGGGATTGATGATTCCGGCGTCGTTTATGAAAGTAACGGCAAGACGCCAGCCAGTTTTCAATTCATCACCATCTCGATGATTGCCTCCGCGCGCCGCGGTGAGAATTATTTTGGCCACCCTCATTGGCGCAAGCTGCTGACCGGGCAGATTCAGATGACCTCCCCCAGTGGCATGGTCACAGTCAACAGCGGCACTCAGTACGTGCCTTACAGCCGCCAGCCTCTCTCCTTCCAATTAACGGACGAGTTGAAGGCCTTCTTCCCGAAGGAACGCGAGGCCGATTATTTGTTGGGCCGGGCGAAGCTATTCGGCGGACTCAAGGACGAGGGGATGCGGGAGTGGGTCATCGACGGTTTTGATGCCGACACCTTCAAGAAAACCGTCTCGACCATTCCGCGGCTTCGTCTGCCGAGCATGACTTATCCCGGCTTTGTCCACGGGGTGCTCTATGACACCGACTTCGTTCCCACCACCCGGGCTGATTTGGATTTGCCACTCGATTTCTCGGATCCGGTCCACGGTGTCTTTTCGAGTTACAGTGATCGATCCACCGACGCGGTCTGGATGAACCTGTTGGTACGTCCCGATCATTATCTCGGCGCGGGACACCATCACGCCGATGCGGGGATGTTTCACTTCTCTGCGCTGGGCGTCGATTGGTTCACGCAGTCGCCTTTTCCCCAACAATATGGCGGTAATTACTACAATCTTGTTCAGGTCGATGGCCATTCCGAGGCAGAACCGGCCCAAGGCGTCACCCTGGGCTGGAACGCGCCCGCCAAATATCTTGGCGCGAGCTTCGGTTCCGGTGCAAGTGCAGGCACGTCCGACATGACCTATGCCTACAGCTACATGTGGCTGACTCAGCCCCAACCAACCTGGGATGAACGAAATGCAAGCCTGGGTTGGGAGCTTGATCCTTCGCCCGATATCCTGAAAATATTTGCCGGAACCGCCCGCTACAAACTCCGGGAATGGTGGGCCAATTACAACGTCTCGAATTACATCGCCACCAGCCGCGCGCCGTTTAATCCGATGGAGCATGTCTTCCGCACGGCGGGCATTGTGCGGGGGTCTCACCCTTACGGTTATATTGTTGATGATGTGAAAAAGGATGGGAATACCCATCTCTACCAATGGGTGGCCATGTTGAATGGCGGCGTTTGGAAAGCGGATGTTTCCGGACTACCCGCGAATATGACGGCGCTGGCATTCAAGGCAGAGGATCCCACCGCCAAGCCGGATGCGTCGCTCAACAAGCCCGCCTTGTCGCCACAACCCGGCGATCCTGTCCTCCTGGTTTGCGCCTTGACTCCGAGTCAGGGCAGTCCAACTGGTCCGCCGCTTTTCAACGTCGAGACGCTGATCAGTCCTCCGGATAAAAAAGGTGTGACGGGACCGTATGATCGCTTGAGCATCAATACCCAGGCCGTTTCCGGAGACTTCAAGATTTTGCTCCTCCCCTATCGCCAGGGTAGTCCACTTCCGAAAGTTGAGTACAACGCCGAGAGCGGAAGTGCGACTGTGCAATGGCCGGATCAAAAGGACGAATTTCTCTTTAAAAACGACGACAGCCATCGCACTCACGTCACGATTCGTCGCGGAGAAAAAACGTTGGTCGAATCGAAATAATGCCGAGGGAACTTCTTTCGGGAAACAAGTCATGGCTCGATGGACAACCTTCTCTTGGGAGCCCTATGGCATGGCTAAACCTTCGTTGAACCCTATCTTATGTTGAAATCCCTCTGGTCAACTTTCCATTCATCACCGTTGCTCCTTGTCATCGCGGCAAGCTGGCTAGGCAGCGCTCCGTCCCTTTTGGCGGATCGTCAGGAAATCGATTTATCCGGGCCTGGCTGGTCACTCTGGCAGGACAAAAAAGCGAATTGGCAGAGCGAAGAGCTCTTCGCTCCAGGCACCGATTTATCAAAAATTCCGGACAACCCACCGACGGTGGGATGGGATCAACTTGCCAAACAAAACGCAACTTCCGTGGCGGTTCCCGGAACCGTCGAGCAGTATCTCTTTCACCGCAGTCCGGAGAAAAATGAAGACAAGCATAGCTCCGGACTGGTCGGCGTCAGTTGGTGGTACCGGACGCTAACCCTGCCTAAAAATCTTTCCGGCAAGACGGTACATCTGAATTTTGAATCAACGCGTTATCGTGCGGAAGTTTATCTGAATCAAAAATTGGTCGGCTACAACCTGGTCGAGGGCACGCCCTTTACCGTTGACCTGACCGGCATGTTCAAAGGAGGCGAGCACGCCCAACTCGCCGTCCGGATCACCAGCCCCGGCGGTTGGTGGTCGTGGGAAGATTGTAATGTCCAGCCTTGGGGAAAATATACAGTGCCGCTGAGTCGCGGTTTCAGTGGAATTACCGGAGCCGTCAAATTACAGGTTCTCGATTCTGCGCACATCAGCGATGTTTATGTCCAAAATAGTCCGCAGCCCCGTGAAGTAACTGTCCAAGTTACGCTCGAAAATGGTGCGACCGAACCAGTTTCCGGAAACCTCCATCTCCAAGTGAAGGAGAAGTCAAAAATGGCCACGACGCTGATCGAGCGGGACTTCACGGACGTGGTCCTTCCCCCCGGCGAGAGCGTCCAGACGATCAAGCTTTCCGCTCCTTCCGCCAAGCTTTGGGATCTGGACCATCCCATCGTTTATGGCTGCCGGGTCAGCTTGCAAGACAAGGGAAAGATCATCGATTCCCAGGAACAAACCTTCGGCTTTCGCTGGTTCTCACCGGAAGGAATTGGGGAAAACGCGATCTTCCGTCTCAATGGAAAGCGGATCGTTTTGCGGACAGCGATCAGTTGGGGTTTGTGGAGCACCACGGGCCTGATTCCAACCCCTGCACTGGCCACCAGACAAATCGCCGATGCCAAGGCTTACGGCATGAACATGCTCAACTTCCACCGTGCCATCGGCCAGACCCTGGTTCTGGACAAGGCCGACCAAATGGGACTGCTCTACTTTGAGGAACCCGGCTGCTATGTCGATGGCAGCGCCGATCCCTTCAGTGAGCTCCTGGTCCGCGAAAAATTGCTCCGCATGGTGAAGCGGGATCGAAGTCATCCCAGCCTCGTGATCTACAACATGATCAATGAGCAGTGGACCAAGTACAAAGCCGACCAGAACGAACCGCTCTACGCGACCTTCAAGGCCGACATGATCGCCGCGCATCAGCTCGATCCAAGTCGCGTGATTGTCCTGACCTCCGCCTGGTCGCGTAAACCAGCCGGAGTGGAAGAACCCGTCAAACTGAACATGATGCCTTTTGATGACCAACCCCACCTGAGCGGTTGGTTTGATTTTCACCGGGCCAGCGGCCCCGAGTGCTGGAGACAGGAATTTTACACCAATCCCACCAACCACTACGGCTACACGACCAATGCGAAGGAGATCGTCTACTGGGGAGAAGAGGGGGCCATCAGTTCGCCTCCGCGTCTGGCCTTGATCAAGAAGGAAGTCGAGGCTCTACCTCATCCCGGATGGGACGGTGAAATCTATCTCGACTGGTATCATCAGTTTGACGATTACCTGGCCCGCAAGAAATTGCATTCAGCTTTCCCCACGGTCGATAAGTTTTGCCTCGCGCTGGGAGCGGTCTCGTTGGAACACCAGGGGCGCAAGATCGAAGACACCCGGGTTTGTAATCTCAATGACGGTTACGCCATCAATGGCTGGGAGGCTGAACCCTATGAAAATCATTCCGGTGTCGTTGATTGTTTCCGCCATCCGAAAAGTGATCCCGCCATTCTGGCCTACTACAACCAGCCTCTATACGTTGCCGTAAAAAGCCGCAATCAGGTCGTTACGAGCGGCTCCGAAGCGACGGTCGATTACTACCTGATCAATGAGAAGAATGTGAACGGACCGTTGACGCTCAAAATATCGGCGTTAACCGCGGATGGAAAGGAAGCCTTCCATCAGGTTCTTCAAGTGAATGTAGCCGGAGGGGATACCTACGGGCAGTTACTGAGCGAAGCGGTGCGAATACCCACCACGCAGGATGTTGGGCTGTGGACTTTGAACGCAGAACTCGTCGATGCTTCCGGCAAGGTTCTCGCGAGCGGACATGACCAGATTCTCGTGGTCGATTGGAAAGACACCCCGTTGAAAGGCAATGGAGCCATCTATGAAGTGGGCACGAAGGTGCATGATTTCCTGAAATCCCAGATGGGACTTGATGTTCCCGATTATACGGGTGACCTGGGGCCGCTCGATTGGATTATCGTCGCCCGTGCAATCAACGATGAACCCGTGGCCGTGCCGCCCGAGGTCTTGCAAACCCCCGAAGGAGCAAGTCCCGGTTTGACGGTCTCTTTCTACAGCGGAAAAGATTTTAGTCACAAGCTCTCCGACCGGATGGATCCGCATGTCGATCTTTCCTGGGCCGAAGGGGCCAGCCCTGATCCGGCGGTCTCCGCAGGATCCGACTTTTGCGTCCGCTGGGATGGCAAACTTGTCCCGCCCCGCACGGGTGCCTACACCTTCTCCGTACCAACCACCCGCGGCAAGGCGGTTCTGACCATCGATGGCAAGGAAATCCATAACCAGCCAGTCAACCTGACGGAGGGTGTGGCAGTCTCCTTGACGCTTGATTATGTTCCGGTCGCCGGCAAGGGCAGCGTGGCGCTGAACTGGATTGTTCCGGCGATCAAGAAGGAAGACCCGGCCGCGTTGATTGCCCGGGCGAAGAAAGACGGAACGACCATCATCCTGGCCGACCGGACGGATGCCTGGATGGACTTGGTGAAAAGCAATACCAAGGTCAGCTACAACGGAACGTTTAAATTAGGTTCAAGCTGGCTGGGTGGTCAGTACTTCGCCATTCGGCATCCTCTATTCCGGGATTTGCCCACCAACGTCGCGCTCAACTGGCCCTATCAGTCGGTCATCTCGTACGGGCCTGATCATTATGGACTGAAGCTCGAAGGCGAGCAGCTTGTCGCCGGCTGCTGGCAATCCTTTCCCATGAGTCTGGGCACCGCCGTGGGCATCATCCCGAGCGGAAAGGGCAAGATTATCGTTTCGACGCTCGACATCTGTTCTCACCTGGACGATCCGAGCGGGCCGGCCGATGTGGCGCGCAAACTTCTCTGCAATTACATCGCTTACGCTGGTCCCCCACAACCGTAGCGGGAGACTTTCTCAAGCAGGGAATCCATTTACCCATACAATCGTCATGCTAAAATCCAAATTCCTCATCACCGCCGTCACACCCTTCATTTTTCTTCTCTGCTTTCCAACCCCCAACCGCGCGGCGGAAATCTATGTTTCGCCCCAGGGAAGTGCGACCGGAACCGGAAGCCACGATTCGCCATTTGCGAAGTTGGAACAAGCCCGGGACGCCGCCCGTGCCCTCCGGCAACAAAAGCCGGATGAACCGGTTACGGTCTGGATCGGCGGAGGCGATTACGTTTTGTCCCAGCGGTTGGCGCTTTCTGAGCTCGACTCCGGTTCCGACAAGGCACCGGTCATTTATCGTGGCGTGGAGGGAGAAACCGCGCGCCTGATCAATGCCCGCCTCCTCAGCGCATCCGATTTTCACCCCGTCACCGATCCCGCCACGCTCGCACGCATGCCGGAAGCGGCCCGCGGTAAAATCGTCGCGCTCGATTTCAAGGCCATTGGTCTCCAGCACAATCAGCCCCCGCCTGATCTTTACAACGACAGCGGTGGCCTGCCTGATCTCTACATCAATGGCAAACGTCAGCCGCTGGCCCGTTATCCGGACCATGACGAGATGACGATGAAAAGCGTGCTGGTCAATGGCGATGGCCATGGCACCCCCGGCGTTTTTGAATATCGGGAGGAGGATTATCCTTCGTTCGAGACCTGGGCCAAGGATGTGGATCGCGGGGTCTGGCTGAAAGGATACTGGCGGGTGGTTTGGGAGAACGAATGTCTCCGGGTCAAGACCATCGACACGACCGCACATACCGTGACCTTTGCCAAGGGAGTGCCCAGTGGTATCGGCAATAAATATCACCGTCCTCAAGGTGACGGCAAGGAAAGGTATTGGCTCCAAAATCTGCTGGAAGCGGTCAGTCAACCGGGCGAGTGGTGCATCGATTACGTCGACCAGAAGATCTATCTCTACCCTCCCTCTCCGCTCGATCAGGCGCAGATTTTTCTCGGCGATTCCAATGAAGCAGCCATCGAGTTGAAGAACGCCTCGAATCTCGTCATCCGTAATCTCACCATCGAGTTTGGTCTCGGCGATGGCATTTCCATTGAAGGCGGCGATCATGACTTGGTGGCAGGATGCGTCGTCCGCAATGTCGACAAATACGCGGTCCGCGTTGCGGGCGGCGATCACCACACCGTGCTCAGTTGCGATCTCTATCATCTCGGCGCGGGCGGAGTCTGGCTCTCCGGCGGTGATGAAACCAGCAACCCGCGCGTGCCCGCTGGCCACCAGGTGTTGAACAATCACATCCATCATTTCGCGGAAATCGAGAAAGTCTACGCCCCCGCTGTGAATTGCGGTTTCTCCGGCGGTGGTGGTGGTGGACATCACACGGCGGTGGGCATGCTGGTCGCCCATAATCTGATCCATGATACCCCGCATGGAGGGATTCTTTACTCGTGCTGGGACAACGTCATGGAATACAACGAAGTCTTCCGTTACTGCCTCGTTTCAAACGATCTTGGCGCTTTCTATTCCTATGATCGTTTCGACCGCATGGGCAATGACACCATCCGCTACAATCTCGTCCACAGCAGCGCCAATGGCGACGGCATTTATTTCGATGAAGACCATCGCGACATGCATGTCTACAGCAACATTGTCTACCTCCACACGGAGGAAAAATCGTCCCGCGGTACCGGCATGCTTTACAAGATCGGCCTGCAGATCGATCCCAAGTACGACGCCGATCCCGCCAGCGTTCAGCCCCTCGACTGCACCAACAATGTCATCGTCCAATGCAAGACGGGCTATGCGTTCTTCGTCCCTGCCCAACCTCCTTCCACCATCGACAACAATGTCGCCATCTCTTGCGACACCCCCTGGCAGTGGACGTCAATTGCGGATGGGAAAACCCAGAAATCGAACGATCCCCTCACCCCAGGAACCAATGTGGCCTACACGGACAATCCTGGCTTTGTCGATATCGCGCATCTCGATTTCCATCTGAAGCCTGATGCGCAGCTCCTCAAGGATCTGCCTCATTTCAAGCCCATCCCGGTGGACAAGATTGGTCTCTACGTCGATGAATATCGCAAAGTGCTCCCCACCAATGAGGAGATTGACCGCTTCAGTACCCACACGAGCACGGGGGGTAACAGTTACAAGGTTGAGGATCGCAACTAAAGGACGGCTTTCCTCTCCACTCCAAACCGCAGCGCAATCACGATATCTTCCTTCTGTCATCCTGAGCCTGTCGAAGGATCAGGATGACTGATTTTTATTCGAACGACATTCGCGTCGTTCTTTCCCTGCTCACGAAGGCCCGGTGATTTGGAAGGTTTGCTTCACGATGTCGGCCCGCTTGATCTTGGGCTCGACGTGACGGCCCCATTGCCAGGCTCCGACTGTAACCGCGACCGGAAATTGGCTCCGGGGAGGAATCTTCGTGAAAACGAGTTTGCCGTCCTGAATGATCGCGGGCCCGGTTTCGACGAAAAAGCTCACGGGTAAGCCGGAATCGGAGGTAGCTTTCAGCGGAATCGATTCGGTTCCGGCTTTGACATCATCAATTTTTTCAAAGGTGATCTTCTGCGGCGTTCCCTCCGTATTTCCGTCGCGGGTAATTTGTCCCGGCTGAACCACCGCCCGGATGGTATCGGTGCCCGGGTGACGCAGCGCGACATAAATGGGCGAGGGCCAGGTGCGGTCAAGGGCGATGCGGAACTTGCCGTTGCCCAGCGGCTCAACACAGCCACAGAGCCATTCCGCGGTCGGGGCGCCCGGTGCCTGCGCCAGCGGCTCACCCGCGCCGACGAAGTTGGCCGGAAGCTTATCCAGCATCTTTCCCTGGACGGTGAAGGTGATTCCGTCCGCCTCGGTTTCCAACATGGGCGGAATCGTTCCATCGGCCAGGGGATCCGGCTTCTTGTCGAGTGCCATCATGGTGATTCCGTTAAAGGTGTAAGGAAAGGCATTTCCCTTGGCATCCGTGAACGCGGGGAGTTGCGAATCGGCCTTCCAATTGATCGAGGCGATTGACTGGGCTTCCTCGGCAAACGCCTTGTCGAAAAACCAGGGAAGTCCCCGTCCATTCTCAGGAGCATCCGCGTAGGCCGTCGCCGGGTGATTTTCGTGACCGGGAATAGGCAGATCGGCCAGGTAACCCTTGGTGAGATCAATTTTTTTCAGGGTCGTACCACCGTCTTCGGGAAGACGGGCCTTGGTCACCAGGTCAATGTAGCGGGCAAAAAGCTGGGTCAGTCGTTCTGAGCAGTCGAAATGACCGCTCGTCCCATCAATGACGAAGCTCAGGGGCCAGTCAGGATTTTTTTCGCGCTGCGTCAGGATTCCAGCGTAGTTGGTATCAATCGACTTCCACTGGGTCCGGTAGTCGGTCTTGTCCTGACTCCATTCCTGCGCGCATCCGTAAGCAACGAAGGCCGGGACGTCGCGATTTTTCGGGGGAAGATGACAATTCTTGATCCAGATGCCTGCGATGCATCGCTCGGGAGCGTTCTCGACCAAGGCATCCACCATCAGGAGATGTCCCGATTCGCCCATGGGCAACCACGGGACGGTCGCGACCTCCGGGTAACCCGACGTCTTGGCCAATCCATCGAGGAGTTGCTGGAGAAAAGCGACATCCGTTTTGCCCTCGCTCTTAGCCTTGAAATTAAAGAAGGTTCGCGCACACCAGACGATACCCAGGTCATTGGCCGCACAAACCGCCCGGATCGCCGGATGCCCGACGAGCATGTGCTCGGGGACATTCGCGCAAAGGATCAAGAGCCCGCGCAGCTTTTGGCAATTCTCCGGAATCCACAGATAAGCCGTCGCGGTTGTTTTGGAGCCATCGGCCCACGCTGTGCATTCGCCGCTTTGGGAGAATTGAAAAACCTGGTTAACAGGGGAATGGAGCGTTTCCGGTACACTTGGGTCCTCAGCTTGGACAGAGCCAAGGTTGAAGAGGAGCGATGTTAGAGCCAGAGCGGCTAGTCCTCGCAGACGTGAAAGAAAAGTTGCCTGCATCCATTTCCCCTGTTTTTGACCGCGTTGCATCAAATGCTTATAATCGCAATGGCAGTTAAGCGCAACACGATTTGACATTTTTTGGTTTATGTGCCATTATTTTTAAATTAAAGGCAATAAGTTGCGTTAGAAGCTTTAGCCTCAGGCTCGTCAAACTCAGCTAGAGAGACTGTAAATCAGATAAGAAAAATAAGTTATTAAAATATGCTTATGAAAAACTACATCCTACTGGTCGGCCTCAGCTTGTGCCTGACTCCACTCTTTGCCGATGATTCTTCAAAGGTCGATGTCGCCCATTGGAATTTCGAGCTGGTTAAACACGGCGAAAAAGGAACCATGGTTATTTCCGATCACGCGGGCTCGTATGACCTGACCCTCGTCAATGGAGCCACGGTCGTCGACGATACAACGGCACCCAATGGGAAAGCCTTGGTCTTCGATGGCACGCAAACCGATTCTGTCCACTCCCAGTTGAAGCTCGGGCTCACCGATAAAATTTGCCTGAAAATGTCGGCCAAAATTTCATCAACTGCCACCACGAGTGATGAGACCCTCTTCTACTATTTTGGCGGGATGGAAATTCGCTATTCTCCAAAAAGCAAGTTGTTGAGTTTGATCGTCTACCCCAAGACGGCAGACACCTCTGTCGTGAGCACACCCATTGAAATCACCCAGCCGGTAGATACTGACAAGTGGTTCACCGTTGAGGCCTGCGTGAACGGACAAGCTATCGCATATAAAATCGATGGTAATGCCAAGTCAGGAACCATTCCGGATAACCAATGTTTGCGGGTGACTGAGGCCCCGATTTCTTTTGGGATTGGAGGTCCCAACAACCGGGCCTTCATCGGCTCCCTCTCGGACGTCAGCATAGCGCAGATCCAGTGATCATCCGGAGAAGCTGCCATCGAGAGCTAAACCTTAACCTGATGGCGGCGCGCATGCTGAAAGTTCGCCGGTGAGACGCCGTGATGATTTTTGAAGACCCGTGAAAAATGGTAGGGATCGGCATAGCCGACTTGAGCTGCCACTTCCTTCACCAGGTAACGCCCGCCAATAAGATGTGCCGCCGCCTGGTTCACCTTCAGGCGGGTGAGCATCTCATGAGGGCTTTCCCCGGCAAATCGATCAAAGAGGCGTGATAGATAAGCGGGATCAACGTGATTTCGTTGGGCGAGTTCCGCGACCGATTGAATCGTACGAAAGTGGGATTGAAGTTCGCTCCGGCACCTCTCAAAGGTCTGGCGGGCGCGATCATGTTCTTCCGCCGGGGCATGGGCGCTTTCTTCAATCCGGAGGGAAAGCAATTCCAGCAGAAGCGCACAAATGCGGGGCGCGAGCCGGCCTCCCTTGTGCCCGGTTTCCAGCATCTGCTCATAAAGATCATGGGGGGATTGGGCATGGTGAAGAAAAGCGAGCCCATCCTTTCCCAAGACTTTGGGACTGATGATTCGCCGGGCCTCGCCCCCTGAGAAATCGACAAAATATTTAACCAAGGGATCGTCCGGGATCGTCCGTATGCTGTGGGAAGTAAAAGGCCGGTAGGCGAAGATCGAACCAGGGACCAGATTGTTCTCCACGCCATTGAGAATTAGCGTCCCCTTTCCGCGCGCCACATACTCCAGGCCATAGAAAGCAAAGTCGGCTCTCTCAATCCGATAGTCGGGTGCACAGCGCTCCCATCCTCCACAAGCCACCTTCAGGTCAGGCTTCCGCGAAGGTACCAGGTCGAGAAAGAAATAGCGGTATTCCCGAACTTGCCCGGCGATGAAGGAAGGATGGTTCGGTCGGTGGGGGGAAGGCTTGGCCATCGGCTGAGGTTACTCGCGCAACTTGAAGCAAAAAGTCAAAAATATCCATGGAGGGGTCAGATGCGGCCATTGTTCGATAAAGCGGACGTCGCATACTTGTGCAAGAGACCAGCCATCTCATCTTAAAAACTTCCCATGAGCCTTGATCCCCTTCCCATTGATCCCTCCCTCGTCCCCACTCGTCAGCTTGCCTCTGGCGCAAGAATGCCCGCCATCGGTCTCGGCACCTTTGGTTCCGATTCCGTCAGCGGTGAAACGATCGCCGAGGCCGTGCTGGACGCAGGTCGCCTCGGCTACCGGCATTTCGATTGCGCCGCCGTTTATTCCAATGAGCACCTGATTGGGCCCTCCTTCAAAAAGCTCATCGGGGATGGCATCAAAAGGGAGGAACTCTGGATCACTTCCAAGTTATGGAATAACAAACATGCAGAGCAGGACGTCATCCCTACGTTTCATCAATCGCTGAAGGATTTGCAGCTCGATTATCTGGACCTTTATCTCATCCACTGGCCCTTTCCGAATTTTCATCCGCCCGGCTGCGACGTCAATTTTCACGATCCCAATGCCAAGCCCTACATCCACGAGAACTTCATGAGAACGTGGCGCCAACTCGAAAAGTTGGTGGATGAAGGCCTCGTGCGTCATATCGGAACCTCGAACATGACGATTCCCAAGCTGGAGTTGGTGCTCCGCGATGCCCGGATTCGCCCCGCTTGTAACGAGATGGAACTCCATCCCCATTTCCAGCAGCCTGCGCTTTTCGACTATGTCCGGGAACAAGGCATCGAAGCCATCGGCTATTGTCCGCTCGGCTCGCCCGGTCGACCGGAGCGGGACCGAACCCCGGAGGACACCTCGCCCACGGAAGACCCGGTGATTTTGGCCATTGCCAAGGCCCACGACGTGCATCCAGCAGAAATCTGCCTGAAATGGGCGGTACAGCGGGGACAGACCCCCATCCCGTTCTCCGCCAAGCGCCGCAACTACCTGGCTAATCTCCGCGCCGTGGTCGAAGATCCCCTCACTCCCGCAGAAATGGAAGCGATTCAAAAACTCGACCGCAATTGCCGCCTGATCAAAGGTCAGGTTTTTTGCTGGAAGGACAACCAATCGTGGGAAGATCTTTGGGACGTCAACGGCGTCATCACCCCCGCTTAAATCGATTATTTTATGACCACCTTACCTCTCCCCAACCAGATGCAGGGCGCGATTCTCCCTGGCAACAGCACCACTCAACTTGAATGTTTCCCGGTCCCGGCGCCCGGGCACGGCGAAGTCCTGATTCGCATGAAAGCCTCGACCATCTGCGGCTCGGATATCCGCTGCATCTATCACGAGCATCTCGGCAAAGGCCCGGAAGGTTACCAGGGCGTGATCGCGGGCCACGAGCCCTCCGGGCAGATCGTCAAGGTCGGGCCGGGGTGTCGTGAATTCCGCGAGAATGATCGCGTGATCGTCTATCATATCTCCGGTTGCGGCGTCTGCAACGATTGCCGCCGCGGGTACATGATTTCCTGCACCAGCGAGAAGTATCGCCGGGCCTATGGCTGGCAGCGCGATGGCGGCATGGCCGAGTATCTCCTCGCGGAGGAAAAGGATCTCGTCCATCTTCCCGACGAGCTTTCCTACGCCGATGGCGCCCAAGTAGCTTGCGGTTTCGGTACCGTCTATGAAGGGCTGGAAAAAATCGGCATCAGCGGAAACGACGCTGTCCTGATTACCGGCCTTGGTCCGGTCGGGCTGGCCACGGCGGCGCTCTGTCGCAAGCTGGGGGC
>CAIPBM010000067.1 GCA_903863295.1 uncultured Verrucomicrobiota bacterium | reverse complement strand
TCTTGATGAGCATTCCCTACAAAAATTGAGACTGATCGCCGAGGATATGAAGGAGTGGCCGCTCTATCTGGACGACTCCTCCTTCCTGACCGTGAACCAGCTTCGGGGCAAGGCGCGTCGGATGAAGGACCGGTATGGCATCGACCTGCTGGTCATCGATTACCTCCAGCTTCTTCGCTCGGAATCGAGCCAGGCGAAGGACAATCGTCAGAATGAGGTGGCCGATATTTCCCGGAATATCAAGGCGCTCGCCAAGGAGTTGAATATTCCAATCATCATCCTGGCCCAGCTCAATCGTAAGAGTGAGGAAGGCAAGCAGGAGCCTGCCCTCCATAATCTCCGTGAATCAGGCGCGATCGAGCAGGACGCCGACGTGGTCATGCTTCTGCACCGGCCTGAAATCGACAAGGACGCGGATGGCAATGATCGACCTGTCGGGCCGATCATCCCCTACAGCCTCAATATCGCCAAGCAGCGTAACGGACCCACCGATAAACTGGATATCCTTTTTCATGCGCCCTACACGAGATTTGACGATCCCGTACGCCATGAGAACCGGGCCAATAGTTAGTCTAATACATTACAATTACCTTAAGGTTAAAATGTTCAAATCCTTTGGCTTGATTTTGGCAAATATGAGTTAATAGTAGAGAAGTGTCATCTAAACGAACCTCCACTGCCCGTTCCCGGTTGGTTGATATTCTAACCGCGGAAATCCTTGCCAGCGACAATTCTGCGGCTTTTCCTATCGCCAGTGAGCACCAGCTCTGTCGGCGATTTAATATCAGCCGTGTTACGGTTCGCCTTGCCTTAAGTGACTTGGAAAATCGGGGCCTGATTTATCGCCGTCACGGAAAAGGTACGTTTGCTCACGGTCGCAGTACACGCGTCTATCGCCAAATCGGGTTGCTCATCAAGTCACCTCAGGTGGTGGAGCATCGGCCGATCGCTGAGTTGATCCGTGGACTTCAGACGGTTCTAGCACCTTTGCGGACCGGCCTTCTGATTATCAGCACGTCACCGGAAGAGTGGCGGCCGGAAAAAGCCAGCAGCTTGGGTGGCGTTGTTGTGGTGCCTCAGAACATAAGCTCAGGAGAGATGGAGATTTTAAAGGATCGTAAAGTTCCTTACCTGATTTTTGGACAATCGGATTTGCCCGGCCCTGAGATTTTAATGCACCAGAAGCGAGCCGCCTTTCAATTGACAGAGCAATTGCTACAGTTGGGACACCGGCGGATCGCTTTACTCAGTGGTTATGACGCCTCAATGGATGACACCAAGAGGCGGGGCGTGCACGAGGCCTTGGTCGCGGCGGGAGTCGACCCCACCCAGGTGCCGGAGATTTCTGCACATGAAGAGGAAAATGGTGTTTACCAGGCCACGAAGGCTATCATGGAACTGCAACCGCGTCCGACGGCTGTAATTGCTTTCGATGACAGCCTTGCCTCGATGTTAAGTTTCCAAGCCAGGCGTCAGTTTAACCTCAAAGTACCGGAGGAACTGAGCATCGTGAGTTTCCATGAGTGGCCTTATCTCAATTGCGTTGAGCCTGCCTTGACGACAGTCCGGTTTGATTTCTTTGGTGCGGGTCAGCGGGCTGCGGAGATTTTGAACCATGCCGCCTTGACTGGGCAGACGGTCGATTCGATTACGTTTGAACCGACATTTATCCCGGGACAGACCATGGGACAGGTTCCAACCTGCAGCTGAGTTAAGTTGAGGTGGACTCAACTCTACTTCTTCTGCCGGTTATTGCAGATCACGACCGCGGCAATTGCTCCCGGAATCCAACCGGCCAGCGTGAGGACGCAGACGATGAGGATGGAGCCGCACCCCGCATCGAGCACGGCGAGCGGCGGGAGAAAAATACAGAGTAGAGCGCGGCCAAGTCCCATAAAGTTCCTTAGACTTCCAGCAGCACTGCGGCTGGGTTCTCCACCACTTCCTTGATCGTGGAGAGGAAGGTGACCGCCTCCTTGCCATCGACGAGTCGATGATCGTAGGTGAGGGCGAGATACATCATCGGACGAATCTCGACCCTGCCGGAGATGGCCACGGGCCGTTCCTGGATCGTATGCATGCCGAGAATCGCGCACTGAGGAGGATTGATGATCGGAGTCGAGAGAAGGGAGCCGAAGACGCCGCCGTTGGTGATGGTAAAGACGCCACCCTCCAGATCGGCGAGGGCGATCTTGCCGTCGCGGGCTTTCTTGGCGTAGGCGCCAATGGCTTTTTCCACGGCGGCGAAGGAGAGTTGGTCCGCATCGCGCAGGACGGGAACCAGGAGGCCCTTGTCGGTCGAGATGGCGCAGCCGATGTCGTAGAAGTGATTCTGGACGATCTCCTCGCCATCGAGGCGCGTGTTGATCGCGGGGACGACCTTTAGCGCATGAACCACGGCTTTGACGAAGAACGACATGAAGCCGAGTTTGACCTCATGCTTCTTGACGAAGCGATCCTGAAACTTGGTCCGCAGCGCCATGATATTGGAGAGGTCGACCTCGTTGAACGTGGTCAGGTGCGCGGTTTCCTGCTGGGCGCTGAGGAGACGTGCGGCGATCTTCTGGCGTAGCGGGGTCATCTTCCGGCGCGAGGTCCGTTCGCCGGTGGGCTTGGGCGCGGGTGCCGGAGTCGAGGCGGCTGCAGTTGAAGCAGGCTTCTCAGCAGCCGCAAGGACATCGCCCTTGAGGATGCGGCCATCCTTGCCGGTTCCCGTGATGGAGGCCGGATTGATGCCTTTTTCCTCGGTCTGGAAACGAACGGCGGGGGAAAGATCGTCGGCATTCTTGCCGCGTGTCGCCGCAGCGACGGGAGCGGCAGCTTCCACGCGGGAGGCCTTCGCGGTGCCATTGGCTTCTTCCTTCTTCGGCGCAGCTTCAGCCGGGGCGGCGGCCTTTTCATCGATGCTGGCCACGACCTGGCCGATCTGGACGGTATCGCCCGCCTTGACGAGATGCTTGAGGACGCCGGCCGATTCCGCGACGACTTCAGCGGTCACCTTATCGGTTTCGATTTCAAAGATGGGCTCGCCGGCCTTGACGTAGGCACCGTCTGGTTTGTTCCAGACGCCGAGCAGGCCGGAGGTGATGGATTCGCCGACAGTGGGTACTTTGATTTCGATCATGGGAATAGTGATGAATTGGATTAGAGCTTCGAGGAAATGCGAACAAGATAACCACCAGCTAGATAGGAGGCCCAGAAAAGAATAACCCCGTGTACACTGATGTGGCCGTGATAGTCGAATGCACTCATGATAAGCACTCCCAAGGCAATACCTTGAAGTACATACCCTATTTCCTTGAGGTAAGCTGAAAGCCTTCTACCGCCTAAAGTGAAATGAGAAAGGCGAGAGATGCTCATACTGAAAACGCCTGGATGACGAGCTCGCGCTGCTCCAGATCGTGGATCGCGTGGGATCCCGTGGCGGTGCAGGCGGAAGCTTCGCGACCGGCGAAGGCGATCTCGCGCTTGAAGAGCTTCCGCAGGCGCGGTTCGATAAAGGTCCACGCGCCCATATTCTCCGGCTCTTCCTGGCACCAGACGATCTTTTCCACCTTCGGGTAGGCGGCCAACACGGCGTCCTTCAGCTTTTTCTCATGGAGCGGATAGAGTTGCTCCACGCGGATGATGGCGGTGTGGTTGAACTTGTTCGCCTTGCGGTAGTCGTCGAGGTCGTAATAGACCTTCCCCGTACAAACGATGACGCGAGTCACCTCCTTGGGTGCAGTAGGATCGGGCAAAATTTCTTCAAAGCCGCCCTTGGTGAATTCGCCAATCGGGGAAGTGCAGCGGGGATCGCGCAGCATGCCCTTGGGGGTCATCATGACGAGGGGCTTTTTGATCTTGCGTAAAGCCTGGCGACGCAGGATGTGGAAGAAATTGGCCGGAGTGGAGCAGTGGGCAACCTGAATATTATCCTCCGCGCAGGCCTGGAGATAACGTTCCAGGCGGGCGCTGGAATGTTCCGCCCCCTGGCCATGGTAGCCATGGGGCAAGAGAAGAACGATGCTCGAGGTCTCGCCCCACTTGGTTTCCGAGCAGGTGATGTACTGGTCGATGATGAGCTGGGCGCCGTTGGCGAAATCGCCGAACTGCGCTTCCCAAAGGATGAGCATATCGGGAAAATCGAGGCCGTAACCGAAATCGAAGCCGAGCACGGCGTATTCCGAGAGCGGGCTGTTATAGACGCAGAACTTGGCCTGACCGGGGCGGATGTTATTAAGCGGCGTGTAACGCGTGCGGGTGTGCACATCGTAAAGCACGGCATGACGCTGGGTGAAGGTGCCGCGACGGCTGTCCTGACCGGAAAGGCGGACGGGATAACCGGTATCGAGGAGGGTGCCGAAAGCGAGGGCCTCGGCGGTGCTCCAGTCGAGCGGCGCCTTGCCTTCGATCATCTCGGAGCGGCTTTGCAGCCAGCGCTTGACCTTGGGATTCAGGTCGATGTTCTCCGGCTCCTTGGTGATGGCTTTGCCGATCTCGCGCAGTTTCTCCATCGGGACGCCGGTCTCGAACGGATCGAGCAATTCGGGGCTCGCGAGCGATTTCCGCAAGGCGGGCGCGAAGGTCTTGCTGGTGACTTTCGACTTTTGGAGAGCGGTATTGAGCCGATCCTCGAAGTTGGCGCGGATGGTGCGAACCTCTTCCGGCGTGATATCGCCGAACTTGACGAGATGGCCGAAGTAAATGTCGCTGATCGGCGGGTGATCTTCGATGGCCGAGTACATCAAAGGCTGGGTGAAGCGGGGCTCGTCGCCTTCATTGTGGCCATGGCGACGGTAACAGTACATGTCGACGACGACATCGCGCTGGAACTGCTGGCGAAACTCGAAGGCGAGTTGCATGGTGGTCACGGCCGCCACCGGATTGTCGCCGTTGACGTGGAAAATGGGGGAGCCGAGCATCTTGGCCACCGAGGTACAATACTGGCTCGATGATCCGTCGATGGGCGACGTGGTAAATCCGATCTGATTATTGATGATGAGGTGGATGGTTCCACCTGTGCGGTAACCCTCGAGTTGCGAGAGATTCAACGTTTCCGCCACCACACCCTGGCCGCTGAAGGAGGCATCACCATGGATGAGAATCGGGAGGACCTTGCGCCGCTCGGCCGTATCATTGAGCTTGCGCTGCCAGGCACGGGCCTTGCCTTCCACGACCGGATCGACCGTTTCGAGATGGCTGGGGTTGGGGGCGAGACTGAGACCGATCTTCGCTCCCGTGCTGGTGGTGACGATCGAATCGAAACCGAGGTGATACTTCACATCGCCGTCGCCGAGTTCGGAACCGGGGACGTAATTTTCGGCAAATTCATTGAAGACGAACTCGTAGTCTTTGCCGAGGATGTTGGCCAAGACGTTGAGGCGGCCACGGTGGGCCATGCCCATGACGACTTGCTCAACACCAAGGCGGGGACATTCCTCGAGGATCTTATCGAGAATCGGAATGACCGTCTCGCCGCCTTCCAGCGAGAAGCGCTTTTGTCCGACGTAACGGGTGTGGATGAATTTCTCGAAGAGTTCGCCTTCCAATAGACGGGTTAGGACCCGTTTTTTTTCCGCATTGGGAAGAGTATCCTTGCGGAGGCGGCCTTCTTCGATCCGGTCGCGGAGCCAGCGGCGGATGGTGTAATTCTCGATGTGCATGTACTCGATGCCGACATGGCCACAATAGGTATCAGCCAGCAGTTCGAGGATGACGCGCAAAGTCATGCGGGTCGGTTTGCCCGCCCAGTAGATTTCAAATTCGCTATCGAGATCGTCCTCATTCAGCTTCACGTACTCGAGATTGAGTTCGGGAGTAGTCCGCTTCAGGAGATTGAGCGGATCGATCTTGGCTTGCTGGTGACCGAGGCGGCGATAGGCGCTGACGAGCGCATCGACCTGGGCTTGTTTTTTGGAGGCGGGACTGGCCACGGCACCGGGAGTCGGAGCAACCGGAGCTCCGCCCTTGCCTTCGGTCAGCCGTTTGGGGAGTTGCTGACAACCGAGTTCAAATCCCGAAAAGAAGGCATTCCATTGACCATCGACGCTGGCGGGATCACGCTTCCATTGCGTATAAAGGGCATCTAGTTCAGCGCCATTATCGGCGGAGGCGGCATCGGCGCGGGACACGGGTTTGTTGTCTGAGGTCAAGTTGACCCCATTGGGCATGACGGTCATAGGATCGAACAGTATAGTAGCTTAGGGGGGAGGTGGCAATCTTGTCGTTTGAACGGCGGGTGATTGCAATAGCGAGTTGGTTATCGCAATTAATTTTGTCGAAGCCGTTTTGAATAAGAGGTTTGCTTTTGATCGGCTCGCCGCTTCACTTAGGCGCCTGATCGTTGGAAGTTGTCTGCGGCATGCAGGTTATGATTTCTTTTTTTAACAATATTATCCCGACGCGGTTCAAATCCCGTCAGCCAGATAAGCCGCTTTCGATCGGATTTCTTTTTCCCGGAGATGCAGTCGCCCATATCCCGGTTCATGACCGGGATGGATGGCTCTTTGCTGCCGAGGAATTGGGCTATAGTCACGCTTCCTATTTTCCTGAGATTCTTAAACTATCCGTACGAGATCTCGTCCGGATGGTTAATAAAGGAAAACATGATGTAGTGATCGTGAATGGAGGTGATCATCATCAAGATGCTTTACACGCCACCGAAGAAGCGCGGAGCGCGTGGCGAAAGCTCAAGGCGAAGACCGTATGTGTGTGCACGGAGGCTATCCTTCAGAGTGGATTTCCGCGGTCGATCGAAAAGACACAGTCTGCCTTGGAGACATTCGATTATTTTGCTTACACCGACGATCTATCTGAGTCGCTCTTCCATCAATCAGGTAAGCCTTCTCTCTGGATGCCGCAATATGTCGACAAGAGTTTTATCCTGGAGACGGTTGTTCCGCGGGAGAAAATAAAGAAGGCCTATTTTCGCGGAAAAATCATGAACTGGGGCTTTGAAGGAGTTTATACCCAACGACGAATCCTTTTCGAGGGTTTGAAGGATCATCCTGATATCGTAATGGAAGAAGGTTATAAGCCGCACCTGACGGGGCGGGAATTGCTGGATCGGAAAGTCTCCTATGCCTTTTATCTTCAGCTTCCCTCCAATCACCCGGGATTCGTCCTCTCATTTTTAGAGGCGGCAGCCTTGGGATTGCCCACGTTTCACCACGAATTGCATCCAGACTCGAAGCAGATGGCGCGCATGTTTACGCCAGGCGTTCATTTTCTTCCCTACCGGACCGACGACATTGAAGACCTGAAAGTTCAGGTGCAAAATGCCGTTAAGGAGGTTGATAGCCCGGAATTCAAGAAGATGGGCAGTGCGGTGCGAGAACTCATCCTTAGTCAACATACCGTCACCCATCGCTTGAAGGCGCTCGTTGACTTGGCCAATCGAGCCTGAACGAGGTGCGCTTAGTGCGCAGGAACGACTCTGAAAAAACGGAGACCTTCGATGTGATCCGTTAAGTCTTTCAGCGGGTAGACATGCCAGGACGGGCTGCGCGCCGGGTCTCGAATCAGGTAATCCCAGCCCTCCTTACCGACGACTACGACGAAGTGGCTGCGCCCGTTGCGGAGCTTCAGTCGGACGATGACCGGATTTCCGGCCATAAGATTCTGATCCAGTAGGGCATAGGTCGGCAAATCTTCGTAGGCCTTTTCGACCTGGCCGCCGGGGGCGACCTCGGCGGCTTTCTCCCAATAGACCCAGCCATTCTCCGTGTAACCGTTATGGGTCATGAGATACTGATTGAGCCGTTGCGGGTCGATATCGACACCATAGGCGGACAAAACCATCGAGGCCGACGTGATGGCACAGCCCGCCTGACCGATGGTGTCGTAGGTCGGGCCGAGCAAGTCGAAGGTCCAGCGAGGATCGTCTTGCTGGAAGGCTGGAACCGGTATCTCCACCCGGTTGATGAAGTAGCGCCCGCCGCTGGAACCGACCTGATGTTTCCAGCTCCAGAAGGCAGGTACGCCGAAATAAAGTCCCGCGGCCACGAGAAGTCCGCCGATCCACAAGACAAGCCGCCGGAAGACGACGGTGCCATGGCGGGATTCATGGCTCTTTTCCCCGCGCCGATAGACCGGGCTTAAGTGGGCCAGGGGAATTGGATTCGCGGGCATGGCCCTAGTTTATCGTGTCTGGGGCAGGAAACAAGTGAACCTAGATCGCGTAAGGGCCGACTTCAATCCACTGGCGATTCATCGCCCCGCGATAGATGGCATCCATCACAGTGGAGCCGTAGGCCGCATCACGAATGGAAACCAGAGGCACCTCTGTTTGTCCGGTCAGGGCGTTGAGAAAAAGCTCAAAGGCATGGGGCAAATCGGCCTCGTTTTCCGAATAGGGCTGAAAACCTTCCTTCTGCGTCAAGTCCTTGGAGTTCAGGTAGAGTTGATCGTCGCGAATAAAGGCCGAAGCTTTTGTCCCGCTAACATGCGTGGAGACGGGGTTTCCCCAATCAAGCCAGCCTGCGCCGATGGTGGCATTCGCGCCATTCTTGAATTTGAGGAGGGCCTCGCCCGTTTCATCGCAATACCCGTAGCGATGGGTAACGGGATTGATCAGGCCCGTGACCGTCTCAATTTCACCGAACAGCCAGATCAGAAGGTCGAGCGAGTGGGCGCCCAGGTCGCCAAATGCCCCGACGCCGGCCAACTCAGGATCAGCCATCCAGCGGAAATCGGCGTCAAACCATCCGCCGAGCGAGCCATGGTGCATGTTGGTATCGCGGACCCGCGTGATTTTGCCGAAGGCGTCGCGGGTGATCAGATTTTTCAGGGTGAGGTTGGCTTTGTGACCGCGCCGGAAATAACCGGTTTGAAAGATGACCCCGGCCCGTTGAATCGCCTCCGCCATGATGTGGGCATCTTTCTGGCCAATGCCGAGCGGCTTTTCGATGAAGAGATGCTTTCCGGCTTTCACGGCGGGCAGAACCAGCTCGAGATGGTGAATGGTTTCTGAGCAGATGATGACCGCAGTAATGGAAGAATTGTCCCAGATTTCCTGCAAATCGGAGGTTGGTTCGAGTCCCAATTGCTCCGCATATTTTTTCGCCCGGGTGACCTCGCGATCCCAGACGGCAACGACTTTCACGTCCTGCCGTTTCAGCAAGCGCTCAACGAAATTGGGAGTATGGATATGAGCGGTTCCGACAAGAGCGACGGCGATCATGCAGGTGAGGGGAGGAGTGAGGGATAAAGTTGGCAGGCACCAAGCTGTATGGACAAGCCTCGCGCAAAAATCAGGGATTACGAGTATTATTGCCCGTTTGATATTAGAAGGATTTAGCCTTCCCGCTTGGCACGCGCCCCGCTACTGGAGGATTGCAAATTTTCTGCGAAGGCAGAGACTTTGCCGTCCCGCCGAAAGGGATTCTCATGTCTTCCCGGATGAATGATACTTCAGAAACGACGCCCGAACCGTCGGAGGGCCATCATTTGCCAAAGAAAAGCTCCTTTATGCGGAGCGTCCTGTTCGGCAAGCCTCGCGATATCAATGATCCGTCGCTTTTCCATTCGATATCGCTGATTCCGTTCCTGGCCTGGGTGGGCCTGGGTGTCGACGGATTGAGTTCCTGCGCGTACGGCCCGGACGAAGCTTTCCGTGCGCTTTTTGATATTCCCCATTGGGGAGATCATCCGGAACTGGCTCTTTTTCTGGCCTTGGCGACGGCATTCACTGTCGCGGTCATATCGTGGTCTTACACCGGCCTGATCGAGCACTTCCCCTACAGCGGTGGCGGGTACGGCGTCGCCAGCAAGCTGCTCGGCCCTTACTTCGGTCTGGTCTCGGGTTGCGCCTTGCTCGTTGATTATGTGCTGACCGTGACCACCTCAATCGCTTCCAGTATCGACCAGGTTTTCAACGTCTTCCCCCCCACGCCCGAATATCAGCAGTGGAAACTCTGGGTGGAATTGGTCATGACGGGTGCATTGGTCATGTTGAACCTGCGCGGGATGAAGGAATCGATTAACGTCATCGTTCCGATCTTTCTCCTCTTTTGCGCGACCCATCTGGCGGTCTTGATTGGTGTGTTCATCGTCCATCCGGGTACTATTGCCGGGCATTTGTCCCAGATTCATGCCCAGGTTCACTCGGATGCCCACACCCTTGGGCTTTGGGTCTTGCTCGTGATTTTCATGCAGGCTTATTCGCGTGGTGCCGGTACCTACACCGGAATCGAAGCCGTCTCCAACGGCGTCTCCGCCATGCGCGAGCCCCAGGTCACCAATGCCAAGTGGACCATGCTTTACATGGCCGTCTCGCTGGCGGTGACGGCGGGCGGCTTGCTGATTTGTTATGTGCTGGCTGATTTGCATCCCATGGAAGGCCGGACGATGAATGGATTGCTGGTCGAGAATCTGCACTTTGGTAACTGGTTCACGATTTTGACCTTGGGTTCCGAAGCCGGATTGCTCTTGGTCGCCGCGCAAACGGGGTATATCGGCGGTCCGCGCGTCATGGCGAACATGGCGCTGGATGGCTGGGTGCCGCGCCGGTTCAGCTCGCTTTCGGATCGGCTCACCAGCCACTATGGTGTGTTGATGGTGGGCGCGGCGGCCATCGCAAGTCTGCTTTACACGAGAGGATCCGTCGAGGTACTGGTGACCATGTACGCGATCAACGTGTTCGTGACCTTCTCTCTCTCTCAACTGGGCATGACCCGATTCAGTTGGGTGCGGAGAAACCGGAAAGGGCAGGGACGACTGCCGATTTTTGTCCACAGCCTATCCTTCATCCTTTGCTTTGGCATCCTGGTCGCGGTCGTGATTCTCAAATTTACCCAGGGTGCCTGGGTGACCATCTTTGTCACCGGCCTCCTGATCATTCTCTGCCTGATCATCCACGGGCACTACGCACGCGTCAGACTCAAGCTCACCGAGCTCAACGCGCAGCTCGGCGACATGCAAACGCTGGTCGGCTCAAAAGGCGCAGTTGAACATGTCGAGCTTGACCCCAAAAAACAGACGGCAATTTTGCTGGTCAATGCGTATGGTGGGTTGGGCATCCATACGCTGCTGATTCTGTTGAAGACCTTTCCGGGCCAGTTCAAGCAGGTCTACTTTGCCACCGTCGGCGTGCTCGACTCGGGTAATTTCAAGGGCACCGAGGAAGTGGGGCGGCTTCGGGCCGACCGCCAGAAGACACTGGATCAATACATCCTCCTGGCCCAGTCGCTCGGGTTGGTGGCGGCGGGCGAATTCACTTTGGGCACCGATCCCGTGGCGGAGTCGATTCAACTCGGCATGAAAATCCGGGAAAAATTCCCGCGGTCGGTCTTCTTCGCCGGGAAGCTGCTCTTCGAGGCAGAAAAGTGGTACTATCCCCTCCTGCACAACGAAACGGCTTACGCCATCTCCCGCAAGCTACAACTCGCCGGAATCCCCATGGTGGTCATGCCGATTCGCATTCTCCGTTTTGACGGATAAGGTGGTAGTACGACTATTACGTCCCTGTGGGCCGATTTTGATCACGAAGAGATCATGCGGGTAACACCCGCTGGAGCGGGATTCGTTCTATAGGTATAATGCAAAAGCCATTGTTTGTTGTGGTTGCTACATCTACCACTTTGGATATATGAGGTTTTTATCGTTTCGTTGTTATGTGTTGCTTTCCGCCGCTTGGGGCTTATCGATGTCAACGGGTTGGAGCCAGGAGGCCGCGGCCATCCCTAATCCGGGTTTTGAAGAGGGGACCCAGAATTGGGTCACGTCCAAAGAGGATGCCGCCGCCTCGTTGAGTCAGGTGGTGCCTGATGCGGCCCACACCGGGCAGTCGGGACTCCGCGTCAAGCAGGAGGCAACGGGGCCTGGTTCCTGGATCCAGAGCTCCAAGATTCCGATTGAAGCCGGGAAAAACTACCAGCTCGATTTTTGGGCCCGATGCAATGACACCAGCGGTATTGGGGTTTTCCTCCAATACTACAACTCGGACGGAAAGAACATTCCGCTTTCCGCCCAGCAACTCTTGCAGATTTCGGCCTCGACGAAAGAGTGGACGGAATACCGGATGGATCTGAAACCACCGGAGGGAACCGCCTCGTTTACCCTGGCGATTCACGCCTTTTCCAAGCAGCCCTGCAATGCCGACTTTGATGACTTCAGCGTTGTCCTTTCCACGGGCGCGGCGGCTTCTACGTCCACGCCTTCCCCGACGCCTGTCGCCACGACGACGGCCCCGGCCCCGACACCGTTGCCGGCAATTGATCCCGCCCGAGTAAAGGAGATTGCCGGTTTTTTGGATCAAGCTCCCAAGGGTATCGGCCCGCTGATTGATAATCGCGCGCCTTGGGAAGCACTTGCCGCCGACACAGCCTTACATGACGTGGTCATGCCCCGGGCCGAACGGTTCCTCAATGAACCGACACCCGAAATCAGCAACGAGCAATGGATGGAATCGTGCCGCACCAGCGACCGCAAGGCGGAGCCATTGATCGACCGACGACGATTTCGCATGATTACCATGATCCTCGCCGAAGGCATGGAAAACAAGGGTCGGTTCCTACCGGCCATCGAAAAGGAAATCACGGCGATTTGCAGCGAGCCCAC
>CAIPBM010000066.1 GCA_903863295.1 uncultured Verrucomicrobiota bacterium | reverse complement strand
TCACCCAACGGTAATCAATTCGGTGCCGATCTTGATGGTGGCTATGAATTCCGCAAAGACGGCTGGATCCTCGGCCCAAGCGCGGGGCTGACTTACGTCAACCTGGGGATCAACCAATTCAGCGAATCGGGGGCGGGTATCGCCGATCTGACCGTCAACAATCAGTCGGTGCAGTCCCTGCGGAGCCGGATCGGCGGCACGGTCAGCTACCAGGCCAAGTTGGGCTCAGTGATGCTTTCCCCGCACCTGAGCGCTTACTGGCAGCATGAATTCCTCAATGGCTCCAGCCAGATCACGAGCGAGTTCTCCGGTCTGCCCATCGGCTCCTTCGCGGTCACCACGACCAAGGGCGATTCGAACAATGCGCTTTTGGGCTTCGGGCTTGATGCCAGCCTGAACGAGAGTTTGATGCTCTTCATCGACTATCAAGCGGAAGCGGGCGGCGCGTCGTTCTTCGGCCAATCGGCTTCGGGTGGCGTGAAGGTTTCGTTTTAGCAGTCGTTGTTGTCCGGGAGCGCGGAGCGTACCGGAAGCGAATGTTAGCATCTCTCCTCCCGGGACTGTCCCAAAGCATTTTCATTAATTCTGTGGACAGCCTGAAAGGCTGGCGATGCTATACCCGTCACGAGTTCTCTACGCTGTATGCGTTGAAGCAAGCTCGCTTTCAAAGGCGATTCTACCCCTACAGGGTAGTTTCCGGGGAAGGCTGACCCAGGGTAGGCGCTGCTGCGCCAACCCTGGGCTATAGTATCTTATCCTTTCAGGATATAAATCCACCCGGCTATAGAATTTGTGAAAATGCTATAGGCAAATGAAACGGAACGTTTCCTGTCGCCTGCAACAACCCCGGGTCGCCCGACAGCTTGGTCTGCAGGGCGCTTGACTGACTTCAATCGGTTTTGGGGTAGTAATTCACACCGTCCGGGGCAGGAGGATGGAAACCGTTATCGGTTTCGACCGGCGGATTGGGTTGAGGCATGGGGTTCTTTTTGACCACGACCTGAGCCGGAGGATCACTTGGCGGTGGTTCCGGGGGGATGGAATCCTTGCGCACCACCAGTTCAATCCGGCGATTCTTTTCGCGACCTTCCGCCGTGGTCTCCGAGGTGATCGGTTGCGAGCCCCCCAGTCCCACGGCGGTGAGCCGCTTCTTGGCAATGTGACCGTCAATGAGCATGCCGCGCACCGTGACCGCGCGCTCCCGCGAGAGGGTATCATTGAAGCTGGCGTTGCCGGTGTTGTCCGTGTGTCCATCGATCTCCAGTTGCAAGTCGGGGTGGCGCTGCATCATGGCGATCACGCGATCAATGACCGGTTGGGAATCGGCATCGAGATCGGGCTTGCCGGGTAAAAAAGTCAGGGGAAGAACAACGCGCCCTTCCTTCCTAAGCGTGGTATAGAGGGAATCTTCGGTCACGACCGGGGCGGGGGGCGGCTTGGGAGTCGGATTCGCAGGGGGGGCCGGAGGAGATGACGAAGATGCTACGGGTGGCGGCGGAGTCACTTTGGGTGGCTCGACCAAATGGGCGGGAGGGGTGACGCTGGGCGGCGGAGGCGGAGGCACGGCTGCGACCGGTTGGGGAGGGACAACGGTTGCCGCGCCCTGGGCTTCCACGATGGTGAGGACGTTGATGGTCACGGCGGGATCGAGATGCACCCAGAGTTCGTGTCCACCTTTGACCAGATGGAAGGTCTCGCTGACATCGCCCACCGCGCCCGATTTCTCGATCTTGAAGCCGAGATCGGTGGCGATTTTCTCATAATACTGCTGCGTCTGGAGCAGCGACGGTGCCTGGGAATCGCGCCCCTCCTCGTAGCGGATGATGTAGCGATGACCTTTGACGTGGATTAAATCGACGTGGTCTGCGTCGATGGACAAGGGCCGGGAGACTGGGAAATCGAAAACGGCGGGGTTGTCTTCATCGTAATCGGTAATGACGAAGCCGGGCACGCGGGGGAAGCCGGGATAATCGTGGGAATGCTCGACGTCGGCGTCATCGGCACGAAGCGACGGCGTGACGAGTCCGGCAAGAAGTCCGGTGAAAAGAAGCAGGCGTGGCCGGAGGAACATGAGACCCTTGTGCAACCCCTCTGTGTTAAGACGAGCATCGCAATTCTGTCCAATCAATTCGCGCATTCGCATTCGGCACAGGCCGTGCTAGTATAAGTTATGGAACTCCCCAGCGAAGTGGGCATCATGACGCTACCGAAGGCGATCCTGTTTCCGCAGGCGCTGCTTCCCCTCTACATTTATGAGCCCCGCTACCGGGCGATGCTCAAGCAATCGCTGGAAAGCCAGCGAATGTTCGCCGTGGCGCTGCCACATACGTCTTCCAGCCCCAGCCTGGTTCCAAACCGGATTGCCGGCATTGGCCTGATCCGTGCCTGTGTCGATAAGCCGGACGGTACTTCCAACCTGATCCTGCAGGGCGTGAGCCGGGTCCGCTTCACCGATTTCGTCCAGGAAAAGCCGTTTTATGTCGGGAAGATCGAAATCCTCAGCACGGAGGAATCGGATGCGATTGAAGTTGAGGCGCTCTCGGTCAAGGTGCTGGAGATGATCGGGACGATGCACGACACAGGAGAAATCCAGGCGGAAGGCATCCTCAAGTTTCTCAATGAAATCAAGGACTACGATGCCCTGGCCGATATCGTGACTTACAGCTTCATTGATGATGTCACCCGCAAGCAGGACATCCTGGAGACCCTTAATCTCCGCCAGCGCCTGCAAAAGGTTATCGTGGGGTTGCGGCATCAGTCGTCTTCCGGACCGACGTTGGGATAAGGCGTTCCATGTCTCCGGTAGCCGTTGCGCGCCGCGCAACGGCTACCGGAGACAGATGCTCGAAGGCATAAGCCCTACTTTCTCCTTTAGAGGTCTGGTTCAGTATGGTTCCATGGCGGGGTGCCGAATGGAAGCGATGCCAGCCTTGCCGGGCGACTTAACGCCAAGCTGCATCAGCTCTTTGTCGTCCTGATCCTCGGTTTCGTGATCCTGAGCGGGTTCCGCCCGGTCATGGAGAATGTTGATCTCGGCTGGCATGTGGCGCAGGGCCGATGGATGGTGCAGCACGGCGAGTTCTACCGGCAGGATGCGTTTAATTATCCGAACCTGGGCCATGCCGTCATTGATGAATATCCGCTTTTTCAGGTCGTACTCGATGCAGCCTGGAGCCTGGGTTGGTGGGGGCCGTGCGTTCTCACGTCGCTGATCTATGCGATCCTCGTGGGCGTGTTGATCCGCGCCGGGCGTGACTTGAATCTGCCCCAGTCTCCCTTCCTGAGCTTTTCCATTGGATGCCTATTGCTCTACTCACTGGTCGCTTTTCCGTTGCGGCCTCACGTGGCCACCTACCTGGGGGTGACCATTCTGGGCGTTTTTCTTCTCCGGCACCGGAACGAAACTTCGTGGACGGCTTTCTGGCCGATGGCGCTCTTGCAAATCGCGTGGACAAATAGCCATAGCGGTTTCGTTCTTGGTCCGGCCATGGTTGGACTTTTTGGCGCGGAGATGATTGTTCGGCAGGCGGTTCGGCAGAAGACCATTCCGTGGACGACGGTGCGGACATGGTGTGCGGCCACGGTGCTAATCCTGCTCGCCTGCTGGGTGAATCCTTACGGGTGGGCGCGGTTCGGGCCGCCGTTTTATCAGGATCGGCTGGAGTCGATTCGCGCTTACGTCGGGGAGATGGAGCCGCTGGGGGGAACGCTGGCCCATTTCTATACCAACCTGACGGGGCTTTTTATCCTGGCCCTGGTCGTCGCCTGCTTTCGGCGACGCGGCGCGGTTTCCGTCAGTCTGCTCATCTTTGCTCTCTTCTTTTACGAGGAAGCGCAATCGGTGCAAAAGGCTTGGCCGATTTTCGGACTTTTTTTGCCGCTACTGGCGCTCAGTTGCGGCGCTTTTGCGGCGTCGGAATCGCCCCGGCGCCAGCCTTGGATCGATGTTCTCTTCTATTTCGTGCTTACGGCGCTGCTGGCTTGCGCGTTCTATCTCAAACTCAATCCCGACTGGCCGACAAGTCTTCAGTCGCAATGGCGCGAATACGATCATGGCCGCAGTGAACGCTCCGTGGATGCCGTGGCGTGGATGAAAGCGCATGGCGTGGATGGCCGTTTCTTCCACCGTTGCGAGGATGGCGGCTACCTGCAACAGGAGGGTTTCGATCACGGCGAGACTTTTGCCGATACCGGATTCGGCAAGTACGATGAGGCATTTATCCATGAGGTGGGGCTGGTCAACGAGCGACCGGCCCTCGTGCCCCGTTATCTCCATGCCTATCAACCCGACTACATCATTTGCAGCACGTTCTGCTATCAATGGCCCTACTACCTGAAACGGAACGGACGGCGGCTGATTTTCTATTCGCCCAATAGCTCTGTCTGGACCAGACACGAAACACGGCCTGATCTGCCGACGATCTCGAATGACGTAGTGATGGCGATTTTTGATCGCGACATCGCGGTGAACGGACTGCCGTCTGACCTTCGTCTTTACGGGCGCAATATCATCGCACTGAACTCGATGGGACTGGACGATTTTGCCGTTGCCAAATTGCAGGCCCTGCCGCCGGAGATGCATCATGCGCCCTGGTACTGGGAAGCGGCCCGCTTTCTTTGTTTCGCGGAACCGGCGGTTTCGCCCGATTTACAGAAACAACTGGTGACCGAGGCCGGGGATCTTCACGACGACAGCGTCACGGCGGAATTCCGCGCCTATGCCCGCCAGGCTGCCGGGGACACCGAGGGTGCCCTCAAAATTCTTGAGGCGATTCCAAGTGACCAGCTCGGCAACTATGCGGCGGAGCTCCTTTTAAAAATCTATCTCGACCGCAAACGTCCCGAGGCCTTGGCCCTGGCGCGACGCAGTGGCTGCTTCGATCTCCGCAATGGACATCATTGGCAATATCTGGCGCAAGCGGAGGAGCAGGTAGGTAACGCAGATGCGGCGGCACAGGCCTGGGAAAAAGCGGTCTTCTACTATCCCGATGATGAAGAACTTCTGGAACAGGCGCAGGCGTTCGCGGACAAATACAAGGTTGCGTCGCTGGCAAAAGCCATCGCCGACAGTTCCAAGATTTACGGAGCCAAGTAATACCGGCCGTTTGCATCTGGCGACTTGAGTGGGGATGCTCGTGCAATTCGCCAGCCGTTCGACAACTCAGCCTCTTTTGAATTTCGCGTTATCGATTGGAGATCAGTAATTTAGATCGATCTCACTTCCTTGGCATAGTCGATGCAATTGAGGTTTATCTATGAATAAACCAACTTCTCACGAAACCTCGAAAAGTGGTCGGGCTCCTCTCCTTCTTCTCTGGCTGCTTGGGGTTCCCCTCCCTGTCATCGGGATTATCTTTCTTTTTCAGGGTTGTCACGGAAGTTGACCGGAGTGACACGATCCTATCCAGTTTAAGAGCATGGGAGGGCGATGGCGGGAAAAGTTTGATCGCTTCCTGTCGCCTGCGGCGACCCGGGCAACAAGTAGCCCGGGCCACCAGATTCAAGGTGGCGAAGCTTATCGCTGACAAAAAGAGTGACGTCGGACGAGCCTCTTATGCTAGGATTTGGTCCCATGATTCCTAATCCTTCCACGCATGAGTTGTCGCTCTGTCGGCGCTCATGGATCCTCCTCGCCTTCGCAACGCTGACCGCGTGTTTTCTCGCGGGCTGCGCGACCTCCACCACCAGCAACGGCACCTACCATGTCGCGGCCTATGCGCCAACTTCACCCGACCAGGTAGCCGTCTACGTTTCGCTGAAAGCGGAACTGGTTTATGTGATGGAAGGTGACCGCTGCCTGATGGTGACGCCCGTCACGGTCGGCACGCCTGATCATCCGACGCCGACCGGTCACTTTTCAGTCACGGCCAAGGACGCCACCAAACGCTCCGGCGAATATGGCTTCTGGGTGAACGGCAACGATGCGCGTCCCGGCAACTCCAACGCTTCCCCTGGCCCCGGTTATTCCTACGTCGGCTACCCGATGGCCAACTGGGTTGAATTCGAGCCCGGCTATGGTTTCCATGAAGGCTACGTCTGGCCGGTTCCCCGCTCGCACGGTTGCCTGCGCCTGCACCACAATGCCTCGGTCAAGTTCTTCAAGCTGGTCAAGATCGGCACGCCGGTCACCATCGCCCAGAGCCTTCCCTACGATTCGACGATTGGGAAGAATGTTGAGCACCCCACCGACTACAAGGATCCTGATCCCCCAGCTTCCTTCATGATCAGCCCCGCCTACTTTACGCAGCCGCGCGATTCAGAGTTACTGACCACGCCTGCCCCGAGCGCCACAAATTAATTCGCGGCCAGAACACCGTCTCGCAGGAGACGGGTGACCGCAGAGCCGCCATGGGAATCTTTAAAGATTCCCTGGCGGCTCTCGTCATTCTTGCACTGGAAGGAATCTCTCCCTAAGACCGATCCATGCCCCTGCTGCATCAACTCCTCCTGGCGTTCATCGCGATTCTCCCGGTGGTGAATCCGTTTTCGAAGCCGCCGATTTTCCTTTCGATCACGGAAGGACTGACCGTTGAGCAGCAGCGTCAACAGGCACTCAAGGCCTGCCTTTACGCGTTTTTGATTCTCCTCGTCTCGCTTTTGGCGGGAACTTTCATCCTCGCGTTCTTCGGCATTTCCCTGCCCGCGCTCCAGATCGCAGGCGGTATGCTCATCGCGCGGACCGGCTTCCAGATGCTCAACCCGCAGAAGGAACACCACCAGACGCCGCATGAGGAAATCGAAGCGCGGGAAATGGAAGATGTCTCCTTTGTTCCGCTCGCCATGCCCCTGCTCAGCGGTCCCGGTTCCATGGCCGTGATGATCAACCTGGCCAGCGGCCCCGAGGTATGGACCGATTGGGTCGTCATCGTGGTTGCCGCCCTGGCCGTGTGCGTCATCACCTATTTCATGCTGATTGAGTCGCTGCAGATGGTGAAGTTCCTCGGAGTGAACGGCATGAATGCGCTGAGCAAACTGATGGGTTTTCTGCTGCTGAGTCTCGCGGTGCAGTTCATCATTAATGGCGTCACCTCCAGCCTGACGCACCTGGTTCAGATGTTGAACGCGAATTCGTAGATTCTTCCTGCCTTAGAGCCATTCAAAATATCGTGCGATTGCTTCAACCCCTTCAGGGTTGGACTGCTCTTTATCTGTACCCAGGGTAGGCGCTGCTACGCCAACCCTGGGCTGAAAGCTTGCCAGCCTTTCAGGCTGGCTTTTGGTACAGCCTCTGAAGCTGTGCATCCTGGATGAATATGCTCTAAACCAGGCCCTCGATTTTCAGGCAGGCGTATTCGACGGCGAGATGCGCCTCGCAGTTTTGGGCCAGGGCGGCCTGAAGTCCCTCCAGCGCTTTGACCGCGCGGATGCGTTCCAGTTCCGCCGTGCCCGCGACGCCTTCCGAGCGCCGCCAGTACCAGCGTTGAAGCTGGGCAATCGATTCCTGGCGACCTAGCTGGAATTCGGCCTCAACGAGCGCCTTGGCGACATCCTCTTCGACCTCGGAGTTGTCCTTGAGATGGGACTCCGCCGTCTCCCGGATATCGGCCCAATGGCGGTGCAACACCTCAGCGCGGGCGTAGGCGCGCAAGCCCGGGTTGGGCTGGCTGGCGTACCAGGGACGAATCCATTCCGGCTCATGCACGGCCCCGGCATCGATGTCCTCGAATCCGAGATCGAGTCGCAGGCAGCGGGAAATGATGGTCGGCAGGAGCATGGCTGGTCGGCCCGACGTGAGGAGGATGAGCGTGTGCGCAGGTGGCTCCTCGAGCGTCTTGAGGAAAGCGTTGGCCGCACTGGCACCGCCCATGCACATGCGCTCGGCATCAAAGATGACGGCGACCTTGAGCGGCGCAGTGAAGGGGCGCAGATAGAGCTCCCGCTCCAACTCGCGCATCTGCGCGACGGTGATGCTGCGCGATTTGGATTCAGGCCAGACGGAATGGAAATCGGGGTGGTCTTGCGGAGAAGCGTTGAGCACCTGCGCGGCCAGACCGAGCGCGAGATTTTCCAGCGAGTCGGCGCGATCTCCGGTCAGCAAGTAGGAATGCCCCATGCGCCCCTGCTCAATGCTGGTGGCGAAACGCTGGCGGAGTTCTTCGGAGCGGAAGGGCATGTGGATTTTAGACGGGATTACGCGGTTTAAAGTGAAATATCATTTACCAAAATGTGGAAAAGAAAAACCAGCCGAGGTGAGATAAAAATAGAGCGACATCATGATTTCGCCTTCACGATCAAAGATATAGCGGGACTGGCTGTCATCAGCGTTGTGAGTTAGCGACCCTTGTTTTTGTCGGTAAATCAAAAGACATTCTTCAAGACCATCACTCACCTGCTTATGGTTGATCCGTATGAATGCCTCCTGCGCGAGCTTTATCCACCCTTCCTCATCATGATGATATTGAACCCATGTCAGCATGCCAGCGTTACAAGTAATGGCCACCAAATCGAATACGAGATATAAATCGCGCTCTAGTTGAGGAATGTCAGCAATCGACATTTGACGTTTGTCTCGGCGACCGAGCATTTGATCAACATAACAAAATTCCGGCTGAACAAGATCATAGACATCGTCGAGACTTGGTTTGGACCTCACCATAAGTTCACCTAGATCAAAAAGGCCTTTGCGACTTCCCTCCAAACAGCCATAGCAGTCTCATCAATATTCCCCGCGGCGGAGACGATCTTGATGCGTTGCGGATGGGCCTTGGCAAGATCGTGATAGCCTTGGCGGACGCGCTCGAAGAAATCGGTGGGTTCGGCTTCCATGCGGTCGAAGGTGCCGACGCCAGGCGGAAGGGCTCGGCGCGTCTGGCGGCGATGGGCTTCCTTGGGTTCAAGGTCGAGGACGAGGGTGAGGCCCGGCAAATGCGTGCCCACGGCGAAGGCGTTGACCCGCTCGACGACTTCTGTGGGGAGCTTGCGGCCCGCGCCTTGGTAGACGGTCGTGGAATCGAGGAAGCGGTCGCAAAGCACCCAAGTGCCCTGGTCGAGCGCCGGGACGATGACCTTACGCACCAGTTCCGCGCGGCTGGCGAGGAAGAGAAGCAGTTCGGTCTCCGGTGTCATGCCCCGGCCCTCGGGCGCATGCTTCAGGAGATGACGGATCGATTCGCCCAGTGGCGTGCCGCCCGGCTCGCGCGTGACGAGGACTTTCTGGCCGAGGTCCGTGAGCCGCTTGGCGAGCCGCTCGATCTGGGTCGATTTACCGACGGCCTCGCCGCCTTCGAGCGAGATGAAGTGGGAGAGCGGAAGAGTCATGCGGATGATCTTCGAGCTTAGAAGTTAAAGCTTAGAACTAAAGATCGAAATCTGCAGTTCTGCGTTCACCGTTCTTACTTCTAAGCTTCCCCGGTCGGCTCCAACTCTTCCGTGGTATCTTCCAGCAGATAATCGAAGTCGGTCTTGGAGAGACTGCCGGTGAAGCCTTCCTCACCGAGGACGTCCTGCGCGAGCTGCGCTTTGCTCTGCTGAAGGCGCCAGATTTTCTCCTCGACGGTGCCGCGGGTGACGAGGCGGTAGGCGATGACCGTGCGGTCCTGCCCGATACGGTGCGTCCGGTCGATGGCCTGCGCCTCGACGGCGGGGTTCCACCAGGGATCGTAGAGCACGACGTAGCTGGCGGAAGTGAGGTTGAGTCCGGTGCCTGCCGCCTTGAGCGAGAGAAGAAACACCGCGGGTTCCTTGCAATCATGGAAGGCCTGGACGACTTCGCCGCGTTGCGTGGTCTGGCCGGTGAGCATGAAATAGGGACGACCTTTTTCTTCCAGCTCCGTCTTGAGAATCTTGAGCATTTCCACGAATTGCGAGAAAACGAGGACCTTGTGGCCCGCGGCGTAAAGTGGCTCGAGCAATTCAAAGAGCGAGGAGGTCTTGCCGGAACCGAGGCCCTTCTTCCCGCCCGCGAGCGAAGGATGACAGCAGATTTGGCGCAGGCGGGT
>CAIPBM010000065.1 GCA_903863295.1 uncultured Verrucomicrobiota bacterium | reverse complement strand
GCTGGCGCGCACCGCGCACGCGAATGTGGCTGGAACTCATGGTCAGGGGGAGAAGAACTTAATGCGATGTCGCAATAAGGCAATAGACCGGCCTCAAAATCATCCAGCGGAAGGCGTTTTCCTCTCCGTGGAATCTTTTTCTTTTCTGGCAATGACCAACCACATCAAGCCCAGAGCCTGAAAAAAACAGGCCCGTGATTTCTCAACGGCAAGTCCGCTCCTGGAGAGAACTTCACCGTAGCCATGGGTGGGAACATAGTCGGCGAGCAAAACGATGCCTCCAGGCTTGAGTAAGCGGGCGATTTCCCGGCACGCGTCGTCGCGCTCGCTCTGATCTTCGATATTGTGCAGACAGAGAAGTGATAGAATCACGTCGAAAGACTCATCGGGAAAACTTATTTTGCAGGCGTTTTCGTTTTTAAGTTCAACCTTATCTTCCACCTGCTCGAGCTCGATGTTTCTCTGCGCATTCTCGAGGGTATTACCCGACAAATCCTTGGCGCTCCAAATGTCTATTCCTACCACCCGACCTGAAGTAAGCCGTTTGGCTGCACCGACAGCAAGGAGCCCGCGACCTGTGCCAATATCCAAAACTTTCTCATGTCCGGAAAATGAAGCCAAATCCAGCATCAGGTCGCGCTGGTTGAATTTACCCTTAAGACCATAAGCCACCATTGAGCTCCCCAGGATAAGCGGCACTGTGCTCAATAGGATCAATAAGGGCCCGATGAAGGCTATTTGGAACCCCGCGACCGCAAACGAAGGCATGAGAAAGCCCACCGCCAGCATCGCTAGCCCAACAAGGTAAAACGTGCGAATCACCCCCGGCGCGTCAATACCGTAGTCAGGCGTTTTTCGAACCGGAGTGGTTTTGGGCATGGATCGAGATCGGATGGGATTAAAGACGGAGTAACCAATATCATACACGCCAGGTCTCACAACCGATTTGTCACTTGCGGCGGAGAGGCCTTTTTGCGACTTTCAACCCTCGCCTCAAGAGTTGAGGAAACCCTATGCATTCCATTATCGATTTCCTCAAGAATCTTCACGACAGCGGTCACCTTCAGTCGCTCGTACGGGCGGGAGGGGTTCCGCTCATTGCTCTTATTGTTTTTGCAGAGACGGGCTTGCTCGTCGGCTTCTTCCTGCCGGGAGACACGATGCTGTTTGTCGCCGGAGTGGCGGCGGCCACGGCCGGGCCGGATGGACAAGCCTATTTAAATATCTGGGTGCTGACCCCGGCCCTGATCCTGGCGGCGATCATCGGCGACCAGCTCGGCTACTTCTTCGGCTACAAAACCGGTCATGCCATTTTCACACGCGATGAGGGAATCTTTTTCAAGCGCAAGTATGCCCAGAATGCGCATGAGTTGTGCCTCAAATATGGCGTCAACGCAGTGATCCTCGCCAAGTTCGCGCCCGTACTGAGGACCTTCGTTCCCTTCATGGCGGGCGTCGGTGAGATGAATTACCGCAAATATCTCATTGTTGATACCCTGGCCGTTATCGCCTGGATTTTCCTCGTGGTCTGGTCCGGCTACCTGCTGGGCGAACGGGCCCAGAAAAATCTGCACTACATCGTCATCGGCATTGCCGTGGTCTCAATGCTGCCGGTCGCCTTCGGTGTGGTGAAGGGTTTCCTCGTCAGTCGCAATTCCAACTCCTAATTTTATGTCCGAGAACACCCCCAAGCAGCCACAGAAACCGCAGGGCGGCAAGGCCCCGGCCAACGCCATCAGCCCGATTCGCGCACACGATTTTCCGGAATGGTACCAGGCCGTCATCACCGCCGCCGACATGGCGGAGAACTCCGAGGTGCGGGGCTGCATGGTGATCAAGCCGTGGGGCTACGGCATCTGGGAATTGATGCAGGCGCAGCTCGACAAGATGTTCAAGGCGACCGGACACAAGAACGCCTATTTCCCGCTCTTCATTCCATTGAGCTACCTGGAAAAGGAAGCCACCCATGTGGAAGGTTTCGCGAAGGAATGCGCTGTGGTGACCCATCATCGTCTGGAAGCCGGGCCGGACGGCAAATTGATCCCGACGGGCAAGCTGGCCGAACCGCTGGTGGTGCGCCCAACTTCCGAGACGATCATCGGCGCGGCCTACGCGAAGTGGGTGCAATCCTATCGCGACTTACCGCTGTTGCTCAATCAATGGGCCAATGTCGTGCGCTGGGAAATGCGTCCCCGCATCTTTTTGCGCACGACCGAATTTCTCTGGCAGGAAGGCCACACCGCGCATGAGACGGAAGAAGAAGCGCAGCAGGAAACACGGCGCATGCTCGATGTTTACGAGACTTTTGCGCGCGATCACCTGGCCATTCCCGTCGTGAGCGGACGCAAGAGCGCGAGCGAGCGGTTCCCGGGCGCGGTCGATACGCTTTGCATTGAGGCGATGGTGCAGGACCGCAAGGCCGTGCAGGCGGGCACGTCACATTTCCTTGGACAGAATTTTGCCAAAGCCTCCGGCATCAAATATCTTTCGCGTGAAGGCCAGCAGGAATTTGCCTGGACGACGAGTTGGGGCGTGAGCACGCGGCTGATCGGAACCCTGATCATGGCGCATGCCGACGACGACGGCCTGATCCTGCCGCCCCGCGTGGCACCGACCCAAGTGGTCATCATCCCGATCATTCCCAAGGACGAGCAACGCAAGGAAATCCTCCGTGCCTGCGGAGCGATCAAGGAGCAGATCGAAGCGCAGCAATTCCACAAGGAAGACATTCGCGTTGAAGTTGACCAGCGCGAAGTCCAGGGCGGCACCAAGACGTGGGAATGGATCAAGAAGGGCGTGCCCTTGCGCGTGGAGATCGGTCCCCGCGACCTGGAATCGGGGACGGTCTTTGTGGGCCGCCGCGACAAGGGCCCCAAGGAAAAGCAATCGTACCCGAAGGATGATTTCGCCGCGCAGGTTCCCGCCATTTTGCAATCGATTCAAGACGGCATTTACGAGCGGGCATTGGCATTCCGTCGAGAGCATACGAAGGTGATCGAATCGAAGGAGGAGTTCTACGCGTTCTTCACGCCGAAGAATGAAGAGAAGCCGGAAATCCACGGCGGATTCGCCCTTGCCCACTGGAACGGCTCCGCGGAAGTCGAAGCGAAAATCAAGGAAGACCTCAAGGTCACGATCCGGTGCATCCCCTTCGAGGAAATGCCTCAACCGGGAACGTGTATCTTCACCGGAGAGAAGAGCGCACAGCGTGTGATTTTCGCGAAGAGTTACTGATCCCCGATTTTCCTAAATCAGTCCTTAATTCATCAGATGGCCGGCCGATCCCTTCAGGGGAGCCCTCTGATGAAGAATTTCATACCTAACCTGATCTCAACCTCGGCCCTGACCATCGCCTGGTTTGTGGTTATCTTGGGTTTAAGTTGCTGCGGCTTCGGCCTTATTCCCGAGGGAGTGGTGACTTTCTTGTATGCGATTTTCGCCCTCGTTTTACTTTTTCACGCCGAGATGCCTCCCTGGTGGGGAGAATATCGTGATCTGGCCCTAACCAGCGGCGTTCTCATTTGTGTCACCGCGGGTGGGTTGGTTTTTGTCTGGGGGCAAACGACGTGCTCGCATTCGACATTCGGACCTTGTGTCGGCTTTTCTGCCATGCTCTGGGCCATCGCCTGTCTGGCCGCTGGTTTTGCGGTGGGCTTCATCTTTGGCATACCCCGGGTCGACCAAAACCAGGATTCGGCAAACAAAAACGGCGTGGGCACGCCCAATACCGGTTCTCAGGGTTACGCCCTCCGCGTCAATACGAACCTCGAACAGGTTTCCGACTGGTTGACGAAAATCATCGTCGGTGTCGGATTGGTTCAACTCATCAAAATCCCCGCTTACCTTCACCGGGCCGCCGATTGGGTGGCGCAAAGTTTTTGTCTGCTGAATGCGCCGAATTTTGTCAGCGCCTCCTCCTTTGCCGCCAGCATCATTGTCTTCTTTTCCATCGTCGGCTTCTTGGCGGGATACCTGATCACGCGTCTCTTTTTTGCGGGTGCCTTTGGTCGGGCTGATTCGAATACCTATAGTCAGCCCACCTCATTCGTTCCCACGACGACCGCCACCGACTCCAGAAGCCGGCTGCGCAATTTTTGGGCTCCGAATGGCGTGGTTAATCCTGAAAACGAGAAGAAGCTGACCGACTGGTTGACCGCCAACAATATCAGCCTTTCCCTTGCCAGCTTTGTAAACGGAGGTAAATTTGAGAGTCAAAGAAATCAAGCCATCCAAGCACTCAATATTCCCCAGGAGAATTTATGATGCGCAAAACTGAACCGACATCCAGGGTTGAAACCCTCACTCAGGTTCCTCAAGCGGAACTGAATAGTGTGCTGAGGGATTTCAAGAATTCCGGCGCAAAAGTAACCGTCGAGGATGATAGTCAGGGAACTTTTACTGTGATCGCTAATTTTTCCAGTGGTTCCTTTTATCAAGCCTCCGGCGTGCGGTCGTTATAAGAGCTAAGCTGGATTGAAGCCCTATTTCCCGTCTCGAAAAGCCTCCGTCAGGCGCTGAAAAACACTGCGGACTTCCTGTCCGAGCGGCCAGACGAGGAAAAGTGCCACAAGAAGAGCGATCACGAGCAAAATCAGGTAACCGAATCCGGCCCAGGGACGCTTGGGTTTCTCGGGTTGCACAGCCCCATCATGAAAGATCGCCCTAATGAGGGCAAGACGCGGACGCCCGCCCATGGTAAACCGGAGTCATGTGGAATTTATCCCTCCCTTGGTGGGAATTCATCCTGCGCGCTGTCATCGTCTATTGCTTCCTGATCGTGATGTTGCGGCTGACGGGCAAGCGACAGATCGGCCAGATGTCGCCCTTCGATCTGGTGCTGTTGCTTGTCCTGAGCAATGCCGTGCAGAACTCCATGAATGGTGGAGATAATTCCGTCCTCGCCGGCATGATCCTGGCCGGAACCCTGATCTTTTGTAATGGCGCGGTCAGTTTCCTCACGTCCAAGAGCAAAACGATGGAGAAATTCGTTGAGGGCGAGCCCACGGTGCTCATTTACAAGGGGAAATTGATCAAGGACGCGATTGAGTCCCAGGATCTCAGCATGTCTGAGTTGGAGGGAGCCATCCGCGTGGCTGGTTGCGCCAGCATTGAGGAAGTGCATTTGGCGACGTTGGAAGTCAATGGCCAGATCAGCGTGGTGCGCGAGGAACCCGCAGATGGCGGCAAGCCCCGCGTTCATCAAGTCGCGCACGCTAAACGGCGGAAGGGACGCCGGAGTGGTTACGGGAGCTGAGAAAGCATGATGCGCTCGCCTGTCGACAAACTTGAATCAGCCCTGACCACGTTGCCGGAAACAATCCTGGTGGGTGTATCGGGCGGCGTCGATTCAATCGCACTTCTGCATGCGCTGGTAGAACTTGGCCGCAAGCCGATAGTCCTTCACTTCGACCACGGCTGGAGAAAGGAAAGTGGTGAGGATGCAAAATGGCTGCGCGACCTGGCCCAAAAATGGAGCCTTAAGTTTATCGCGGCGAAAATGCGTGTCTCGACGAAGGGGCATCGCGAAGCCGAGGCTCGAGCGGCGCGCTATGCTTTCTTTTCCAAGTCAGCGGCCCGGCTTGGCATTCGCGATCTGGTCCTGGCTCATCATGCAGATGATCAGGTGGAGACTTATTTCATGCAGCTTTTACGCGGAAGCGGTGCGGCCGGTCGCGGCATGGATCCGGTCAGTCATCGCGACGGACTGATCATCCATCGCCCCTGGCTCGACGTCTGGAAAAAGGAAATTCTGGTCTACGCGAAGCAGAACAAATTAACCTGGCGGGAGGATGTCACGAATACCGATAATCGGCATCGGCGCAACCTGATCCGGCATCGCGTCCTGCCCTATCTGCAAAAACAAGTCTCGCCACAAGTTGCTGAAAATCTCTGGCGATCTGCGGAAATCCAGCGGGCGGAGAGCGCGTGGCTGGATGCCCTGTGCGCGGAACTGGCCGCAAAGACTGAATTGCCGGTGAAATCCCTCCGCGAACAACCGTTAGCTCAGCAGCGTCGGACGATCCTGCGGTGGTTACAGAATCGAGACGTCGATGACATCTCCTTTGCTGATGTCGAAGCCGTGCGTGGACTGCTGGAGAACGTCACGCCCGCCAAGATCAATTTAAGTGCGGGACGGTTCGCGCGGCGACGCGCTGGAAAAATTTTTGCGGAATAGCGAGCTCTCAACCATGCAAAAGAAACTAGACGATTTTTATCAAGCCCCCTTCCGTTTTCGATAGAAATGCTCCCCAACCAACAAAGCCGCTAGGAAAAGGAGAAGACAGCCCGACACACGAAGGCCTAGCCAAAAACGTGGATCAAAATAGGAAATTTCCAGAAGTTGGTC
>CAIPBM010000064.1 GCA_903863295.1 uncultured Verrucomicrobiota bacterium | reverse complement strand
TACTTTGAGGGTGTGATTGGCGCGAAATGGAATTTCGCGGGAGGTAGGGGGCGTTCCCATATGGAATCTGGGAACGAGGGGAACCGCCGATAGGGACAGCGGCGGCTACCTCGGAGAGAGGCGTCGCTTTCTGGGCGCGGAGCGCGCCCGGACAACGAGTTGTCCGGGGCAATGGGGGAGGTGTTGCGAGGGGGAGGATCGGGCGAGCATATTTAGCTTACTTTGAGGGGCTGGTTGGCGCGAAATGGAATTTCGCGGGGGGCAGGAGGGCGTTCCCAGATGGAATCTGGGAACGAGGGGAACCGCCGCTAGGGACAGCGGCGGCTACCACGGACGGGGGTGCAAATACCGGGGAAGGCATTCGCGCATGAATTCTGTTTATCGCTATCGCCATGGATGTTTGAGGTGTTAGGCTGCGGGTCATCTCCATGAAACTTATCTCCAAGTTGATTCTTGCCGGCGTTGCCACCTTGCTTATCTCCGCTTGCGCGTCGGTTAGCGTCAAGAATGTGAACAAGGAGGTTTCCGTCACGCCGCTGGTGAAGCCGGATGTCATCTATATCCTGCCGTTCCAGACGGCGCCGGGGGAATTTAATGTTGACCGCACGGGGGCGGAGCTGGCCGATTTTAAACAGAATCTTCAGCTGATGCTGAGCACGGCGCTGGTGACGGAGTTTCCGCTGCACCTGGCCCCTTCCCGGATCGTCTCCGGCCTGCCGCCGCGGTCGAATGCGTGGGTGGTCTCCGGACAGTTCATCCGCGTCAACCAAGGGAGCCGGTTGCTGCGGACGACGATTGGCTTTGGCGCGGGCGGGACGAAGATGGAGACCCGGGTTTTTGTCTATAACCTGGCCGCCGGTTCCCATGTCCCGCCTTTCCTGACCTTTGAGACGACGGGGGGTAGCGGGGCGGAACCGGGCATGCTCGGTTCGATGGATCCGGTCAGCCTGGCGCTCTCCGGAGTAGCGGGCGCGGCGAAGGGGCTCTCCGACGACACGAAGCGGACGGCGCGGATGATCACGGCGACGCTGTCGGATTACATGTACAAGCAGGGGTGGATTTCCAAGGAGCAGAAGTTGACTCCGAAGATGCAGGAATAAGCGGGGTTTTGAGGTGGAAATCCTTGTCAGGAAGGCACCAAGGCCGTTTTAAGGGTTGACCGTGCGGGTGCGGGTGACATAGACAGAAGCGTGCACAAATTTCATCTCTCACTCTCTCTCGCCGCGATGATACTGACCGGCGTGGCGCTGGTGGGTTGCCAGAAGGCTTCCGACCAGGCGGCGGCCCCGGCCCCGACGACGATCAAGATCGGGTTGGCGGGTGCACAAACGGGTTCCGATGGGCAGATTGGCCTGAGCATGTTGAACGGCTCGCAGATCGCGATTGACGAGTGGAACGCGAAGGGTGGTGTCTTGGGCAAGAAGATCGAGACCGTGGTTCTGGATGATGAAGCGTCCGCGCAAAAGGCGGTCACGGTGGCGCAGAGCCTGATCGATTCGGGCGTGGTGGCGGTGATTGGCCACTTCAACAGCAGTTGTTCCATTGCGGCCTCGCAGCATTATAATGATGCGAAGATCATTGAGATTTCTCCCGGCTCGACCAATCCCACCTACACTGACCAGGGGTTTCCCTACACGTTCCGCGTTTGTGGTCGCGATGACCAGCAGGGGGCGACGATTGCCACGTTCCTGCACGATCAACTCAAGCTGAACAAGATCGCGATCCTGGATGACAAGACGACCTATGGCGAAGGCCTGGCGAACGTGGTCAAGAAATCGTTTGAGGAGAAGGGGGGAACGGTGGTCATGTTCCAGGGCATCGGCAAGGATGACCGCGATTTTCGCGCCAACATTGCGGTGGTCAAGGGCTCGGGTGCGGAGGCTTTTGTCTGGGGCGGGATGTACGGCCAGGGTGGTCCGCTTTGCGTGCAGTTGCGCCAGGCCGGGTTGAACATTCCGTTTGTCAGCGATGATGGCTGCCAGGACCAGGCGTTTATCGATACGGTCGGCGGCAACGCGGAGAATGTCTACGTCTCCTTCGGCAAGGATTTCAGCACGCTGCCGGCCGCGCAGCCTTTCATTAAAAAGTACAAGGACACGTATCAGCGGGATGTCGGCTCGTATTCGGCCTACGGCTATGATGCCGCCAACGTGCTGCTCACGGCGATCGACAAGGCGCAGTCGACCGATGCGGACAAGGTTGCGGCGGTGCTGAAGAGCCAGCCGTTCGACACCATCCTGGGCAAGATCGAATTCGATTCGAAGGGCGATCTCAAGGAAGCCGGCTACGTCATCTGGACGGTCAAGGACGGTAAACTTCAGGTCTTGCCGTCCACCCCCTGAGGCATGCGGTCGCGCCATTATTTCTGACGCCACGTGACTGCCGATTCCACTTCAACCCTGACCGAAATCCTTGTCGGCGGCATCTCGCGCGGGGCGATGTATGCGCTGGTGGCGCTGGGCTACACGATGGTCTACGGCGTCCTGGGGATGATCAATTTCGCCCATGGGGAAATCTTCATGATCGGGATGTTTGCCTGCGTGTATGCCATTGGCGCGTTCTCCGTGGCCTGGGGCGATCACATCATGCTGAACCTGACGCTCGGCATCATGGTCGCGATGATTTTTTCCGCGGCCTACGGGTACGCCAACGAGCGCATCGCCTATCGCCGGCTGCGCAAGGCTCACGTCCTGGCCCCGCTGACCAGCGCCATCGGTATTTCCACCTTTCTCCAGTACTTCATCTTCCTGACCGTGAGCAAGGACACGGTGAACTTCCCGCGTTACTATAGTGATTACCTGACCAACCATCACATTAACCTGGGCTCGGCGGAAGTGACTTATCTGCAACTGACCATCCTCGGGCTGACGCTGGTGATCATGACGGGGCTGTTTTACCTGATCAATTTCACACGGCTCGGTATTGCGCTGCGGGCCACGGCGCAGGACCAGTTGATGGCGAGCCTGGTGGGAATTCCGGTGAACCGGATCATTGCTTTCACGTTCATCCTGGGATCCGCGCTGGCCGCGATCGCGGGCGTGATGTTCTCGATGTACAACAACGTGCTGGTCTTTGATGCCGGCTATCGCGTGGGACTGAAAGCCTTCACCGCGGCGATTCTGGGCGGCATCGGCAACATCCCGGGCGCGGTGCTCGGCGCGATGATCCTCGGCCTGACCGAGGCGCTGACGACGCTCAACTTCGGCAGTCAATGGGATGACCCGGCGACGTTCGCGGTGCTGATGCTGGTGCTGATGTTGCGCCCGCGCGGGCTTCTGGGCGAACGGGTGGCCGACAAGGTTTGATGCGTATGATCCTGCGCCTGCGTCCTTACCTCCTGGGTTTGCTGGGGATCGCGATCATCACCTTCCCGTTTCTCTGGCTGCAGCTTGATCCCGATTTTGACAACAACACGATCAAGGTGCGCTGGGCGCCGCAGCACGGGCTGCAGTTTTTCGACGATCTCCTCCCGGTTTTTGTCGTCTCGTTGCTGATCTGGCTGGGCATCCGGGCGAACCGGCACTGGCACTGGGATCAAGCGGCTGCCCGGAACCAGACGTGGCAGAAATCGGTCGCGGTCTGGGACGATTATTGGGCGTGGGTGGCGATGCCGCTCGTGCTCTGCGGGCCCTTTTTTCTCAGCGCGACGGGCCTGGGTCTCCTCACCAATGCCGGAATCTATATGCTGCTGGCACTGGGGCTGAACATCACGGTGGGGATGACCGGCCTGCTCGTCCTTGGCTACGCGGCGTTCTTCGCTTTTGGGGCCTACTTCTTTGCGTTGACCCAGCAACATCTGGGCTACTTTCCCTGGTGGATGGCCGCCCCGCTCGCCTTCCCGTTGGGCGGTGCGATTGGATATCTGCTGGGCCTGCCGTGCCTGCGTTTGCGCGGGGATTATCTCGCCATCGTGACGCTGGGGTTTGCCGAGGCATTCCGGGAGATCATCCGGAACCTCGACATCTCGGTGGCGGGCGGCGACCAGGGTATCATCCTCAAGGCCTCGTCGAAATTCCAGCCGCTCTGGGGTCTGAACCGCGGCGACATGTGCTATATCATCACCGCCCTCGCGCTCTTTCTCGCGGTCTTCCTCGTGCAACGCCTTTACCACTCGCCCGTGGGCCGCGCCTGGATCGCCATTCGCGAAAATGAAATTGCCGCGGAGGCCGTCGGCGTGCCGGTGGTGCAGATGAAGCTGCTCGCGTTTTCGCTGAGCGCCGCGGTCGCTGCCGTGGCGGGCGTTTTGTATGGCGCAAAGGATGGATTCGTGAGCCCCGCGCTCTGCGAGTTCAACCAATCAATCATGGTCCTTGCCATGGTCATCCTGGGCGGACTGGGCAACAGTTACGGTGCCCTGCTGGGCGCGGCGCTGCTTTATCTCGTGCCGGAATACCTGAAGCTGTTGCCTTCGGCGATTCATGACAGCCCGACTCTCTCGGCCATTGTCCCGACCTTCGTGAGCAACTCGCTCCAGAATCTTTCCGATTACCGGCTGCTCCTTTTCGGGGCGGTCATGGTCATCATGATGTTGTACCGGCCGCAAGGTCTGCTCGGCAGTGCGCGTCGCAAAACTGAGATGCGAAACGCATGACGCCGCTCCTCGAAACCCGTGGCCTGAGCAAATCGTTCGGTGGCCTGAAAGCGGTGCAGAATGTGGATCTCCGCATTGACGCGAACCGGATCGTCAGCGTCATCGGCCCCAATGGCGCGGGCAAGACGACGTTCTTCAATTGCCTGAGCGGAATCTACCGTCCGGAAAGCGGCGCGATCCTGCTGGATGGCCACAACATCACGGGGCGCAAGCCGCATCAGGTTTGCCGACGGGGAGTCGCGCGCACGTTCCAGAACATCCGACTTTTTCCGGAGATGTCGGTATTGGAGAATGTCCTGGTCGCCCAATTTCAGCATCGCTCCATGTCGCCTCTCCGCCTGTTGTTGCACACGCGCCGTTTTCGCGAGCAGGAAAAAACGAGCCGGGAGGAAGCCTACGACTTCCTGGAATTTGTCGGGCTGGAGAAATATGCCGACCGGGTTTCGAGCAGCCTGGCTTATGGGCTGCAACGCCGGCTTGAAATCGCGCGCGCCCTGGCCACGAAGCCGCGCCTGCTTCTGCTCGATGAACCGGCGGCAGGGATGAACCCGCAGGAGACGATCGAGATGGTGCAGCTCATCTCGCGCATCCGCGAGCGCGGCCTGGCCATCCTGCTCATTGAGCATCACATGAAACTGGTCATGACCATTTCCGATGACATTCTTGTGCTGGATCACGGCGTCCCCATCGCGAGCGGTGCGCCGAAGGAAGTTTGCCAGAATCCCCAGGTGATCAAGGCCTACCTGGGCGAGGAGAGCGATTTTTAACGACCTGCCATGCTGAAGCTGCACGATATTTACGCCGGATATGGAGCCATCGAGGTTCTGAAAAGCCTCACCTTGGAAGTGCGGGCTGGAGAGATCGTCGCGCTTTTGGGCGCCAATGGCGCGGGCAAGAGCACCACGCTCCTGACCATCGCGGGTGTCGTCCCGGTGCGCAGTGGCGTCATCACCTGGCAGGACAAACCGCTCCCGGTGGGCCAGGCGGATGCCGTGCTGCGCCAGGGCATTTGTCTCTGCCCGGAAGGCCGCCATATTTTTCCGCGCCTGACCGTGCTGGAGAATTTAATCAGCGGCAGTTTTCTCCTTCCGGCCAACCGTAATCCGGCCAAGCTCGAGGAGGTTTTCCAATACTTCCCGCTGCTGGCGGAACGGCGCAAGCAACTGGGCGGCACGCTTTCGGGCGGCGAACAACAGATGCTGGCCATTGGCCGGGCGTTGATGGGGGAACCGAAGCTGCTGATGCTCGATGAGCCGTCGCTCGGCCTCGCGCCACAAATCGTGGCCCGGATTTTTGAGATCATCCGGCTGATCAACCAGAAGGGCGTGCCCATCCTGCTGGTGGAACAAAACGCGCGACAGGCACTCAAGATTGCCCATCGCGGCTACGTGATTGTGACCGGACGCAATCAGCTTACCGGCACCGGAGCCGAGTTGCTGGCGAGCGACGAAGTCCGCCAGGCTTACCTGGGCGAGTAGTCGGCGCGGAGGCCTTCGCGGAAACTCGGATAAACCGGCGCCCAACCCGTGGCGCACAGTTTTGCATTGGATACGCGTTTGTTGGTGAGGCCGCGCTTGCGCTGGGTGTTGACCGGGCCGTAAGGGGGCATCGGTTGCCGGAGAAAATCGCTGCACCAGGTATAGAAATCGAGTTGCGTGACCGGACAATGATCCGTGGCATTGTAGATTTGCCCCGCCTCGCCGTGGTCGATGAGATGGAAGAGGGCCTGGACCAAATCACGCTGATGAATCTGGTTGATCCAGCGCAGGCCGTCGCCTTCGATCACCGCGTCACCGCGACGGAATTTCTCCCAGAGCGCCGCTCGCCCCGGCCCATAGATACCGGAGGAACGGACCACGGTTACTCCGGCTTCAAGGGCGTTGGTTTCCGCCGCGCGCAGAATTTTTCCGGTCTCGGTGCCGGGCTCGGCGGTTGATTCTTCATTCACTAATTCTCCCCCGACCTGGCCGTAGACCGAGGTGGACGAGATCATCAAGCGCCGCGCCCTGGGTTGACGCTGATTCATGAGCATGCCGCCCCAGAGAAAAACTTCCTGATAAGCTTCCGGGCCGCCACGGCTGGAGGAGGCGCAATGGATCACCTGGTCGTAGTCGCGATCAATCTGATCCCAAATCACGCTGGCGCCCACATTGCCGATGATGAGGCGATGAAAGCCCGCTCCTGCCAGGGTATCGGCGCTGGCAGTCGAATGAACCCAGCCGTCGACCTGGTGTCCCTGCGTCATCAGATGTTGTGCGAGGGGAAGTCCCACGTAGCCGCAACCGATGATCAGGGTTGAGGGGCAGGTCTTCAAAAGAGGCGGGGCGGCACGGGTTACTTGCTGTTCACCATCACCGTCAGGAACTTGTCGTCCGATTTATCGCCTTCGCTCAGCCGCGCGATCAGCCTGCCATCCGCGCTGACCCAGGTCGGTTTGCCGGAAGTCGTTTTCACGGCGTTCCAGTTCGGGCCATCCTGCGAGACCAGGATTTTGTCGATGTCCTCCTGCGTAATGTCGAGCTTGTCCGGTTTGCTTCCATCGCGGACAAAAACTTCCATGCCGGAGTGGGTGCCATCGAAGTAGACGGCAATCGAATAGCCGTCGTGCTGGAAAAGCATCTGGTTGCCGATTTCCTTGGCCGAGCCATAGCGCTTACGCAACTGCGAGAGATCGTCGCCGATGTTGGCCTGGACGGTGACGGGCCACGCCAGCAGCGCGACGGCCAGCAAGCCCCGGAGAACTGATTGGGTCAAAATCACCCCCGCCTTATAGCAAAGGCCGAGCAGAAACTGGACAAAAAAAGGAGGGCGCGGAAGAATATGCGCATGTCGGCAAGCTATCGCGCCCGTTTCCTCTACGTCCAACCGCAGATTGACCCCACGGCTTATGTCGCCGCACAGGCGGTCGTGATCGGCGATGTGCGCCTGGCCGCGCACACCAGCGTCTGGCCCACCGCCGTCCTTCGCGGCGATATCAATTACATTGATATTGGCGAAGGCTCCAACATCCAGGACGGGAGCATCGTCCATCTCGCGGATGATCTTCCGGTGCGCGTCGGCAAGTTAGTCACCGTGGGACATCGCGCGATTCTCCATGCGTGCACGATCGAGGATGAATGTCTCATCGGCATGGGCGCGACGATTCTGGACGGCGCCGTCGTGGGCAAGGGAAGCATCATCGGCGCCCACGCGCTGGTGACCAAGGGCACGCACATTCCGCCCGGTTCATTGGTGATGGGCACGCCGGCCAAGGTCGTGCGCCCGCTGCGCCCCGAGGAAATCGCAGATATACGGAACTGGGCGGACCACTATATCGCGCTCGGGCCGTTGCATAAGAAGCATTTTGAG
>CAIPBM010000063.1 GCA_903863295.1 uncultured Verrucomicrobiota bacterium | reverse complement strand
GATACCCGCCCCCGATTCGCTGAATTGGTTGATCCCCAGGTTGACGTAAGTCAGCCCCGCGCTTGGGCCGAGGATCCAGCCGTCTTTGCGGAATTCATAGCCACCATCAAGATCGGCACCGAATTGATTACCGTTGGGTGAACCGGAAGCGGTCCGGTTAAAGCCAGGCATGGAAATATTGCGATCAGTATTATAAGCGTTACGGGTGTAAGTGAAGAGCCCGTTGGCGTAGAAGCCCGACTTGTCCGCAAAGGTCGCATAGATGCCCGGCGTGTAACTGTCGACCTTGGCCTGACTGCCGTTGTTGTCGAGGTTCGCGTCGGTATGGCTGTAGCCAAAGAGGGCACCGACCCGGATGTTCGTCGAGACACGATAGTCCGCCCCGGCCCGCACCTGGCCGGTCGTGTAGGAGGAATGGGCAACGTCGGCATTTTGGTCGAGATTGCCGAGATCAACTCCGCCATCGATGAAGGTATTCCAAGGGTTCACCGGAAGTCCCAGTGTCGTGACATTCTTGCTGTCGCTCATGGTGACGCCGCCGAGGATCGCCTGGCTCGAATCGCTGAGCAGGCCGCCGGGTTGAGGAGTCGGATTCCACGCCAGCAAGCGACTGCGGACCTGCGAGAGTTGAGAGCCGATCGTGCTGTCATGGAAGGTCAACCCGGACATGTCGAGTCCGCCTGGGCCGTTGCGCTCGCGCGCGAGAACGGCATCGAGGCCCTGGACATCAAAGGCGTAATTATCGAAGGCGATGTTGTGCAGAAGTTCCAGGCTCTGCGGGGAAAGTTCATCGAGCGAGGCTCCCGGATCGGACGACTCACTCAGGCTCGAAATCATGTTGGAGAAATCGGCCTGCGCGGCGGGAGTCAAGACGTTGTGGGTGTTAAGATAGTTGACATTGGCGTCGATGTTGCTGGCCACCGCAAACTGGTTCGGGGTCAGTCCGGGAATCTTGGAGAAATACTCGCTGATGGTGATGATCGCGCTATTCGCCGGTTCTGTGCCGGAAAAGGTATCGTTGTAGCTTAACAGCGCGAGGTATTGCGATGGCAGATTGGTCACCAGTTGATTGAACTGGGAGGTCAGCGACGATCCGGCGGTCACCGCGACGTAGTGCTGGCCCAGGACCGGGGCCAGATCAAATTGCAGGGAAAGCGTGCCGCCCAGGGTTGCCGTACCGGTGACTTGGAGCGTGTCGTAGTTCACGCCCGCCACGCCGGAATTTCCGGGTGAGGGCTCACTCGCAACCTGCAGCACCAGGATGCCACTGCCGCCCTGAACGTAACTTCCCGTGATCTTGATCGGAAGGGCCGGGCCACCCGAGGTCGTTGTGGTGGAGATCGTGCTTGTCCCCTGGTCCGCCAGATTGCTGACATTCCCAACACCAAAAGCCGTTGCATTCCCCACCTGCACCGTGCCCTGATGAATCACACTTGTGCCGGTGTAAGTATTAGCGTTGGTCAAGGCGAGTAACCCTGAGCCTGTCTTGATCAGACTACCGCTTCCCGAGACAAGTCCCTGTAAGCCGAGGCTGGGCCCGCCTGCCACGGAGATGGTCAGATCGTTGTTGAGCGTCACCGCATTGCCCAGGTTGACGCTCGCGCTGTTGCCGACGGTCGTCAGCGTATCGGTCGAGGCATTATTGGTCAAAGTACCTGTGCCGAGTGCGGTATTGTTGCCGACACCCAGGGTCACTCCATTTGTCAGAACTGTCCCGCCTTGGTAGGTGCCAGCCCCTGAAATGTTAAAAATCCCGCCTGCATTGGCGCCGTCCAACGTGAGCGTCACTGGGCCTACGCTGTCTTCAATGCCGCCATTGAAACTGACCGGGCTGTTCGCCGCCATGGGGTTGTTTGTGAGGATAATATCCTTCGTGTGATTGCCAAAAACGATCACGGGGCCATTGACCGTTAGTGCACCGGTTGGATTGAAAGTCAGGGGCGTCGCGATATCGATCTCGTTGGCCAATGTTACCGCATTCAGCGTCTTGAAGTAAGAGGGGCCCCCGCCATTGGTGCTGCTGTCGACATACATGCTGCTGGCTCCCAGCGAGGTATTGTTATCAATGGTCAGACTCCCCGTCTGCAGTACCACCCCATAGGGCTGGCCCGTGGGTGCGGTAAAGGTCTGGGGACCATGAATCACCAGGTTGCCCGGTTGGAACTGGCTGGTGGAACCGATCGAAATCGAATCAAACGCTCCGGCGTTTCCAGAACCGGTGATCTGCCCGTTTAACACCACGGTTCCGTCGCCAATGACGGCGAGCAGCGTGTTGTTCAAATCGATATTGGAATTGATCGTTGTCGTCGATCCGCTTGAAACCGTGAAAAACTGCTCGTCGATCGCATTGTCGGTCAGCGTCAGGCTCGACATGCTGACAACTTGATTTGCCCCGGTGGAGTTGACAATCGTCATCGTCGTTCCATTCACCGTACCCAGGACGACCGCATTGCCGTTCACTGTGTAATTGGAGGCGGCATTCGTAAACGTGATCGCCCCGACATTAAATCCCGTCGTCTCGTCATTCGCCACGGTGACCGTGCCACTTGTGGTGCCGAAATCCAAGGTGTCTCCCGCCACCGGGGCGACCGGGCCGAAGTCGCCTGCCGTACGGAACGTCCCCGTGGAGCCGCCGATATACGTTTCCGTTTGGCCGGGGAGGGGAAACGTGGTGATAACCGCAAGTCCTGTAATCAAGCTCCACGTCCGGGTCTTGGCGATAACGCCGCTGCAGTTCGTGAGGGCTAGTTTCATGGTGAAGAATGCGATTTGAGTTGGCTTTCCTTACAAACCCAAAATTTGTTCGGGCGCAACAATTTAGGGTTGTGCCTAGTTCGCCATAAAAAGTCGATCTATTTCACTCTATAAATTGAGAAAAAATGACGCCAACTACTTATCGTTAAATGGTTAAATGCTGAGCCATTCCGTGACTGATTTTTTTGAGGAAGCCCTTGGATTAATCCTAATTTGCCTGCGGTTTACTGGCCGTTGCGATAGGAGGCTTTCCCAAGGTCACCTTCACCACCGCCGACTCCCCGGCCCGGATGCGATCCTCAAACCCTCGGGTCGTGTTGGGGTCGAAGACGATCTTCACCGGCACGCGCTGGACGATCTTGGTGAAATTACCGGTGGAGTTATCGGCGGGTAGCAACGCGAAGGCATTCCCTGTCGCCGGGGAAAAGCTGTCGACCTTCCCTGTGAAAACCTTGCCGGGAATCGAGTCGATACTGATGGTAGCTGGTTGCCCGATTTGCATGTCGGCCAATTGCGTTTCCTTGAAGTTGGCCACGACCCACAACTGCGGTTCCACCACGACCATCAGCGTCTGGCCGGAGGAGACCCGGTTGCCCACCTCCACGTTCTTGCGACCGACGTAGCCGGAGGCCGGAGACTTGATCGTTGAATATTCGATTTGCAACTGCGCGAGCTTCAGTTGGGCCAGGTCGACATCGCGCGTGCTCCGCGAGGCATCAAGCGCTTCCGGGGATATTGCATGGACATCCACCAGGGGTTTTTGCCGGTCGAAATCGGCCTGCGCTTTCGCCAGTTGGGCTTGGGCGGCGGCGGCAAGGGCCAGGTATTCGTTGGGATCGAGTTTGACCAGGATATCGCCCTCATGGACGAATTGATTGTCATTCACATAAACGTCGGTAACCACGGCATTGATCCGCGTGGCGATGTTATGCAAATGCCCGGTCACATAGGCATCGTCCGTCTCCTCGTGGGTCAGGGCATCATAGGAGTAAATGAGAATCGCCACCAAGGCGATGACTCCCGCGATCATCATCGCCGGCTTCTTGTAGGGCAGGAGCAGGCGCTGGAGCTTTTTTACCGTCGTTACGGGAGCGTGGACGGGGTGTGGCGGCTTCTTGTCAGAAAGGCCGACGTCATCTTGAAGGGTGGTTGTGCTCATAGTGTGAGGGTTATTTCGGGGGTGGACCGGCAGCGGGCTTGGTGGCTTTGCCCAAAAGCGGGATGAGAGGAAGGGCGATGATGAAAATGAGCGCGACAAAGTAGAAAACATCCCTGTAGGCCAGCAGGGCCGCCTGCTGGTCGACTGCCCGGCTGATCAAGGCCAGCGCCTGATCCTTCACGCCCACGGCATCGCCCGAGAACGCATTGAAATAGGACGTATTGGAGCCAAGTCGATCCTGATAGGAGGGATTGCCATCCGAGATATCGTAAATGAGCTGCGCTCGGTGGACGAATTCCTGCCGGGCGACCAGCGTCGTGATCACCGCGATGCCAATGCTGCCGCCCAACTGCCGCGTAAGACTGAAAAAGCCGGAACCGGAGGCGACATCCGCTTTGGGCAACGAACCGAGGGTTGCGATGGAAAGGGGAAGAAACATCGTCACCGTGGCGAACCCGCGCCAGATGAGCGGCCAATAGAGCTGGTCGCTCCCGGTGTCGGGGTTGAGATCGGTAAAGGCAAACATCACCGCGATGGTCATCAGACAACCGGCCGCGATGAGGAGCCGGGGTGAAAGCTTCTTCGAGAGTGGAATCAGCAGAAGCGTCGCCATGGTCGAGGCAATCGCCCCGGGTACGAGCATAAGTCCGGTCTTCGTCGCCGTGAACTGGAGCACGGTCTGGGCAAAAACCGGCACGACGAACACGGTGCCGTAAAGCCCCATGCCCACCGCAAGCGAGATGACGCTGCCCGCGGCGAGCGAACGATAGCGCAGCACCCGCAAATCGACCGCTGGGTGCGCCACGCGCAATTCCTGCCAGACGAAAAGGATCATGCCGACAACACTCAAAAACGCCATGCGCTGGATGAAATCGGACGAAAACCAGTCTTCCTGTTGCCCCTGCTCCAGCACCGTCTGGAACGCGCCGAGCCCCAAAGCCAGGAAGAGAATCCCCAGCCAGTCGACCGTGCCGCTCTTGCGATCCTTTGCCTGGTCCGGCGGCAGAAAGGTGGTGCTCATCATCACCGCGAGAATCCCCAGCGGCACATTGATGAAGAAGATCCAGCGCCAGCCGAAGTTATCGGTCAGGTAACCGCCCAGCGCTGGACCAATGGCCGGACCCGAGATGACGCCCAGCGTAAAGATCGTGCTCGCCTTCGCCTGGTCTTCGCGAGGAACGGTCTCGAACATCAGCGCCTGGGCCTTCGCCAGCAATCCGCCGCCGCCAAAGCCTTGCAACGTGCGCCCGATGATCAGCATGGCGAGATTCGAGGCGAATCCGCAGAGCACGGACGCGAGCGTGAAGGCGACGAGCGAGAAAATGAAATACCGCTTCTTGCCAAAGCGCAGGCCCAGCCACGCGGAGAGGGGAATGACGATAACATTGGCGATCGAATAGGCGGTCGAGACCCAGCCGATTTCCGAGAGCGTGGCATTAAGATTACCCTGCATGTAAGGCAGCGCGACATTGACGATGCTGACATCGATGACCTCGAGAATCGCCGCAAAGGCCGCCGTCAGCACGATGGCCCACTTCAACCAGCCCTGTTCGGCGGCCTTGAGGGCGAGATCGCTCATGCCTTGCGGCATTGGGGCGGCTAGGGCGGCGCTCATGGTTCAATGCCCTTCAGGAAAAGCTCCAGGCAGGTCTTCACGTAACGCTCGTAGGTGTAGACCGACTTCGTGAGCGGCCGGCGCATCACGCCGATCAGGAGCATGCCGGTGAGTGCATCGGCGGCGGTGGACACGTCGAGGTCGGAACGAATCAGCCGGTTCTTCTGCGCGGTCTGCAGGTAGATGATGAACTTGGCGCGGACCGATTGTGAGGATTCCACGAAAAGCTTGCGACACAACGTCTGATGCCGCTTCATCTCCGCAAAGAAGGTGCGGATGAACTCCTCTTTCTTGAGCAGCATCTTGGAGTAGCTGAGAACGAAGGTCTGGACCGTCCGGTTCAATTCGGCCTGCGTCTCAAAAGAGGCATCCGCAAAAACATTCTCGAAATTCTTCGAGTATTGCAGGACCACCTGGCGCAGGAGTTCCTCTTTGTTCGTGAAATGCCGGAACAACGTCACCTCATTGACCTTGGCCACCCGGGCAATCTCGCGGGTCGTAGCCCCGGAAACCCCGTCCCGGGCAAAGATGCGGGTGGCGGCGTCGAGGATTCGCTGGTTGGTGGCTTTCATGCAAGTACATACTTGCATACAAGGTGACTCCTGGCAAGTTACTCCTCGTTCCCAAGTTGCGCTTGGGAACGTACTTGTCCCCGCAACTTCGTTGCTTCAATCGCAGCAATAGAGCCACAGATTCGCCGGTCATTGCGTTCTCAAATGCAACCCGAGAACGAGGAAACCTCCGCCGCTGGGACAACGTCGGCGACCTGAATACCCCGCTTCTCGCGGCGGAGTCTGGCCCGGCTTTTCCCCATTTAGCCGCCTGACCCCAAGCGACTCCCCAAGCCTCCAAGCCCTTTTCACATATTTTTGCGTCGATTTTTCCCCGAAGACGCGTAATCGTAGGGGCTTGCCGGAAACCAGAGGGCAATTGGCGCTGATTTTGGCAACCCAAATAAACTTCAAACGGATACTTAATTAGCCATGCAACAAGTCACCCGAATTACTCTTACCCTGCTCTTCGCACTCACGTTGGGCTGTACAGCCTGGGCCAAGACAGACGCGAAGGAAGCCGAGTACAAACGTAGCGATGCCGACTATTACCTGAAGGCTGATGTTTTGAAGGCGGATCCCACGGCGGTCATCATCGCCCAGGGTAATTATACGCAAAAGGGTGATTCGTATTTCATTGTCCCGAAAATCAAAGCCCCCAAGGAAATTTACATCCAGGTCTTGAAGGACTGGGTCGAGCCGATCACGCCGCCCGATGAACCCCTCTCCCTCGGTGTTGCGCCGGATGCGATGCAGATTCGGGAGCCCCAGGGTGACGTTCAGGTGGCTTATCCCTCCGCTCCCGCCACTTTCCTACCCGCCACCAATGGCCTGACGATTCCCAATGGCTCTATCATCAAGACCGGGGCCAACGGAACCGCGGCGATTCTTTTCGGCGGCGTCGATTCCGCGCGTTTGATTCCCAACTCCCAGATCTCCGTCGAACAATCGGTCACCGCTGATTTTCGGACCACCAAACTCGATCTCACGTCGGGTGCCGTATTCTCGAAGGTTGGTCAACGCATCGGTGAGAAGCAGGACTACACCGTCCATACCCCTTATGGCGTCGCCGCCGCCCGCGGGACCGATTTCGTCACCGTCGCCTTGCCCACGCGCACCGATGTCTGGGTCGCACAGGGTACGGTGCAGTTGACTCAGCCCGACGGCACAGTCGTTGGCACGGTGAAGTCGGAAGGCACCGGTGCGCTGAAGATCATCCGCTTCCCCGTTTCTCCCGATGCGAACCAGGCACTTATGGCCAGTGCGCAGACCATGACGACCGCGTTTGATTTCATCCCCACCGTCAATTTGAAACTCAAGGCCCTCCGCGATAAAGTGGCCGCCGGCACGCCGCTCACTGATCGCGAGCAGGACTACCTCAAGCGCATCAAGGAGATTCCCTGCCTGATCAAACTGGCCTTGGTTGAAACGCCGCCGCCCGCGCCGGTGGTTGTGCCGCCTCCCGCGGCTCCAACTCCTCCGCCCGCGCCAATTGATCTCGATCTCCGCACCGATGGCAAAGTCGATTTCCAGGGAGCGACCCTCACTCTGGCTGAATTGAAACAAAAGCTCGCCGATCTCGCCAAGACCACACCCGATCAGCCGATTGTGGTTAAGCCGGCGGACAAATCGGAAAGCAAGACGGTGAAGAAAATCGAGGCTCTTTGCCATGAGGCCAAGTTCAAGAACGTGACCGTCGATAATTCCATCGCAGAGAAAGCCGCTGCGGACAAGGCTGCTGCGGACAAGGCTGCCGCCGACAAAGCCGCCGCCGATAAAGCTGCAGCGGCCAAAGCTGCGGCCGACAAGGCTGCCGCGGATAAAGCCGCCGCCGACAAAGCTGCCGCCGATAAGGCCGCCGCGAAGAAAGCCGCAGCTGACAAGGTCGCCGCGGAAGCCAAGCTGCCTCCCATCCATCTGGCCGTTCATGCCGATGGTAAAGTCGATTATCAAGGCGCCTCCCTCAGTCTCGACGACTTGAAACCCAAGTTGACCGACTTGGCCAACGCTACGCCGGGACAGCCGGTTATCGTGGAGAAGGCAGAGCCGCTCGAGAAGGGCTCCCTGCATAAAGTCGCTGACCTCTGCAAAGCGTGCAAGCTGACCTCGGTCACGATCTCCAAGGCCCCGGCCCCGACGCCTCCTCCCGCCCCTGCGCCCACGCCCACTGCGCCTGCGGTTGCAGCAGCTCCGGTCAACCTCACTCCCATCGATATTGAAGTCCGTGCCGATGGCAAAGTCGATTATCAGGGAGCGACCCTGACCTTGGACGATTTAAAGTCGAAGTTGGCCGACCTGGCCAAGGCCACGCCCGATCAGCCCGTGGTGGTCAAGCGGAAGGAACACCTTGAGAAAGGCCAGTTCCGTAAGGCGGTCGACGTCGTCAAAGCTTCCAAGCTGACCAAGATCAAGATCGACAAGACCGAACCTCCCGCCGCCGCTGCCCCGGTGGTACCGCCCGCGCCCTTGCCGGCGGCACCTGCCGCTCCTTCCGCCCCGGCCCTGCCTCCCGCCATGGAACTGCCGCTGAACCTGCAATTGCGTCCCGACGGCAAGGTCGATTTCGACAGCGCGACCCTAACCCTCCACGAGCTCAAGCCGAAACTCGAGGAGATCGCCAAGGCGACTCCTCAGCGGGAGATTATCATCCTGGGCAAAGAAAAGGTGAGCAGCCACCAAGTCAAGCGAGTGGTCGCGCTCTGCACGGAGGCCCGGTTGAAAGCGACCGTGTCTGAACCTGAGGTTCCACCTCGCCTGGTCGCCACGGGTTCCGCGTCGCTGGCGCCCCTTCCTCCTCCCTCCACCGTCGCCTCATCCGGCGCTGTCGTCTCGACTTCCACGAACAATGCCGAGGCGCTCCCTCAGCCTTCATCCGCCCCCGCCCGCCAGACCAAGTCCGATTTGGCCCCTGCCGCAGCCGTTCCCATCTCTGCCGGTCCCAACGATACGGTGCCTTAATCCTGGCGCGCCGCCCCAAGGGGCTAAATCCGCAAAGGTGTGGAATCAGAGCTGCTAGACGGCCCATAAACCTCACCTCATGGAAAAGACCGCCCAACCCGCTCCTTCGACCCTCTCGCCGCCCTGGGACGGGCCAATGTCCCTCGTCCGGTCCTGGTTGCCTTACGCCCTTGCCGTCGGCCTCATGATTCTGGCCATCGCCCAGACCCGGCAGATTTTAGCCTTGAAGGCGCAGGCGACCTCCTCCTCCGCCACCATTCAGCATCTGACCGAGAGCAATGCCCTCCTCAGTCTCCGCGTTGTCAATCTTGAAGCCAGGGACCCATCCTACGCGTCGAGCAAGCTCTTGGTCGCCTGGGATTCCTATCAACATCGCGGCGTTTACTCGGTAGAAAATTTACCCGTCGCCCCGGCTGGTTACGATTACCAGCTTTGGGTTCTGGATCCAAAGGCCCTGGCTCCGTTCAACGCGGGTTTAGTCCGGTTTCAAAACGGCGATCATGTCTTCACCTCTCCTCCCATAGGTACTCGAAATCCTGGCTTCGCGCTTTCCCTGGAACCGGCTGGCGGCAGTAATGAGCCAAGCGATACCATTCTTTTTGCTGTCGCACCGGGCCAATAATGGGGTAAGGAGAAGGAGCGAATTATGGCTGAGGTCAAAAACATCTGTCTGGAAGCCTTGGAACGCCATTGCGAAAGCGGCGACAAAGGACGGCTTGATCTCCAGCGCGGCGCCTATTCCGGCGAGATTTATATTGAGGATCGCCTCATCGTCCACGCCCAACTGGCCGGGGTGGAAGGCGTGCCCGCCCTCTTTCGCCTTTTCGATTGGGGTGATGCGGAAACCATCTGGCAGGCCGACGTCGCCCCGGAGCATGCCACCCTCCATCTTTCCATGGATGCCGCGAGCGTCCTCTATGCAGAAAACCTCCAGGAACGGGCGGAACTGGCCGAGGCCCGGGAACGGGAGCGGGCCGACCCGGCGCTGCAGGAATTGATCGCCCCGGAGCTTGCGGCTGGACAAGTCGGCGGCAGCGAGTCGGTGCTCAAGTCCTACACCATTGTCCTGGAATGTAGCGACAAGGAACTGCTCCCTGAAGGCTTCACCCTCTCGGATACGGCCAAGAGCAGCTACGTCATCGGCAGCTCGGACGATTGCGATGTCATCCTGCGCCACCCGACCGTGGACCCGCTCCATTGCGGTGTGATTCTCGAGAAAGGATCGGTCATGATCTGGGACTTGGGCTCCAATTCAGGGGTGAAAATCAACGGCACCACGATCACCCAGGACATCCTCAAGGTCGGCGACGTCATGACCTTGGGCGCGCTTGATCTCCATGTCCGCTTCCAGTTGCGCCGTCCCACGATCAACCGGCCAGCCGCCCCCGCCGTGCCGGCAACATCGACCAGCACCATGCCCATGCCCAAGATCGGGCCTCCCCCCAAGGAAATTCCCAAGGGTGCCATCACCTATGAGAAGGTCTCCAAGCAGCTCAAGGACAATGGCAAGGCCAAGCCTTTCCTGAAAAAATTGGGCTCTTTGTTTGGTGCAAAAGACCGCAAATAAGGCTAGGTTTCTCCAACCCGTTCACCAGCATGCATATCCTTCTGATTGATGACAGTTCGTCCACCCGCAGCTTGTTGCGGACATTGATCAATTCCGGCCAGGCTGTCCGCCATGATATCAGTGAAGCCGCCAGCGGTGAGGAAGCCCTCCAGAAAGTCGCCTCGGGCGAAATCAACCTGCCCGATCTCATCATCATGGACATCAACATGGGCGGCATGAGCGGCTATGAGCTATGCCGTGAATTCCGGGCGCGCCATGGTAACGGCTCCGGCTCGGATGTTTTTCCTTACATCATCATTGTCACCGCCAATGAAGGCGTCGATGTCATCAACCAGGCGCTTGATTCCGGTGCCAACGACTACATGTCCAAGCCGGTCAACGTCAAAGTCCTCCATGTCCGCCTCCGGGTGGCGGAACGGTTGCTTGCCCTGGCCCAGGCCGGCGGAGGCGGACCTTCCACGCCTGCCCCCGCCAAAGTCGAAAACGCCCCCACGAACGCATTGGCTCCGGCTGCCCCCACCAATCCCCGCGAAAGCCAGATCGGTGCCGCCATCGAGCAGGCGGATGCGCCCGTCGCCCTGGTTGAGGTCGGTGGCGGCGACGCCTCGTTCCGGATCGATTATGCCAACTCGGCCATGACGCAGACCACCCAGTTTGACCAGGATCAACTTATCGGGAAATCCCTCGCGGAGCTTGAGGCCTGGACGCCCGAGTTCCTCAAGATGGTTCTCAGTTACGTCCACCGCGGCGCCATTCTTTCCCATGTACCCATGTGGAGCCGCACCCGCCAGGCCATTCCGGTTCATCTCAGCTTTTATCCGATCCGCACGGAGGATGATACCGCGAAGCATTATCTCGTGATTCACCATTTCTAGGATCCCGTGCGCATCGTCGTCACCGGACTTCTCGCCCAGTATGCCTTTGGTGGCGTGACTTGGGATTACATCCAGTATCTGCTCGGCTTCCGTGCCCTCGGTCACGATGTCTGGTACCTGGAAGACTCCGGCTCGTGGCCCTACGATCCGATCCAGCAGACGCTGACCGAGGACTGCACCTACAACGTCAATTACCTGGGCGGGATGATGGCCGAATTCGGCTTTCAGGATCGCTGGATCTACCGCAACGGTGCCGATGGCAAATTCCACGGCGCAGGTGAAGTGGCCGCGCGGGACCTGATTAAAAATGGCGACCTCCTCGTCAATGTCTCCAGCGCCGGTTGGCTCGCCGATTATGAGCTTGGCGTCAAACACCAGATGTTCATCGATGGCGACCCGATGTTCACCCAGGTCAACCTGCTCACGCTTTCCACCCAGAAGGCTCTCGACTACGCCGCCCGCGTTCGTGCGCACGATAGTCACTTCACCTTTGGCCTCAACATCGGCGGACCCGGCTGCCTCGTTCCCGACGCCGGTATTCGCTGGAAAAAAACCGTTCAGCCCATCGCACTCGACTATTGGCCATTTCAGGATCAGGAGCCCCTCGATCGCTTCACCACGGTCATGAACTGGGCCAGCTACTTGCCCATCACGTGGGAAGGAAAACCCTACGGCCAGAAAGACCTCGAATTCCAGAAGTTCAAGCTGCTGCCCCAGTGCACGCCGCAAAATCTCGAGATGGCCATGGGAGAAGGCCTCAACCTGACCCGCCCCACGGCGGAATTACGGAGCCTCGGTTGGACCATCCTTGAGCCGAAGGAGGTCTTGCCGGATCATCGCACCTATCGCGATTTTCTTCGGACCTCCAAGGCGGAGTGGAGCATCGCCAAGCATGGCTATGTCGCGGCCCGCACCGGCTGGTTCAGTTGCCGCACCGCCTGTTACCTCGCGCTGGGACGCCCCGCCGTCGTGCAGGAAACCGGCTGGAGCGATTACATCCCCGCCGGGGAGGGCGTGCTCGCCTTCTCCACCGTCGAACAAGCCGTCGAGGCCATCGCCGACATCAACGAGCACTACGCCGAGCATCAAGCCGCCGCGCGCGCCCTCGCCGTGCAGTACTTCGAGGCCAAGAAGGTCTGCGCCGATTTACTTGCCCAGGCTGGGTTGGCGTAGGGGCTGGAGAAAGGATGGTGGGGCGACGCTTGCGCGTCTGTCTCAGCAATGTCGCGTCAGCGACACTCCCAAGTCCGTCATCCTGAGCTGGTCGAAGGATCGCTAGCTATTTCGCTCGGCGACACCGTCTGCCTCAAAGATGGCAACTGATGCCATGCTTGTCGTCGTAGTGCTGGTGGTAATCCTCGGCCTTCCAGAAATCGGTCGCCGCGACTACCTGCGTGACAATCGGACGGCTGAATCGATGTTCCGCCGTCAGCTTGGCAATCGACGCTTCCGCCGCCGCTTTTTCCTCCGGCGTGTAATAGAAAATCACCGAGCGATACTGCGTGCCGAAATCGGGCCCCTGCCGGTTCGGCGTCGTCGGATCGTGATTGGCCCAGAAGATATCGAGCAGTTGCTGGTAGGTGACTTTGTCCGGGTCAAACTGGACGAGCACTGTTTCGGCATGACCCGTCTGGTCGGTGCAGACATCCTCGTAAGTTGGATTCTTGAAAGTACCGCCCATGTAACCGACCGTGGTGTTGATCACCCCGGGGACTTTTTCAAAGGTCGCCTGCGAGCCCCAGAAACATCCCGCCGCGAAAGCGGCCTGCGCAATCTTCGGCTGTTTCTCCGGCACTTCCTTGCCCTTCGGGACAAAGGTCATGACCCCGGAATTGAGGCAGTACCGCAAACCTGTAGGCTGCGGGCCGTCCTCAAAGACATGGCCCAGGTGCGCATCGCATCGGGCGCAGAGAATCTCTGAGCGCTCCATGCCAAAACTGTTGTCGGCGCGGGTGATGACATTCTCCTTCGCGATTGGCTGGAAGAAGCTGGGCCAGCCCGTCCCGGAATTGAATTTCGCCTCGGAAGTGAAGAGCGGCAGGTTACAGCAGACGCAGTGGTAAATACCCTCCTTGTGGTTGTCCAGCAAGCCACCGCAAAACGGCGACTCGGTGCCCTTGCCGCGCGCAATCTGGTATTGCTCGGGCGTCAGTTGCTTGCGCCATTCCGCATCGGTTTTCACGACCTTGGGTACTTCAATCGGCGCGGTCAGCTTGCCGTCGGGACCGATCACGCAGACCTTTACCAAGGTGCCGTAAGTGACCGTATCCGCCGAACTGCTCGCTGCCGCTGGGAGGCGTCGCAGAAGGCCTTCCACGAGGATACCGCTGGTGAGGAGAAGGGCTCCCGTGCCCAAATTGGAGAGAAATGTTCTTCGATTCATAACAAAATTACCTTTTGAGCCCGTGCCAAAGTTATAGCATCAGGCATTATCTGTCAGACGCGAATCCGGCGATTTTATTCCCATGCCAAAGCGGAAGAACCAATTTTTCACACGGAGGCACGGAGTTCACGGAGAGAGGTAGGGTATTTTTCTCCGTGTCCTCCGTGCCTCCGTGTGGAAAATTCAGTCTGACTTCTCCCGTCTCTGATTGACGCGTAGCAGAGATTCCTCAGGTGTGTGTACGTTGGTTACAATTCGCTGAATGCCGTCCTTGAGAACAACGGCACCAAAATTGAGCAAGAGTCCGACAGGCAAATTCATGAGACGAAGATAAGTCAGAACCTGCTTACCGTGGATTGGAGTGAGCTTCTCCAACGATTTGAGTTCAACAATAATTTGTCCCTCCACCAACAAATCCACTCGGAATCCTTCCTCAAAAATCATCCCATCGTATTCAAAGCGGATCGCCTTTTGGCGTTCGACGCGAAGTCCCCTCCGTTCCAATTCCCGGGCGAGAATGACTTCGTAGACGGACTCCAGCAATCCCGGGCCTAAAGCCCGATGAATTTGAATGGAGGCATCGATAACCGCGCCCGTAATTTCATCAATCTTCTGCATGGGGAAGATTTTCACACGGAGGCACGGAGTTCACGGAGAAAAAAACACCCTATCTTTCTCCGTGTTCTCCGTGCCTCCGTGTGAAAAAATCATTTCCCCGCATCCCCGCTTTTCAGAAGAGCCCTCGCCTTCGCCAGATTCTCCCGCGCCTCAGCATCATCCGGATAGGCCTCCAGCGCTGACTCATACTGCGCGATGGCCTCAGCGGTTCGCCCCGACGACAGCAGCACATTGCCAAGATTAACCTGGGCCCGGGTGAAGTGAGCATTCCCCTTCAACGCCAGCTCAAACTGATCAATCGCCTCGGCCGGACGATGTTCCAGACTAAGCGCCAGCCCGAGATTATTATGCGCCTCCAGGATGTCCGGCTTAATCGCCAGCGCCGCCTCATATTGCGTGATGGCTCCCCGAACATCACCCGCCTCAAACAAGGCATTCCCCAGATTATTATGCGCCAACCACGCCGACGGATTCCGCTCCACGGTGTAAGTCCACAACTTCTCCTGGCTGACGAACATCCCGGCATAGACGTGGCTGCCCCAGGCCAGAAAAGCCATCGTCAACGCCATCCCCCCCACCAGCAAGGGTCGGAACGAGGGCATCATCGTCTCATCTGCTCGTTCCAACAGCGCCACTCCCAAACCAATGATCCCAATCATGGGCAGGTAGAGAAAATGATCCATGACCCAAGTAAAGGTCATATATGTGACCGAGGTGAATCCGACAAACGGCGCTAGGTTGATCAGGAAGAAGCCGAGTCCGAGGAGCGCATGCCGTCCCCAACTGCCCCGCTTGATCCAGCACCATCCCAGCACGCCCATGAGAATAGGCCACGGCAGAAATTGAACGAGCGATGGAGGATTGACCGGCCACAACGGATACATCGGAAGCATCCCTACGGGCCAGACGCATTGGGAAAAGTAAAACGAGATCGACAAGCCCGCCAGGGCAAGATGGGAGAGCATCCCGCCGATGTAGGGCGGCGCCGTCGGCTGAAGATGCGCCTCCCGGAACCAGTTGCCCACCGCCACGGTCGTGAGGCCCAGCACCAGCGAAACGAGAAAGAAGGGCAGCGACGCCTTGACGTCACTCCACCCCACGCGGCCTCGCTTCCACCACGCATAAAGCAGGATGACGAGCGGAAAACCAGCCATCGAAATCTTGCAGAGCATCGCGATGAGAAATAATCCAAGACTCAGGAGATAATCGCGCTTTCGCCCGTGCTCCTCATAATCAATCCAGTCGCACATCGCCAAAAGGAACGGCGGCAGCGACAGGACATTCTTGAACTCCGAGATCCACGCGACCGATTCCACGACCGCCGGATGAATCGCAAAGAGAAGTCCTCCCAGCCACGCCCAGCGCAGCCCCAATTTGGCGAGGAGCTTCCAGACCAGCAAAGCCCCGGTGAGGTGAAGCACCAGATTGGTCAGGTGATAGCCCAAGGTCGCATTCTCCCAGAGCTGCCATTGCATCGCCTGCAGACTCGCCTCAATCGGGTAATACTCGATCAGGCTGCCCGGCTGAAACCAGATTTTCCACAGTCGCGCGGGATCGTGCATCAACGCATTTTGCGTGAGATAAAAATCGTCATCCATCAACCATCCACCCTGGAGCGCATGGCCAAAAACCCAAAAGCCCGCCGCCACGATCAACAATGATCGCAACAAAAAGTTCTCCGAATTGGGATTCGCCATAAACCTAAAGATAAGCTGTTATAAAGGGACACTTGACCAAACCGAATTTAATTCCGATGCCCTTCCGAATCCTCACCGCTCCCTTGGCGACCATGGCCGGTCTCATGGTCTTGATCCTTTCAGCCACCCTCCCGGCGCAAAGTGCCGCTCAGCTCTCTCCGGTCATCCTGGCCTACCGCCCTGGCGCCGTACAGGAAATGGAGGCCGACCCGGTGCAGGTGAAGCAGATGGTCAACAGCGCCCTCTTCACCCTCACCAGTGCGCAGGATACCGCCACAGCCTGGACGCGCCTCGGGATCAAGCCGACCGATATCGTCGGCATCAAGATCACCACCGTGGGTGGCCCTGGCCTAAGTACGCATCACGCCATCGTCCACACCATCTGCGATGGCCTCCGCTCGGCGGGAGTTCCCTCGTCTCAGATCATTATCTGGGACAAATACCAGGACCGGATGCGCCCGGCCGGCTATGCCCTGCGTCCTGCCACCGCCAACCATGCCGCCATTCAATCCATCGTCCCCAGCAATTATTACGATCCCCAGGTCACCTATCGGAACGCCCTGGCCGGTAACTTGATGTGGGGCGACTTCATGTTCCTGCAATCGGTGAACGGCGGAGATGTCCCGGACGATGTTGCCAGCCTCTCCTACTACACGAAGTTCGTCACCCAGACCTGCACCAAGCTCATCAACGTCCCGGTACTCTCCGATGACTACTATGTGGGCCTGCACGGCTGTCTCAGCACCCTGGCCCTCGGGAGCGTCGACAATAACCGCCGTTTCCGCGGGCCTCCAACCTATGGCGACCCAGCCATCGACGAAATCCTCAACCAACCCTTCATTCGCCGCAAGGTCGTCCTCCATGTCCTCGATGCCCTCGTCGCCCAATGTGCGGGTGGCCCCAAATTCAATCCCATCTATTGCCGCTCACTCGGTGCCATTTACATGGGGCGGGATCCCGTCGCCATCGACACCCTCGCTTTGCATCAACTCGAAGGCATGCGGCGCGCCTTGAATATCCCGCCCATCGGCGACATGGCCAGCTACGTCCAGGACGCCCCGAATTACAATCTCGGGACAAATGACCGCAGCCGTATCCAGTTCGTCCGCGCTCCTTGATGACTAGACGCAGCCCCTAGCGCTGCGATTCCCAGCGGGGACGATCACTCCAGAACATATATTCCGGTCCGCCGGGGCCAGTTTTAATGGGGACGTGCAGGGGAAAGACGGGCGGAATGGCATTCACGTTCAAGTTAACAAACGGCTGCCATTCCTTGTTCTCGCCCGTGGTCACATTCGACATGGGTTTGGACCACGTAACCGGAGTAAACAGGATGACCCCGGAAGGATTAACATTGTCGTAAATATTGACGAAATAGTTGACGGAATCGGGTAGCCAAAGCGAAGCATGGTCGCCGTACCACGCCGTCGCCCAGGGCATGTCGGTCGTCACCCATTCATTCGGCTCCGCATAGTTGGAGACGATTTTGATCGTCGGCGGGACATAGGGCGGGAAGTTGTAGTATTGAGGTTCAGAGGTCGCAAAGGTGAGGGCCATCGGCAGCGCGCTCAGGGACAACATCACAATCACAATCATGTTCCGGATGATCCAGAGATGAAGATTCAGGCGGTCAAACAGAATAAAGAAGAACGCGCTTCCGATCGCCAGCATGCCCGGCAAGAGCAGGATGACATTGTTCCAAGGCCCGAGCGCTTCCGGGTTGGATACGCCAAAATTGTTGGCAATGATCAGAACCAACGTGCACCCCACCAGCAGCCAGAAGAAGGCCAGCGCCCGCCGCCGCTTGAATTGATGCAGGGCCGTCGCCGCAAAGAGCAAGACGAGCGGACTATACCCCATCAACTCCCACGCGTGCTCAAAGTGGTATTCGATGCCCTGGTACTGCTTGGTTGCCATGTTTCGCAGCAAACTGTCGTAGCCTGGAATCGTGGTCGCACAATAAATCTGGTTTCCATCGTATCCCGTGGAACCGAGCAACAGCAGCGGGAGATTCGATCCCCAAGGATTTCCCGAGACTCTATACATGTGCCAGAACCACGGCAGAACCGCCAGGGCCAGCAAAAATCCGACGACCATCGGAATCCAAAAACTAGCCCGTGGCATGACCAGGAACAATATCGCCAGCGGAATCCACAAGACCATCAGGTGCAATCGCGTTAGGCAGGCCACGGCCAACAAGACGCTTAACAACAGCGCCCAGCCCCATGCCGGAGTGAAGGAGCTCTCTTCGCTCTCAAAGCTACTTTCACTCGTGCAAAAAATCTCCACCGTGCAGTAGAGTATCCCCGTCACCAGAAACATCAGGAAACTCGTCGCCTGCGCCGTGAGTGCAAATTGCCAGACCATGTTGGAAAGCAGGAAGCAGGCGATAGCCATCCAGGCGACCCGTTCGTCAAAAAGCCTGTAGCTTAGGGCAAAGACCAGCAGGGCCGTCAGGATCACGAAGATCAAGTTCAGCGGAGGAATCAACCGGTCCCCGATATACATGTGACTGGCCACCAGCGACTCGACCGGTTGTTCAAAATGGGGATGAATCAGATAGAACCACGTCGCCAGTAGGTACGGGTAGCCGGGAGCGTTGTAGGTATCAGGCAAGATCCGCTCCGCCTCGGGGGGGAACCGGTTGGCCGGGAACAGATCCCCGGACTGGCCCGTTCCAATACTTTGGCTCGTCGCGTAATCATGCAATTGCCGGAGGGCATAGGGCCGGATGAATTTGGTGGTAAAACCCTGGCCACGCGCAATCTGTCGGGCCAGTTGGGCATTGTCCATGGACTGCGCGTCGCTCAGGCCATGATAAATTCCCCCCAACTGTCCAAAGGGTGTCAACACGGGGCCAAAGTTGTAGAGCGCGCCAATAAACCCCAGGACGAGAAGGATCATGACGATGCGGATGACCATCCGGCCTTCGCCCACTTCAAAGTCATGCAGCAGCGACTGGAGCGCATTGCCTTGCCGGAAGGCATGTTCCGGAAAGATAAAAAGAAAGAGCAGGAACAGGAGGAAAAAAACCGTCAGTCCGATGGCGAAACCATTCCAAGGCAGAAACGAAGCCCACTTCATCGCATCCGTCGTATAAAAGGCCTCAATCAAGCCCGCCAGGACCGGGGTGAGCAAGAAGAGTGTATTCCAGCGGGACATCCCGATGGATCGCAACCGGGAGATCACGCAAAAATAGACAAAGTAAAAGAGCGTTGGCAGCGCGATTAAAACCGCCGCGGCAATCGCGAGGGAGAACACGGTGTCGGATTGCGAGTCCACATGACAAATCACCGCGAAAAGAATCGCCGCAAAGGCAAACAGGGCGACGGTCAGCAGGCAGCGCCCTAGGAAGAGCAACCGGTTGACTTGATTCGAAAAGAGGTAACTCATGGGGGGAGGGGAAGTTAAGGTGGGAGGCCTTGAGATGACAAGATTCAACCTTCAGCCCAAAAGGCTCAGGCCTTGATCTCGTACGTCCTTATTTTGCGGTGAAGCGTCCGGCGGCTGATGCCCAGTAACTTGGCCGCCTCCGTCACGTTGCCATCCGTAGCCTGAAGCGCCTGGCCAATAAAATTCTTTTCCATGGCCTCCAGGTTCAGGCTCTCCGTGGAAATCGAGGTCGAGATTTCTCCCCCCGGATAAATCCGTGCGGATGCGCCCCCGTCGCCCAGCCCTTGTTTTCCCAAGATGCGCGGAGGCAGGTCTCGAAGTCCCAGTCGTTCCCCGCGGCAGAGCGCGACGGCATGCTCAATCGCCGCCCGCAATTCGCGGATGTTCCCCGGCCAGGGATACCCTTGCAGAACGTCCTGCGCTTCACTCGAAAGACCGGTAATTCGCTTGGCGTTTTGCTTGGCAAATTCCTGGATGAAGGCATTGATCAGCAGCGGAATGTCCTCGCGGCGATCCCGCAGAGGGGGTAGATGAATCGGCACCACGTCGAGCCGGTAGAAAAGATCGTCGCGGAATTTGCCTTCCCGCACCAGCGTTTCTAGGTGCTTGTTGGTCGCCGCCACCACCCGGACATCCACCTTAATCGTCTGGTTACTGCCAACCCGCTGGATCGTCTGCTCCCCCAGCACCCGCAGGAGTTTGACTTGCGTCGCCGCGTCGATTTCCCCGATCTCATCCAGGAAAATTGTGCCGTGATTTGCCTCTTCAAAACGTCCCATCCGTCGCTCTGTCGCCCCGGTGAAAGCGCCTTTTTCATGTCCAAATAACTCGCTTTCCAGGAGCTGCGGAGAGAGAGCCGCACAGTGGACGGCCACAAATCGCGCCGCCTTGCGCGGGCTGAGCATGTGCAGTGATTGGGCCACCAATTCCTTGCCGGTACCGCTCTCCCCCTCGACCAGCACCGTCGCGCGGGTCGGGGCCACTTGCCGGATGCGGTCGTAGATCGCAACCATCGCGGGCGAGTTGCCGATGAGCTTTTCCAAGCCGAACTTCTTGTCGAGTTCCTCCCGCAAATGGCGGTTCTCCGATTCGACCTGGCGCGACCGGAACGCCCGCGCCAGCACCACATCGAGCTTCTCCAAATCCAGCGGCTTGGTGATATAATCGTAGGCCCCCCGTTTCATCGCCTCCACCGCCACCTTTTCCGACCCGTACGCGGTCATCAACACGCAAACCGGCGGATGCGAAATCGATTGGGCCCGCACGAGCAGGTCAAGCCCCTCCGTTCCGCCCATCAGCCGCATATCGGTCAGGAGGACATCAATCGGCTGGGATTCCAGGACATTCATCGCCGTGGTCACGTCCGGGGCCAGGTAGATATCAAATTTGTTGTCGAAATAACGGCGCAGCCCGTCCCGGGTGT
>CAIPBM010000062.1 GCA_903863295.1 uncultured Verrucomicrobiota bacterium | reverse complement strand
TGTAGCGGCGGTCTATGACCGTCGCCTTTTCTCCACGCCGCTTTTCTCATCGGCGACGGTCATAGACCGCCGCTACAGGCAGAGCGGACTTCTACTCGAACTACTCCGCTGTCTGCCAAGCCGTTGGTTGACCGCACACCGAAGGAGTCCGGGCTACTCGAACACAACACGTCTCACTGCACCAGAAAAGGCACGTTCGCCGTTGTCGCACCGCCCTTACCGTTGCGGATCGTGAGGAAAAGCCGGTACGCGCCGGGAGTGGCGGGCGTGGTAAAGGAGAGGTCTTTGTCCGGCGCACCGGTGATGCATTCGGGATGAGAGGGAGGAACTGGTTCCGCATCTCCGCCGACGCCGGCGGTCTTGCTTTCCCCCACCACACTCCATTCATATTGGAGAGGATTTCCACCTGGATCGAGGGCTTCCACGCTCGCCGTTTGCGGTGTGCCGGGAGCCACCGCTTTTTCGGTCACACTCGTCGTCAGTGACTTGATTTTTGGGCAGCGATTCGGGGGCCAGTTGCCCGTCCAGGCGAAGCTCATCGCATCGGCTTGCGGTAGCCTTTCGCCTGAGGCTAGAAACATGCCGTACCAGGTGGACGTCGCCTCCTGCTTGTATCCCCAGAGAAAGGCATACGTACCGAGGCAGATGTTTTTGCTGTCGCTCGTCACCAATTGCTGCGTGGCGTAATAACTGGCGGCTTTCGCATTGGCCGTGGGCTCCAAAGCTGCGCCCCACGATGTCTTCGGCATTTCCCATTGGCCTGAGGGGCCAAATTCCGTCAGGATGAATGGCTTCGTCCACCCTTGTTGTGTGACGGCTCTTCCCGCTCCGTCGGCACTGCCATAGGCGTTCACACCGAGGATATCGATGTTGGGACAATAGGCGGACACATTCTTGATCCGCTGACCGCCATAGCCCGCGATCACCGTCATCACCGGATGGTTCGGATCCTCTTCCTTCACGATTCCCGCCAGGACGTTCAGTTCTTTCCAAACGCGCAGATCGCTTCCATCAGAAGTTGGCCCTTCCGTTTCGTTACCCACTCCCCAGATGAGCAGGGCCGGATGATCCTTGTAGGTCTTCACCGCCTGACGAACCAAGTCGCGCTGATGCTGTACAGCCTCCGCGTCGTCGTAATCGAAACCATTACGCTGTTGCTGGATCCAGATGCCCGCCGTGACCATTAGTCCCAGTTCCTGGGCGCGATCGAGGAGAGGCTTGCCATCGACGAGTTGGGAAAGACTCTCGATACCCCAGGTGCGGACGGAATTTCCTCCCAGGTCATGCAATTCAGCGAGCTTCTGGGTGCCGCCAACGCCGTGAATGAAGAACGGCTTTCCATTCACCATCAACTGGAATTGATCGCCATTTTTGGCGACTTCGACTTTCGACTGGGCCTGAAGGCTCGCTACGGCCAGAAGAGATAAAAACAACGCCCTCCCCGCCACCCTCTGCAGGAACTTATTTGGAGGAATGGGAGGATTCTCTGCCATGAAAGCGCAGCTTAAGTGTTCCATGAAATCCCCTCAATCATATATTTGCATAAATGTGCAGAAATTGAGATGCTTGCTTTTTTGTCCATAAGTTGCTTTAAATCAAGGGTCGTGACTCCGATCAATCAGCAACTCATTGCCAACCGACTGAACATTTCTCGCACCACGGTTTCACGATGTTTCACAAATCATGCCGGGATTAATCCGAAAACTCGTTCCAAGGTTTTCGCACTTGCTGCGAAGCTTGGCTACCAATATCTGCAACCACGAACACCAGCCAAGGATGCGAACAAGACGCGTCCTATCGGCGTACTGATTTGCAGCGAAGTCGAGGAATTCAACCGAACCGATTATGAAAGTCCCGGGGTGGAGATTCTTCCTGGAATCTCAGAATTTGCGCAGCTGCATCACTGGCAAATTGAAGTTCATTTCGTCTCGCCCCTGGCCACCAGTATTTCGGATCCCAGCTACAGCAAGATCGCCGCGTTGAAACGGCGGCTCTGGAACGGACTGATCTTGATGTATCCCTTTTCCCCACGGATCATTGAGGAACTGGTTGTCCGTTTTTCCTGCGTCTCACTGGTGGAGCAATATGGGCGCGTGGCGGTCGACAGCGTCGATGTCGATCACTATGCCGGTATCTCCAATCTCTTCGACCGGTTGCGCCTGAATGGTCATACGCGGATTGGTTTCTTTTCGCGCCGCTATGCGGTCGAGGCGGTCTGGTCGTATCGCCGCTTTAGCGCCTACGTGGAGAAACTGGCGAGGCTGGGTTGGCACTACTATGAAGATGATGTCATTCATCTTGATCCCTCAACTCCGCAGACGGTCGAGGAGAGCTATCATAAGGTTGTTCAACAGATCAAAAGTGGGGTCACGGCGTGGATTTGTGCCGCCGATCACCAGGCTTACGATCTGATTGCTGCCCTCAAGAAGCTGGGCTATCGCGTTCCGGCCGATGTCTCGGTTACTGGTTTCGATGGCATTTTGCGGCCCGCCGGTGCACCCGCGCTCGAAACCGTGCGCATTCCCTATTACGACATCGGCTTCGCGGCCAGTCGCCGTTTGCTCGATATCATGCACAAGCGCTTTGATGCACCCCAGCAAATCCTTTTAGGCTGTCGGTTGCAGGAGGGGGAGACCATCGGACCGAGGCGACCATGACGAGTGTGCATAAAAGTGCAAATAAAGCTTGATTTAAAAGACGTTTGAGGTAATAGTGCTTTCCATGCAACGGAAAGCGCTCTCTGTTAGGTGCTGGGCCCTTGGTCTCAGTTTGATGACAATGCCCCTTCTTTCCACGGCGGCGACTCCATCGACCAACGCCCCAGCAGCGAAAGCTCCCGCAACAGCCCCTGCCGCTGCCCCTGATGCTCCAGCGCTCGATTTCGGTGACTCGAGTTCTTCGGTTATTACCACCAAAGCCTGGCAGGCCTTGAATGCGAAGGATTACGCCTCGGCCATTGGATATACCAAGAAGTGCATTGAATTGTATAAAACCCAGGCTCTGGCCATGCAGGCGACCTTGAAGGAACCCGCACCCAAGGAGACGGCTTCCTCACTCTGGGCGCTGAATGACGTTGGTACCTGTTACTTCATTCAGGGAAAAGCGCTCGATGATCAAGGGGATAAAAAAGGTGCTATCGAAGCCTACAAGTTTCTCGTTGATAATTTGAGTTTTTGCCAGTGCTGGGATCCGCAAGGTTGGTTCTGGCCCCCAGCGGAAGGGGCACGTAAGCGTTTGGCGGAGTTGCAGTTCGACTCTCAATAACAACTTGATCAAACTCAATAAAACTAAGGGATAAGAAAAATTGAATTGACTAATGTATCTTAAGTAGCGATGATATAAAAAGTGATAGGTGAAACCCTCGATATTACCCTCCAAAAAAGTTAACTATGAAAAAATCAATCCGTAAAATGGTGGCAGTCATTGGTCTGGCCGCCTTGGTTTCAAGTTCGGTTGGCGCTTCGGCCCAAGTGGTTCCTGCGTACACCACCGATCCGGCTTCAGAGATTGATCTTGGGGCTTACGGCCTCTCCGCCTTTGAGTTCACCTTGAATCAAAATGTTAACCTGACCGCACTCGGCTTCACGGCCCTTTCCTTGGGCGGCGGAGATGCTCCCCATGTCACATTGTGGGATGCATCCGGTGGTTTGGGCGCGCTGACTCAGATCTATGATACCGGCAATATTCTCTCTTCCGTGACTTCAACGGGCCAGGGAACAAGCTCGGGAACGCCAAGTTTCGTTTCCGTAGGGACTCCGATTGCCCTGACGGCGGGCGTCACGTACCTGGTATCTGCCCCGGCTTATTGGGTGGCGACCTTCGATCCCTCGAGCATCACCACGGATTCAGCGATTGCAACCTCCTCCTTTCTCACCAATGGCACGGGGCAATGGAACGGCTGGGCCAATAGCGGGTATAACTTCTCGACTTTGGCGCCGCCCTCAGGCGCGTCGACGTTTGAAATCCCCACCACGCCTAACCTGGAATATGTCGTTGTCGTTCCGGAACCTTCCACCTACGCGATGATGGGCCTCGGATTCCTGGCCTTGCTCGGGGCGCTTCGTCTCCGTTCAAAGTCTCGTCTCAGCTAGCCTGAGAGCAGGTGACCGGGACTCTTAGTGATTAAGTCTCCCGGCGTTGGCTGGCGCTATCGGCAATCCACCGATAGCGTTTTATGTTTAAGTCGGGCCAACCCTGACACGCTTTGACCCCAAAATAATTCACCATGAAGTTCCTTACAACACAGGAGTACCGTGACACAGCGCATTTTTCATTTCTTCGGATGGGTATACTTATGAGTTTGGGCGCGTTTTCCATGGCCCAAGGGGCCGACACGTCGTCCGAACCCATCAAGGGCCTGACCCGCTACCTGACCGCCCGCGATGCCAATGTCCATCTGCAAGATGTGGCCTTGCCGACAGAAACAAAGAACTCTGATGTGGCCTCGATTCGCCTCGACCCACGCGTCCGTTATCAGCAGATCGAAGGATTCGGCGGTGCCTTTACCGATGCGGCCGCCCAGACTTTGCAGAAATTGCCTGCCGCCAAGCAGGACGAGATTCTCCATGCCTACTTCGATCCGGTCAAAGGTCTCGGCTACACCCTTTGCCGCACGCACATCAACAGTTGCGATTTTGCGCTGGGAAATTATGCCTACGACGAAACGCCTGGGGATGTTGAGCTCAAGAATTTCTCCATTGAACGGGATCGTCAGGCGTTGATTCCGATGATCAAGCGTGCGCAGGAGATTTCTCATCACGGATTCAAGCTCTTCGCCTCGCCCTGGAGTCCGCCTGCATGGATGAAAACCAACGGGGAGATGAACAATGGTGGTCAGCTCAAGCCGGAGGATCGCGCGGCATGGGCACTCTACTTCGCCCGTTACATTCATGAATATGCCAAGGAGCAGATTCCGATCTGGGGCATCACGGTGCAGAATGAACCGGCTGCCAAGCAGACCTGGGATTCATGTCTCTATAGCGGCGATGAGGAGCGCGACTTCGTCCGCGATTACCTTGGACCGACTCTCGCCAAGGAAGGCTTGAGTGACGTTAAAGTCATGATTTGGGATCATAATCGCGACATCATGTATGAACGCGCCAAGGCGGTTCTCGATGACCCCAAGGCCGCCCAGTATGTTTGGGGCGTCGCCTTTCACTGGTACGGCACCGATGCATTTGAAAATGTCCAGCGCGTCCATGATGCCTGGCCCGACAAGCATGTCCTTCTTACGGAAGGCTGCCAGGAAGGCGGACCGCATCCGGGCGAGTGGGCGGTGGGGGAACGCTATGGTCGGTCGGTGATCCAGGACCTCAATCACTGGTCAGTCGGCTGGGTTGACTGGAACATGATTCTGGACCAGACGGGCGGGCCCAATCACGTCGGCAATCTTTGCAGCGCCCCCATTCTGGCTGACGTCCCAACGGGTGAATTCCACTATCAGCCGAGCTACTATTATCTCGGACATTTCAGTAAGTTCATCCGTCCCGGTGCGGTTCGTATTCTTGCCGCACCCACCCATGACAGCCTGGAGACGACAGCGTTCCTCAATACTGACGGTAAAATTGCCGTGGTGGTGATGAACCGAAGCGAGCTGCCGGTGCGATTCAACTTGATGCTGGGAAATCGTGCGACGCTGGTCGATGCGCCCCAGCACTCGATCCAAACACTGGTCTTGAATTCGGATCAGTAAGGGCGGCGGGGGTTACTCCCCGTCATCGCCAATGGAAGCCGTGGGGCAGACATCACGGGCGCGACCGGCGGCTTCCTCTTCCTCAGCGTTTTCCGGTTGGCGGAAAAAATAGACCTTGGTTTCGTCGTCATTGTACTTGAGCAAGGTCGGCGCCTCGGTCAGGCAGGTTTGACACGGGACGCAGGTATCATCGACGTACCATTTGCCGGGTACGTTTTCAGGGACTTTGATGGTTTTATCAGCCATGATTTTTCTTGGGATGTGGGTTTGGTTGAGGAGAGGATTTATTTAAATTCCGCAGGCTGGCCGGTGGCTTCCAGGACGGTCAGCCAGAGATCGCCTTGCGGACTGACCTTGCGGCGGCGCACGGTGACGACACTGATGGGAAGATTGACGTGATGCCCATGCCAGCGTCCGACGACCATATTGGTCTTTCCGGCCATGGCGGCATGGACGGCATTCTGGGCCAGGCGCAGGCAATAGATGGCATCCTGGGGGGAGGCGGGCACGCTGCGGATGACATAGCTGGGATCGATATACTTGATATTGATCTCCTTGCCGATGGCCTTGAAATGAGTCTCGATCTGTTTCTTGAGGAACGGTCCGATGTCGCCGAATTTCGCATTGCCAGAGGCATCCTTGGCGGACGGATCGTTCTGCATCAGGTGCTGGCCCGCGCCTTCGGCCACGACCACGACGGCATGGCCCCGGCCTGAGAGGCGATTCTCCAGGCATTTGAGCAACCCGTTTTTGCCCTCTAGGTTAAAGGGGACTTCCGGGATGAGGACATAATTCACGCTGTTGTCGGCAATGGCTGCGAAGGCCGCGATGAATCCCGAGTCGCGCCCCATGAGCTTCACCAAACCTACGCCGTTGGGGTAGCCCTTCGCCTCGCTGTGTGCGCAGCGAACCGCGCGGACGGCCTCGGCGAAGGCGGTCTCAAAGCCGAAACTTTTGTCCATGTATTCAAGGTCATTATCGATCGTCTTCGGAATTCCGATCACGCTGATTTTCAGGTTGCGGCTGGAGACCTCCGCGACAATCTCCTGGGCCCCGCGCAAGGTGCCGTCACCGCCAATGACGAAGAGGACATTGACTTTTAACTGAACCAGTTTATCGACCATCTCCTTTTTGGATTGCGGACCGCGGGAGCTGCCGAGCACGGAACCGCCGTCGGTGTGGAGATTGCTGACGAAGTCGGGAGTCAGATTGCGGATGGAATGACCGTAACGATCAATGAACCCCTCATATCCATAGGGAATCCCATAGATCGTCCGGACGCCGTAGCTGTAATTAAGGGTCATGACCAGACCGCGAATCACGTCGTTTAAACCGGGACAAAGACCTCCGCAGGTCACGACCGCACAAATCGTTTGGGACGGTTTAAAAAAGAGTTTTTCCCTTGGGCCGGAACGCTCAATGGTGACCGGCTCCGCTCCATTTTCCATCGTGGCCTGAATTTTTTCCAGGGAGTGGTCAAAAAGAACCCGGTGCTTGTCATCAGAAATGAAGTCGGCCCGGGCCTCATGGCGCAGGCTTTGCAGGGGAGAGGTAAACTCAGCAGGGCCGAGGTTTTCGATTTCAAAATCGGAACGAGTAAACTTGGACATGACGGTATGGCTAATTTGGAGAAACCCTTGGAAGCACTAACCGTTCCGAAATCGCAGGGGAGCTGATTTTGAGGCTGGTTATTCGGATTGGGAGGCGGTTTCGCACGGAGGACACGGAGGTCACGGCGGGTAAATTAATCTTATAGGGTCTAATTCCATACCGCTTGCGGCGTGCAGTCTGTAGCGGCGGTCTATGAACGTCGCCGATGTGAGAAGTGGCGTGGTGTAAATGCGACGGTCATAGAACGCCGCTACAGGCCGAGCAGAATCCCTCTCCAAACACCCCGCTGCTTGCGGCGGGGTTCTTGATTCTTCCTGTCTCCGTGAACTTCGTGGGCTCCGTGCGAAACGAATTCAATCAATCGGCGGTTGCGCCCGAGGGGGCACGGGCCGGGAAGGGGCAGGCTGAGCCTCCTGCGGAGCAGACGGAGAGGTGGAAGGAGGCATGGCTTCAGGCACGGGTGGTCCTTTGGAGACGGTCTTGAGAACCTCAATCTTGAGGTTCGACATGAGCTGAAGAATCGGTGAGTTTAATTCCGCCAGCGGGTTGATTTCCTCCAAGGCGGTCTTGGTAATGGCGATATGGCCAACATCGAAACCATCCAGCGCCGCATCCATCGGTACCCAGCGATCCGGGCCAATCCAAGCCTCCGCCCACATGTGGAAGGCGAAGGCACCCGTATCCGGCTTTCCGTTTTTTTTCCCGTGGGCTAAATAAAAGTCGTCGCCCGGCTCAATGTAGCCGAAGCCCACCACGCAGCGGGTCGGTAGCCCCACGGCCCGGCCAAGGGCGGCACAAAGAACGGCATGCTCCGTGCAATCGCCCTCACGTGATTTCGCGGTTTCCTCCGCTGAACCAAAACCGACATTGAAGTCTTTCTTGGTAATATAGCCCCGGACAAAATCCTCAATGGCGTGCGCCGCCAGAACCGGATTTGTTTGCCCGCCCACCGCTTTTTGGGCGAGAGACTGGATGATCGGCGAATTGACCTCCAGGTAAGTGGAGGGCTGCAAATAGGGATGCAGGGCGACCGTATCGGCGTGAGGCAATTCCCAGTTTGCATCGGCTGCGGTGAAATGACGCGCGGTGACCGAGAGATCGCAGGTACCGGGGCCGGTAGAGAGGATTCTTTGCTCGCCCTCATCCCACAGTTCCAGGCTCTTGCTCAGGTCCACTAGCGTGAGGCGATAGACCGCCTCTTCCTGGTCTGCTGGGGAGAAGAGTTCCTGCTGGGGACGGATCAGGTTTTGCGCGAAGACATCGGCTCCCTCGGGCCGCTTCATGCACTCGGCGCGGGTGGTGACGGACTCATGCAGGTTACCAATGCCGGGGATCACCGTGAGATTTTCGACGTTGTTCCCGTGGTCATCCACCCAGGTCGTGGAAAGCAGACCGGGCATGGTGCTTGTCCCGCTGGTCATTTTCCAAAGTGTGCGCTCTGTTCCGCGGACGTTGCGGGTTTCCTGCCCCTCAACGGTGCCGC